>NZ_JBMWAM010000057.1:0-529 GCF_049725345.1 Paenibacillus praedii | reverse complement strand
TGCCGTTGTAGCTCAACTGGTAGAGCAACTGACTTGTAATCAGTAGGTTGGGGGTTCAAGTCCTCTCGACGGCACCACATGGAGGATTAGTGAAGTGGCTAAACACGGCAGACTGTAAATCTGCTCTCTCTGAGTTCGGTGGTTCGAATCCATCATCCTCCACCAGTTTACCTTAGGGGCATAGTTTAAAGGTAGAACAAAGGTCTCCAAAACCTTTGGTGTGGGTTCAATTCCTGCTGCCCCTGCCAATTGAATATTTGAACGTGGCGGTCGTGGCGAAGTGGTTAACGCATCGGTTTGTGGATCCGACATTCGGGGGTTCAATTCCCCTCGTCCGCCCCATTTTAAAAAACGAGTTTTAAAATAATTGTTGGGGATTAGCCAAGCGGTAAGGCAACGGACTTTGACTCCGTCATTCTCAGGTTCGATCCCTGAATCCCCAGCCATTTTTATGCGGAAGTGGCTCAGCGGTAGAGCATCGCCTTGCCAAGGCGAGGGTCGCGGGTTCGATTCCCGTCTTCCGCTCCAT
>NZ_JBMWAM010000056.1:0-549 GCF_049725345.1 Paenibacillus praedii | reverse complement strand
CCTCACTCCTCTTCCCTGTATCTCGATTAAAACACAAATGACCCACAAGAGGGTCACTTTTTTAAAGTGTCCTTCTTATGGGTCACAGTTCACATATATGGTTAAGGGGAGTTTTTACTTTCGGGGTGGAGTGTCGAATAAACCGCTTGTTATTCATTTAGGAGGGATAATCCTGGTAAGCCCTATATGATGTTTTAACAAATATACACTGCGTACAAATTACTTTAAAACGTATGCCCTATTTAATGTATTCTCTCTCCTGAAAATAATCATAATATCAACAGTTACCACCATTTTCATCCGCCAATACCTTACCTTCGCTTTTCCCTTGCTTTTTAAATTTTTCGCAACTTTTACGTACATAGAACGATTACTATAGTGAGAGGCTACTCCACCTCTATTAACTCCTGAATGTCGATGTCTAACACTTTGCATACCGTTGGATTGTCAACAGTAAATCAGACAACTTTTTTAAGGGCTTCTTGTCGATATTGAACAGGCGTCATATAGTCTAAGGTTCCATGGATGCGATGCTTGTTGAACCAGTTG
>NZ_JBMWAM010000055.1:0-600 GCF_049725345.1 Paenibacillus praedii | reverse complement strand
TTAGTTCAACCTAAACTCCATTTTTCTACTCTTCGTTGTCATTCTGAATGATTCATAAAATAAAATTGCAGAAGCATTTTTCTCCGATACCCCTAATTCAATACTATCAACCTTCAGGCTTCCTCCGAAATCAATAACATATTGCATAAGTCTCTTTCCAACGCCCTTATTTCTGCACGTTTCAGAAACACACAAACTATTTACATATAATATCTTTCTCGCATTCATAAATGAATTTTCAGTTATGTCTTCTTCCTTCGTCGCAACTACTCCGATTATCTCTAAGCCTATGGTAGCAACAAAAATATGCTGTTTGAGATCAATTAGCTGGCTAAAGAAGAATTCTTTCCCGACTGGAGTTAGGTTTTCTTTATACAAATCGGGTCTTTCAAAAACGTGTAGATCATGAACCTGCCTGAACAAAGGTAACAAAGACTCGTAGTCATCTTGATGAGCACTTCGGATTGATATTTCCATATTTCCTCCCCGATCAGTTAACATATTCTACCACGCTTACCCTTTAACCAAAATTGTTTTATTGAACATTCCTGCCAGTTAGCTGAGCGGATTTCCAGCAATGCAAAACAAGCGATGGATCGG
>NZ_JBMWAM010000054.1:0-618 GCF_049725345.1 Paenibacillus praedii | reverse complement strand
TTTAACGGGTATTTAACAGCTGGGAGGTACAGTTTTACAGTGCTACAACAAGATATTGTTAATTTGATTAGAGATGACGAACGAACGATGAACATACTTCGAATCGTTAAATCATTGGGATTGCCCGATTGGTGTGTATGTGCAGGTTTTGTTCGCTCCAAGGTTTGGGATTATCTCCACGGGTTTAAAGAGACACGTTTGCCAGACGTGGACGTTGTGTATTTTGACGCCGAAAGCACCGACGAATCCACCGAAAAAGAGTATGAGCGAATTCTTAGAGAATTGGATTTGTCGGTTCCTTGGTCTGTGAAAAATCAGGCACGAATACACATTAAAAGCGGCCATGTTCCCTACACTTCAACGGCTGATGGGTTGGCACACTTCCCTGAAGTCTGTACGGCAATAGGAGTTTATCTGAATTCGAATGGTGAAGTGACTTTAGTTGCTCCGTATGGCGTGGAAAATTTAATCAAACTGATTGTACGTCCCACTCCGTTTTTCACGTCAGGAGACAAATTGACTATCTACGAACAACGGATTACGTCAAAAAAATGGGAAGCAACATGGCACCGTCTTCACGTTATTCATTCCTAGACGAACGGGGAAGGGAAGCAGAAC
>NZ_JBMWAM010000053.1:0-626 GCF_049725345.1 Paenibacillus praedii | reverse complement strand
GCGGTATCGTTGTTCGCCACGTCCTTCTTCGGCTCCTGGTGCCTAGGCATCCTCCGTGCGCTCTTACTAGCTTAACCATTTGCTCAGGTGATTCGGCTTACGTGCCTTTTTCATTTTATTTCTCTCATCTCAATAGACATTAAGCGGTAGAAATAAAACGAAAAGATGTCACTGTAATCTCGAACACCTTTCGCTAACAAATTAATGAACAGCTAAAGGATGTTTCAGCATTTCTTTTCTTTCGTTATCCAGTTTTCAAGGTGCAAGTTGTTCCGTGCCGTTTAACGCGGCAGGAGTATTAGATTATCATGCTTGCTTGTTACGATCAACCACTAAAAGTTGGCAACTTGCTTGCATGGCAACCCGCTTGGCGACGTCCTACTCTCCCAGGACCCTGCGGTCCAAGTACCATTGGCGCTGGAGGGCTTAACGGTCGTGTTCGGTATGGGAACGCGTGGTTCCCCTCCGCCATCGCCACCAAACGGATGATGCGGTTGAAAGACGATTAGTCTTTCAAAACTGACAACGAGTAAGCGATAAACTGCCATGTTTATCCGAACCTCATCGGGTTCGGGTATTTCCTTAGAAAGGAGGTGATCCAGCCGCACCTTCCGATACGGCTACCT
>NZ_JBMWAM010000052.1:0-638 GCF_049725345.1 Paenibacillus praedii | reverse complement strand
GCATTGCTGAAGCTTGCAGAAATCCCTCGCAGTACGTTTTATTATTGGGTGAAACAGTTGGGTAAGCCAGATCCAGATGCAGAACTGAAGTCGCTCATTCAAGGCATCTACGAGGAACATAAGGGCCGTTACGGCTATCGACGTATTCGTGACGAGCTCTTGAATCGGGACCATCGCGTTAATCATAAAAAAGTGCAGCGGATCATGAAAGAACTAGGATTAAAATGCATGGTTCGGATCAAGAAATACCGTTCGTACAAAGGGACTGTAGGTAATATAGCGCCGAATGTACTTGATCGTCAGTTTAAGGCGCAAAAGCCAAATGAGAAGTGGGTTACCGATATCACGGAGTTTAAATTGTTTGGTGAGAAGCTGTACCTTTCACCCGTGCTGGACTTGTTTAACGGCGAAATCATCACCTACACCATCGGATCTCGTCCCACCTACTCTTTGGTCGCTGATATGCTGAACCAGGCCTTTGAATGCTTATCCGAGGAGGATAAGCTCCTCCTGCATTCAGATCAAGGCTGGCACTATCAGATGAAGCAGTATCAATATGCGTTGAAGAAAAAGGGGATTACCCAAAGCATGTCTCGAAAAGGGAATTGCTATGATAATGCGGTCATGGAGAACTTCTT
>NZ_JBMWAM010000051.1:0-695 GCF_049725345.1 Paenibacillus praedii | reverse complement strand
ATACGCCTTCTGCCCATTACCGTACTTGAATTCCGTTACATCGGTTAACCATTTCTCATTAGGTGCATCTGCATAGAACTCGCGGTTTAGCACGTTCTCAGCGACTTGCTGCGGCGTAGATTGTGCGTATCTTTTTTTCTTCCTACGAATAACGGACTGAATTCCCTCTATCCGCATGAGACGATACACACGCTTGTGATTAATTGCTTTTCCTGTTTGGCGACGCATATGCAGGGTTAATTGACGGTATCCAAATGTACGATCGACTTTCTCATAAATAGACATCATAACCTGGGTCAACTCCTCATTCTCCTGCTCTCGAAAACTAGGCTTTCGATTCAGCCACTTGTAATAGCTTGAGCGCGGTATTTCTGCAATTTCACAGAGAAGCTGAATGCTCATAGATGCTTCTTCCCGCAGTGCCTGAATGGCAAGGTAGATGTTCTCCTGACGATACTGACTTAGCTTCGCCTCCTTTGAATATCCCGTAACTTTTTTAAAAACGCATTCTCCGCCCGAAGTCGCTCCATTTCATATTGCAGCTTCTTCATTTCGAGTTTCTGTTGATCCGCTTCAGTTAACTCCTCCGGCAATTTCTTTCGGCCACGGCCATCCTTTAACGCATCCTGACCTCCATCTTGGAATTTCTTCACCCATTGGTACACTTGTTGATAGGAAACCTTAAACTGGTCTGC
>NZ_JBMWAM010000050.1:0-1025 GCF_049725345.1 Paenibacillus praedii | reverse complement strand
CGCCTATCTTTAGTATACTGCCATCGAAAAATTAATTTAAGAGAAAAATGTTGACAACATATTAGCTGGTTTTAGTTTAATGATGCGATGCGGTTTGATGGTGCTGGTGTGTCCAGACATTCACTTCTCCGACTTTACTTCTGGGACCGAGGCGCCTTGTCTGCCGATGCGTGAGCACATTGTTAAATGAAGTTACTCGCTTCGAAGCATAACCCGATTCGAGTTGTTAGGCAAAAATCCTTTTTAATATCCCTTCACCATATTCCTGAGGATAAAACCATACAGAAAGAATTACAGTTACTAGTAATAACAATACCCATGATATAAAGTTTGATGTTCCATTACGTTTTCTAAATTTAAATAATTATATAAGGACAATCACACTATTAAGAAAGTATATATTTGGTAAATAAAGTATACGTCCTAGTCCTGTATTTGGAAAGTTCAGTATTAAGAGTGTAATTATAAGTATTGAAGGTGACATTGCAAGCAAATAAATATCAGGATTACTCCCTACCCAAAAGTTATTTAAGTTAATTCTGGGCAATCCAAAAAATGTTGTATTACAGTCAGAGCATTTGTGTGAATAAGGGATAATAAAAGGAATTAATGCAATCAATGCTCCATAGTCAATGGCACCTGTAAAAAAGTGAAAATTCAAAAATAAGTAGATGGAGAGTAAGAGTCTTGTATGAAATGAACTCATCTGTTTGACTTTTATGCTTTGACATTTAGAACAGTGCTTCATATTCCACCTCTTATTTATCATAGTCAGGGCACAACTTTTTCAGTGATTTATTAGTTTTTATGGTTTTCTAGTACCAGACTTTGGTATCGTACTTCGTTATCCTGCCCGTTAGTTTAATAAAAAGAGCAGGCTACTGTTGCGCCTGCTCAACAAAGATTTTATTCAACTAACGTGTCCCGTTGAAGCATCTCAATCCAATAGTTCTGCTTCCCTTCCCCGTTCGTCTAGGAATGAATAACGTGAAGACGGTGCCATGTTGCTTCCCATTTTTTTGACG
>NZ_JBMWAM010000049.1:0-1087 GCF_049725345.1 Paenibacillus praedii | reverse complement strand
ACACAGCAGGACGGTACATACGTTCGTATTGATTGGGCGTGAAATATCCGATGGAAGAATGGATCCTCTTTCCATTATAGAAGCATGTGATATATTCCAAAATGCGCTTTCGAGCTTGCTTGCGCGTCTTGAATTTCTCCAAGTAGATGAGCTCCTTTTTCAGCACACTATGGAACGATTGGATGCAAGCATTGTCGTAGCAATTCCCTTTTCGGCTCATACTACCTTTCATGCCATACTTTTTCAGCTTTGCTTGATAGTCATGAGAAGCATACTGGCTGCCTCGATCAGAATGATGTAAAACTTCACCGCGTGGTCGTTGCTGATTGTAAGCTCGGTCTAGTGCTTGTATGACCAGTTCTTTTGTCATCCGTTTGTCCATGTGAAAGCCCACGATCTTACGGCTGTAAAGGTCCATAACGCTTGCTAAATAGAGCCAGCCTTCATCAGTGGCAACATAGGTGATATCTGTCACCCAGGCTTGATTTGGTTTCTCCACGTTAAACTGCCGATTTAGCACATTCTCATAAAACCGGAAGATTGTGCTTAGTGTTGGTCGTAGCTTTATATTTTTTCACTGTACGGGAGATCAAACCTAATGCACTCATAATGCGTGCCACCGTCTTTTCTGATACCGTCGTGCCTTTTTTGCGTGATACCTTAGTGATTTTGGGGCTTCCGTACAAACGACGTGAGTCCAAGAAAATACGTCGTATGCGGCGCTCCAACTTCTTACGCCATTTTTCTCGCTTACTTGCTTTACGTTTAGTCCATTTGTAATATCCGCTTCTGGAAACGTTGAATGTGGCACACATCTTCGCGACTCGGCACACGAAGCGATGATCGTAGATGAATGCATAGATCAGCGCCGGTCTTTTGCGAAGAAGTGCATCGCCTTTTTTAAGATGTCATTTTCCTCTTCTAGATCGCGTACACGCTTTTGAAGATCTCTCACGGCTTTGTCGTCAGGCCTCAGTTGTCCGCTACCTGGAAAGGCTTGCTTGCCATCTTGCATATATTCAGCTATCCATCTGTATAAGGTGTTGTCACTTATCCCCAGTTCACGGGCTACCTGCGCCACCGTCTT
>NZ_JBMWAM010000048.1:0-1124 GCF_049725345.1 Paenibacillus praedii | reverse complement strand
AACGAGAAGGAAGGTGTCCATATGATCGCGGAAAAAGCTCGATCAGTTACCATAATCGCGTTGATTGCTTACACCGCGGTTATGTTATATTTCTTGTACTTTGGGTTAGGCCGGATCGATACCGCCCATAACGGAGCGGATGGATATAAGCTCATCCCTGACGGCATTCCGTTGTCCTTCCCGATGGGGGGCATAACGTGGTTTTGGTTTTATAACTTTGCGAACTTTGCAGCCTTCTTACCGTATGGGATGTTCGTCCCGTTGGCGGTTCGGATACGGTTTCTCCGATTGTTAGGTTTGTTTATCGTTACGATATCCCTACTTGAAATTTTGCAGTGGGCGACCGGTCTGGGCAGCTTCGATATCGATGATATCCTTACGAACGCGCTAGGGGTTACCGTTGGGTACATGGCGCAGCGGTGGATACCTCGTCCGAAGGATACCTTGAAGGGCATAGGGAAGATCTTTGTTGCGGCGGCTCTCCTCTCGGTCGGGACGATCGCGACGGTCCAAGGAGTGAACCACTGGATTGCGAAGACCAGGAGCGTCGAGGCGGGCAGGGAAGTCGGGATCGACAGCCTTCCGGTGAAGGACGGTTCGATTTCTTGGGACCCGAGCCTCTCCGGCTTTGAAGTCGGTGGTCATCGAGTGAAGCCTCTAGTGAACTTGTTTAGCAGAGAGAACCCAGGATCGGTGAGCGTCACGTATACACTGGATGGGAAATATATGACCTTCTCCGGTTACAGTGGCATTCCGGACGACATCAGTCAAGGCGAGAGTACGTTGATTATCGCCTTAGACGGAGGTGAGCGAAGTGTGGATACGAGCACCTTTAGCAGAATGAACAGCGTTGAACCCGGTTATTTCGAAATGGATGTACTAGGAACAAAAGAGCTCACCATAACGATTAGGAACGAAGACAAGAATGAGAATACGAATGTCTTATTATGGGATATGCTCCTCACGGAAATCAAGAACCGCCGATAGCAGGCGGCGAGCTTTTCACAATAATCTTTACGAAAAACAGCGTATTTTAACCGTTTGGCCAGAACGACTGAATGCCGTCTTTGCGCTAAAGGGAAACGTTAGTTTAACCGGCAGCCGGATTTTCGGAATTAGACTAC
>NZ_JBMWAM010000047.1:0-1308 GCF_049725345.1 Paenibacillus praedii | reverse complement strand
TGGAATAGTCAAGAAAAGTGCAGTTTGAAAACACCCTCATGTGGAAACCCCTTGCTAGGCTGCGTTTGACAGCAGTCGTTCGCGATAAATGGCAGGGGGCCATCCTCCCGGGTTAGAGGTGTAGATCCGGTGCCTGTTGTAGTAAACCATGATGTACCTGAAGATAATGGATTTTATCTGAGCCATCGGATAGTGCTCGGTTTTAATTTGGTACAACTTTTCTTTCTTTAACGTAGCAAAAAAGCTCTCCATCCTGGCGTTATCATAGCAGCGCCCCGTGCCACTCATGCTTTGAATGGCGCCACGTTTAGCCAGGCTCTCTCGGAAAGCTTGGCTCGTGAACTGGCTGCCTCGATCGCTGTGATAGATCATTCCGCGAGCATTTCGTGCTTTACAGGCACTCTCGAAGGCTTGGATGCATAGCTCCTTGCGCATATTGTCGTCCATGGCTAGGCCTACAATTTCGCCGTTAAAACAATCCATTACGGCAGACAAGTAAAGCTTGCCATCTGAACAAGGAACTTCAGTGATATCCGAGAGCCACTTTGCGTTGGGTGTGGAGGAGCTGAAGTCTCTTTGAATCAGGTTTTCGCTCTTCTGAGCCGCGGCATCCTCGCGTGTAATCCCGTTCGGATAGCGCTTTGCTTTCTTCAGCAGATCGTGTTTCTTCATGATGCGATAAACCGTGCTGTAGCTCGTCGTCATATCTATTTGTGACAGAGCCAGTAGAATACGCTGGACGCCGTAATTACGGTTGTCTTCATATTCTCCAATGATGTCTTTGATTTTGACCAGAAGACGCTCCTGCCGCTCCTGCTTGGGCGTAGGCTTCAAACTACGGTAGTAGCCCGATTCGCTGACAGCAAGCACTTCGCACATCTCATTGACGGTCCAGCGACCCCGACGTTTACAGATGTAAGCATAGAGCTGGCATGCCTTTACCGCTTCCGGTCTTTTGCGAAAAAACCGAGTGCATCCTTGAGAATTTCATTCGCTCGGCGCAACTCGTTTATTTCTCTTTCTAATTCGATTTCTCGCGCTGTCCGATCGGCAGAGGCGTAAGCGCGTCCGCTCCCGATATGTGCGCCGTCGCCATGTAGGGTTCTTCGCTTTCGCCAATCCTGCAACGTGTGGTAGGCTACGCCTAACTGCTCGGCAGCTTTCCTGGGTCCAATCTCATCGCTCAATCTTACCGCTTCTTCTTTGAATGCTTTGTCGTATCTGTTCATAGTCGCTCATCCCCTCGTTAACTTTCATTTTATTTCATACGAGGGTGTTATTCGACTGCATTTTTATCGTAGCACTCCA
>NZ_JBMWAM010000046.1:0-1388 GCF_049725345.1 Paenibacillus praedii | reverse complement strand
AAGAAGGACACTTTAAAAAAGTGACCCTCTTGTGGGTCATTTGTGTTTTAATCGAGATACAGGGAAGAGGAGTGAGGTCATGGGAAAGTTGAAACGAATCGTTTTTACGGAGGAGCAGATACGAAAGTTGGAAGCAAACCCCAACGTGCAAAAGGCGTCGGAATCAGCTATTACGTACACGCCTGCGTTTAAATTGGAGGCTCTTCAAGCCTACAAGGCGGGGCAGCTGCCTTCGGAGATTTTTATTCGTGCAGGCTTCGACCTCGATGTCATCGGACATCAAAAACCGAAAAAAAGCTTAAAGCGCTGGCGCGATACAAACGATTTGTACGGCGAAGAAGGGCTGGCTACTGAACGGCGCGGTAAAAACAGTGCAGGTCGAAAACCGGCTGGTGAATTGTCCGTGGAAGAAGAGTTAAAGCGAGCCCAAGCCAAGATCAAACTGCTTGAAGCGCAGGTGGACTTGCTAAAAAAGGTCGAAGCGCTCGAGCGGCAGAAGAAGAAGTTCTAACGGCCGCTGAGCGCTTTGAAATCATCAACCGTACCATTCGGGCCTATGGCCTAAAACGCATGACGCGTTATCTGTGTGAGCTTGTGGATGTAAGTCCGAGCGGCTACTACAGATGGCTTGCAACCGAAGATCTACGCCAATCTCGAGCAACGGCTGACGAAGAAGACATCGTTCTTATCAGACATCACTTTGAGGCACTGAACGGCAAGGCGGGTGCACTGGTCATAAAAATGCGTCTTGAGCAAATAAGCCATGTCATCATGAATCACAAGAAGATTCGACGTCTCATGCGAAAGGCAGGACTAGTCGCGGTCATACGGCAGGCTAACCCATATCGGAAGATGGCTAAGGCAACTCACGAACACCAGACTTGCCCTAACCTGCTAGAACGCCATTTTGATCAAGGTGAGCCCGAGAAAGTATTTCTCACAGACATCACTTATTTACGTTATGGAGGCGGTCAGTGGGCGTACCTTTCCTGTGTAAAGGACGGTGCCACCAGACAGATCCTTGCCGATTGCGTGGCAGCCACGCTTGAACTTCCTATTGTTGAGCGAACACTTCAACGCCTTTTGGAGCGATTGGAAGGGAATATCCATCCGGAGGCCATGATACACTCCGATCAAGGGATGCATTATACACATCCTAAAACCCGTCATTTCATAGCTGAGGCAGGTTTTAAACAATCGATGTCGCGCAGAGGTAACTGCTGGGACAACGCCCCTATGGAGTCGTTCTTCGGTCATATGAAAGACGAGGTTGATTTCATCGACTGCCAGACGATTGAGGAGGTACAAGTTCGAGTTAGGGAGTATATCAGCTACTACAACTCAGAAAGATACCAGTGGACATTAAAAAAGATGACCCCCGATGAATT
>NZ_JBMWAM010000044.1:0-1590 GCF_049725345.1 Paenibacillus praedii | reverse complement strand
AACTAAAACCAGCTAATATGTTGTCAACATTTTTCTCTTAAATTAATTTTTCGATGGCAGTATACTAAAGATAGGCGTGCTAAAGAACCTTCTCTGCAAGTGCTGGAAGGTTTTTCGTTTGAATAAAAAATATGCTAATTAAGCTAAGTCGACAAAGCTTTCCTGCTTGACTAATAACGCATAAATCCAGTGTAAAAGCTTGTTAACACAAGCAATCAGAGCAACGCGATAAGGCTTTCCTGATTCACGCTTCTTATCGTAAAACTCACGTAGCCTCTTGCTGCCTGTCTTCCTTAGACCGCACAGTACGGCAAGATATAGGGCGTGTCTTAGCTTCTTTGAACCGCGTTTGGTGATGCGATTGCTGGTCGCTGTGAACTTACCTGAAGCGTAAACACTAGGGTCAATTCCTGCGAAAGCAACTAGTTTTTTAGCGTGATTAAACCGATGGATCTCCCCGATCTCAGACAAAATCGTTGCAGCGATTTTGCCTCCTATACCGGGAATCGTTTGGATAATCTGATAAGCTTCAACCCCTTCAGCAAGAGCATCAATCTGACTTCGAAGTTGGGAAAGATGCTCTTGGTACTGAAGGAGTAATTCGATGTACAACGCTAAGCTTATCAGATGGCTGCTATAGCTTACTTTCTGAAAAGGATTGTTTGCAGCAGCTGCAACGATAAGAGTCGCTTTTTCTCCAGCCCAGCGATCAGAGCGACTTGGACAGAGGCATGAAATTGCATAGGCAATATTTGCTTCTCCAGCAAATAGAAAGTCTGAAGGAGTCGTAAATTGCTTAAGGAGTTGTAGCGAAACTCTTGAATAGAGATCGCCAAAGATACCTCTGTAGTCCGGGAAAACCTGATCTAACACGGCTTGGAACTGCAGTTTTACCTGTACATACATTTGCGTAAGAGAGTCAAACTGACGGGTTAAATGTCTAAGATTCAATAGTTGAACGCCACGTTGTTTATGGTCTTCAAATTCCTCTTTGTAATACAGTTCACATAGTCGATAGGCATCAACCGCATCTGTTTTCACTTTGCGTAGACTTGATTTCTTGGCTTGATGTGAAATGAGCGGATTTACGACTAAGAACAAGATGCCGTGTTCCTCTAAATACTGAATAACGGCTTGGTGGTAGTGTCCCGTCGACTCCAAGATAACAATGGGGGCTTTTTCAGCCCTATTCTGCACTTTAGTAATGATGTCTAAAAGCTGCATAAGACCATCTTGGTTATGCTGAAAACAAAAAGGATGTCCAAAGGGCTGGCCTTTGTCTAAGAAAACTTGTCCATCACTTTTACCTTTTGAAATATCTAGGCCAATGACTGGATTCATGAAAAACACTCCCTCTCATAAATATTGCCGGCACCCCTAAGTACTGCTCATAGTTCCACAACATCGCTTGTTATTCGAGATCTATTCGTCTCAACCAGCTTAAACATGGTTTCTACAAGTAGGGGGCGATCAGTTTTAGCGACGGGTTACGTACCCAGGGGAACGACCGATCTGCCCCGGCTACTGACAAATACACCACCAAAATATAAAG
The DNA here is from genome assembly GCF_049725345.1 of Paenibacillus praedii. NCBI lineage: Bacteria > Bacillati > Bacillota > Bacilli > Caryophanales > Paenibacillaceae > Paenibacillus > Paenibacillus praedii. The sequence continues at coordinate 38 of NZ_JBMWAM010000044.1, read as the reverse complement.
TGGTCAACCAGTAATAACTGGCTGACCTCATAATACGA
>NZ_JBMWAM010000043.1:0-1808 GCF_049725345.1 Paenibacillus praedii | reverse complement strand
GCATTGCTGAAGCTTGCAGAAATCCCTCGCAGTACGTTTTATTATTGGGTGAAACAGTTGGGTAAGCCAGATCCAGAGCAGAACTGAAGTCGCTCATTCAAGGCATCTACGAGGAACATAAGGGCCGTTATGGCTATCGACGTAATCGTGACGAGCTCTTGAATCGGGACCATCGCGTTAAATATGCATTGAAGAAAAAGGGGATTACCCAAAGCATGTCTCGAAAAGGGAATTGCTATGATAATGCGGTCATGGAGAACTTCTTTGGCATTTTGAAATCGGAGTTCTTATACCTGAATGAATTTGCAAGTCTAGAACATTTCAAGCAAGAGTTGGCACGGTACATGAATTACTACAACAACAAACGGATCAAGGCAAAATTAAAAGGCATGAGTCCGGTACAATACCGAACTCATGCCGAACAGGTTGCCTAAATATAGATGTCTAACTTTTTGGGGTCAATTCACTTAATGATGGCTGTTTTTAAGTTTGAAGCTCGTGTTTTGTCTATAAAGATTGGCATTATTTTAAGCTGTCCATCCGCCGTACATGCACATCTAGGCCGTCGCCCACATATAGTAAAGAACAGACTTCAATGTTCACCGTTAGTGAAGCCCAAGAGGGCTACACTTAGGTAATACAACGTGGGGGTGTACGGTACAATGCCTGGATTGTTCTCAGCGATAGCGCTATTCATTAAACAGCTTTCTCTGCTCGTCTCTTATGTCAAAAACAATGCTTTTCCCCAGCCGCTGCAGGAGGAGGAGGAAGCCAAGCATCTGCAATTGATGGCCGAAGGCAATCAGCGTTCCCGTAACCTGCTCATTGAACATAATTTGCGGTTGGTTGCTCATATTGTCAAAATGTTATAAACAAACTCCAACGTAATTATTTTATCTTTTCCGAAAAGCTTTTGCTTAAAAGAGCAGGTAAAGGAAACGTACTTATCCGACTCTATACTTAAACTCTAAGTGGGGTAACAGTCATGTTTTAGTCTCCAGCCATATATATGAAAGAACCATCACAAAGCCATTAACACGGTTCTTTAGAACAACATGTGGAGGTGATCACAGAAATGCCTGGGTTATTTGCAACAATCGCATTGTTTATAAAGCAGTTATCGTTGCTCGTTTCTTATGTTAAAAACAATGCCTTCCCCCAACCACTCCAAGAGGAGGAAGAAGCTAAACACTTACTGTTGTTTGCCAAAGGTGATCAGAACTCAAGAAATATGCTAATAGAACACAATTTACGTTTGGTCGCACATGTGGTAAAAAAGTTTGATAATACGAAAGAGGATATGGAAGACCTTATTTCAATCGGTACAATTGGATTAATAAAAGCAATTGAATCATTTTCTCCTGATAAGGGGACGAAGTTAGCTACATTTGCCGCTAGATGTATCGAAAATGAAATCCTTATGCATTTGCGTTCCAAAAAGAAATCCAGTAAAGATGTCTCATTACAAGATCCTATTGGGACAGATAAGGAAGGTAATGAAATTTCATTAATTGATATTCTTGGGACAGATGCCGATGACGTGGTTGAAAAAGTCCAACTCAAAATTGAAAAATCCAAGATATACAAAAACCTAGATATTTTGGATGAACGAGAGCGAAAAGTGGTAGTTACTCGTTTCGGTTTGGAGAATGGTGGGGAAGAAAGAACGCAGCGAGAAATAGCAAAAGTGTACCTCTGTCAATAGAGTAGACACATAGAATCGAGAAAATCACACAGCAGGACGGTACATACGTTCGTATTGATTGGGCGTGAAATATCCGATGGAAGAATGGATCCTCTTTCCATTA
>NZ_JBMWAM010000042.1:0-1917 GCF_049725345.1 Paenibacillus praedii | reverse complement strand
GGGGCTGTCCAATAAGTCTCTAAAACAAAAAAAGTTGTGCGGAAAAACGTAATGTTTTCCGTCCAACTTTTTTTTGCATATGGTTTTCCAGGAAAGTAGCAAGGCGGGCACTTGCTACTTTCAGTAGATTGTGGGCCATGGCCACAATCCCAAATTCTACATAAACCTTCTCCAGCCCCCGCAAGGAGAACCTGCGGAACGACCGGTTGCCCTTGATGTGACCAAAAACGCTCTCGACCTCGACTTTACGCCGAGCATAGATCGCGGATTTTTCGTCATCCTCAAGGGCTGTTTTTGCCTTCGCTTTTAATTCTTCCCATACCGTGTTCCAGTGAACTTGGCGGTTGCCTTTTGCTTTTGTGCATGCTGCCTTCAATGGGCAATCGCTGCAGTCTTCACACTCGTAAATCTTGAAGCTTTGCTCCAGACCAGAGCTATTCTTCTTCGTCTGGTACTTCTTAAATGGAACATAGCGACCGTTCGGGCAAACAAAACGATCATCCAACGCTTCATACGTCCAATTGCTTGCATGCTTCATGTCTTTTTTGTAGCGTTTGGTTTGTTCGTGCATATAGCTGCCATAAGGGATGAGAAAATCGAATCGCGGCTCTTTTTCTTCGCCCATCGCATATAAATAGTTTTCCTCACTCCCGTAGCCAGCGTCTGCAATTACGGTTTTGGGCATCGGCAAAGAAGACGCTGCAAGTTGCTCCATATGCGGAATGAAGCAGCGCGTATCCGTCGGTCGTTGATGTAGGCTGTAAAACAAAATAAATTGGTTTTCGGTAGCCATCTGTACATTGTAGCCAGGTTTAAGTTGACCATTCTTCATGTGGTCTTCTTTCATTCGCATAAACGTGGCATCTGGGTCGGTTTTGGAAAAGCTATTGCGATCACCAAAGCGGGATTTCTGCCCATCATATTGGGCTAATCGCGGAAGAAAGTCCTCACGAATGTGCTTCAGTGGCTTCCTCAAAGCACTGCGATGCTTCCGCAATTCTTTCCGCTCTTCGCTACTGGTTTCCTCTGTGATTTGCTCTGTTAATTCATCGATCTTTTCCTCTAATGTAACCGCTGCTGCTTCTAAACGAGCTGGAAGTTCTTCTGACGCTGCTTCCACGCATTCGCCAGCTTCCTGCTGTGTGATCGCGTGAATATGCTGAAGAGTTGCCTGCACCTTTTCCTTAAGCTTTTCTTCAAAGCGTAGCGTGGATTTTTTCCACACAAAGGAATACTTGTTAGCATTGGCTTCGATCTTCGTGCCATCTAAGAAGTAGTTCTCCATTGTGATGTAGTTGTCGTCGATGAGCTTTCGGATCATCGTTTCAAAAAGCTCGTCCATGAGCGATTTCATTCGCACACCACGGAAGTCATTCAAGGTGCGGAAGTCGGGCTGTTGCATCGCAGCCAGCCACATCGCTGGAACATTTTCTTGCAGCAGTTTTTCGATGCCACGGCAGGAGTAGACCTTCTGTGAATAGGCGTAGAGGGTCACTTTCAACATCAATTTGGGATGGTAGGAGCTTCGGCCGCCTCCGACATAATGAGCAAACAACTGCTCGTCAGGAATGGCTTCAATCATCTCGTCAATCACACGAGCTACATGGTGAGTAGGGATAAGTGCCTCAAGATCTAATATTAAGTGCACTTGCTTGTTATCGTAGGCTTTGAAGGTAGGAGCAAGCATTCTTTTAGAAACCGTCTTTTCTTCCAAACCCCCTAGAGGTAGTGCCAGTTGCATGGTATACTGTTCATTAGTAGTCGTAAGATTACGCATAAAAACCGTCCCTTTCTGAGATGTTTGTGTGGTAACTTTCATTTTACAGGAAATGACGGTTTTTTTGTGCGTATTTTTAGAATTCAACAAAAACGGGGCTGCCAGAAGTCAGTTTTCACTGACTTTCTGGACAGCCCCTT
>NZ_JBMWAM010000041.1:0-2971 GCF_049725345.1 Paenibacillus praedii | reverse complement strand
GGTTAAGCTAGTAAGAGCGCACGGAGGATGCCTAGGCACCAGGAGCCGAAGAAGGACGTGGCGAACAACGATACCGCCTCGGGGAGCCGTAAGCAGGCATTGATCCGGGGATTTCCGAATGGGGAAACCCAGCTGTCGTAATGGGCAGTTACTACTGAGTGAATACATAGCTCAGGAAGAGGCATACCGGGGGAACTGAAACATCTAAGTACCCCGAGGAAGAGAAAACAAAAGTGATTCCGTCAGTAGCGGCGAGCGAACGCGGATTAGCCCAAACCAAGGAGCTTGCTCCTTGGGGTTGTAGGACGTCTCACATGGAGTTACAAAGGTGTTTGGTAGGCGAAGAGGTCTGGAAAGGCCCGCCAGAGCAGGTAAAAGCCCTGTAACCGAAAGCAAATACTCTCCGAGACGGATCCTGAGTACGGCGGGACACGTGAAACCCCGTCGGAATCCGGCAGGACCATCTGCCAAGGCTAAATACTCCCTGGTGACCGATAGTGAAGCAGTACCGTGAGGGAAAGGTGAAAAGCACCGCGGGAGCGGAGTGAAAAAGAACCTGAAACCGTGCGCTTACAAGAAGTCAGAGCCCGTTAAAAGGGTGATGGCGTGCCTTTTGTAGAATGAACCGGCGAGTTACGATTACGTGCAAGGTTAAGGTGGAGAGCCGGAGCCGCAGCGAAAGCGAGTCTGAATAGGGCGATGAAGTACGTGGTCGTAGACCCGAAACCGTGTGATCTACCCCTGTCCAGGGTGAAGGTGCGGTAACACGCACTGGAGGCCCGAACCCACGCACGTTGAAAAGTGCGGGGATGAGGTGGGGGTAGCGGAGAAATTCCAATCGAACTCGGAGATAGCTGGTTCTCCCCGAAATAGCTTTAGGGCTAGCCTCGAGGAATGAGTGTCGTGGAGGTAGAGCACTGATTGGGTGCGGGGCCCGCCAAGGGTTACCAAGTCCAGTCAAACTCCGAATGCCATCGACATGCTACTCGGGAGTCAGACAGTGAGTGCTAAGATCCATTGTCAAGAGGGAAACAGCCCAGATCATCAGCTAAGGTCCCCAAGTGTGTGTTAAGTGGGAAAGGATGTGGAGTTGCAAAGACAACCAGGATGTTGGCTTAGAAGCAGCCACCATTTAAAGAGTGCGTAATAGCTCACTGGTCGAGTGACTCTGCGCCGAAAATGTAACGGGGCTAAACACACCACCGAAGCTATGACTTACACTTGTAGAAGTGTTAGGGGTAGGGGAGCGTTGAATACGGATTGAAGTTGGACCGTGAGGACTGGTGGACTGTATTCAAGTGAGAATGCCGGTATGAGTAACGAAAAGACAAGTGAGAATCTTGTCCGCCGAAAGCCTAAGGGTTCCTGAGGAAGGCTCGTCCACTCAGGGTAAGTCGGGACCTAACGCGAGGCCGAAAGGCGTAGTGGAAGGACAACAGGTTGAAATTCCTGTACCACCGTAAGCCGTTATGAGCAATGGGGTGACACAGAAGGGCAGTGACGCGGGCTGATGGAATAGCCCGTCCAAGCAGTGAGGCTGATCGATAGGCAAATCCGTCGATCATAAGGCTGGGCTGTGATGGGGAGCGAAAATTGCAGTAGCGAAGGTCATGTACTCCGGCTGTCAAGAAAAGCCTCTAGCCAGGTGAAGGTGCCCGTACCGCAAACCGACACAGGTAGGCGAGCAGAGCATGCTAAGGCGCGCGGAAGAACTCTCGTTAAGGAACTCGGCAAAATGACCCCGTAACTTCGGGAGAAGGGGTGCCTCGGTAGGGTGAATAGCCCGAGGGGGCCGCAGTGAAAAGGCCCAAGCGACTGTTTAGCAAAAACACAGGTCTGTGCGAAGCCGTAAGGCGAAGTATACGGGCTGACGCCTGCCCGGTGCTGGAAGGTTAAGGGGAGCGGTTAGGGGTAACCCGAAGCTGTGAACCGAAGCCCCAGTAAACGGCGGCCGTAACTATAACGGTCCTAAGGTAGCGAAATTCCTTGTCAGGTAAATTCTGACCCGCACGAATGGCGTAACGACTTGGGCGCTGTCTCAACGAGAGATCCGGTGAAATTTTAATACCTGTGAAGATGCAGGTTACCCGCGACAAGACGGAAAGACCCCATGGAGCTTTACTGCAGCTTGATATTGAACTTTGGTACGATCTGTACAGGATAGGTGGGAGCCATAGAAGCATGAGCGCCAGCTTGTGTGGAGGCGACGTTGGGATACCACCCTGATCGTATCGGAGTTCTAACCTGGAACCGTGAAACCGGTTCGGGGACCGTGTCAGGCGGGCAGTTTGACTGGGGCGGTCGCCTCCTAAAATGTAACGGAGGCGCCCAAAGGTTCCCTCAGAATGGTTGGAAATCATTCGAAGAGTGCAAAGGCATAAGGGAGCTTGACTGCGAGACCTACAAGTCGAGCAGGGACGAAAGTCGGGCTTAGTGATCCGGTGGTACCGCATGGAAGGGCCATCGCTCAACGGATAAAAGCTACCCTGGGGATAACAGGCTTATCTCCCCCAAGAGTCCACATCGACGGGGAGGTTTGGCACCTCGATGTCGGCTCATCGCATCCTGGGGCTGAAGTAGGTCCCAAGGGTTGGGCTGTTCGCCCATTAAAGCGGTACGCGAGCTGGGTTCAGAACGTCGTGAGACAGTTCGGTCCCTATCTGTCGCGGGCGCAGGAAATTTGAGAGGAGCTGTCCTTAGTACGAGAGGACCGGGATGGACGTACCGCTGGTGTACCAGTTGTTCCGCCAGGAGCACCGCTGGGTAGCCAAGTACGGACGGGATAAGCGCTGAAAGCATCTAAGCGTGAAGCCCCCCTCAAGATGAGATTTCCCAGTATGTAAGACCCCTTGAAGACGACGAGGTTGATAGGTTCGGGGTGGAAGCACAGCAATGTGTGGAGCTGACGAATACTAATCGGTCGAGGGCTTATCCTAAAAAAGTTTGCATGGACCCATACATCCGGCAGACA
>NZ_JBMWAM010000040.1:0-4213 GCF_049725345.1 Paenibacillus praedii | reverse complement strand
GTGTGGAGCTGACGAATACTAATCGGTCGAGGGCTTATCCTAAAAAAGTTTGCATGGACCCATACATCCGGCAGACAATAGCTAAAGAATACTATGCCTGTTTTGCATCCGGTTTTCAGAGCGCAAAGCTCATAAAGAGACAGTATTGCCAATTTGGCAGGTACTGAAAAAGGCCATGATTTTCAACTTTTGTTGAAAATCATGGCCTTTTCGTTGCTAAGGAACAAATTACTTTATTTAAGTGATGAATATCGATTATTGGGATAAGTAATAGTTTCTTAATTAATGGCAAATAACTAACAGGAAGCCAGAGGAAAGGAGCAGTGAGTATGGGCGATGATTCAATAAAACCAAACGGGTCACAGCATGTCGAGCGACCTTCGAACGATCCGAAAAAGCAAGGAAGATCGGCAGCAAAGAAAAAGTCGAAATAAAATGTAAAAAAGGCATGTTATTGTCATGGTGTAACACTATTCGTACGAAGGGTCATGTTGCCGCGGCAATATGATCCCTTTATGATGCATATTCGTCAAAAAAATAACATTTGAGTGTACACGGCTATTCCTCACAAGGGAAAGATATGGGCAACTTTGCTCGGTTTTATCAGAAGCGTTTAATCGACCCTTATTTACAACACCGACTCTGTCACTGTATCGTGAAAAAGCGCAAGACCCTTAGCCTAGCTAGAGGGTCTCTATCCGCATTACTATAAAAGCAGCGCCAGCCATTCTTCCTTCGTGACAGGCCCGAAGTAATACGGCAGATCGATGTGCTCGAGCAGCTGCTTCAGCGCTGTGGCTTCATATCGGGCACCGATAAGCTGTCCAGCGACTTCATGGCTGTCGCCGCGACCGAAGAAGTCGCCGTAAATGACAGCGTCAACGATAATACCCTCCTCGACCTGAAGACGGATATCGAAGGTGCCTGCGCCCTCGATCCGTTTTTTCTGCTGCACATTGAAGGAAGGGGAGTGTCCGTAGTTCCATTCCCAGCTCCGGTAGCGCTCATCGGCAAGCTTTTGCACATTTGCCCAGTCCTGCTCAGTAAGCTCATAGTATGGAATTTCATCAGAGCCTTCGAAGATCGATTGCAGCAGGCGCTGCCTGAATTGTTCAACGGTCATAGGCGCTTGAAGAAACTCTGATATATTCGCGACACGGCTGCGGATGGATTTTGTTGATTTAGAAACATATTTCTCGGCATTCACCTTCAGCGCAGACACGACATTTTCAATTTCAGAATCGAATAAAAGCGTGCCATGACTGAACATTTTACCCTTTGTGGAAAACTGCGCATTGCCGGATATTTTCCGCTCGCCAACCTGGAGATCGTTGCGGCCTGACAACTCGGCAGCTACGCCAAGCTCTCGAAGAGCGCGGACGACCGGCTCGGTAAACTTCTTGAAGTTATGGAACGACTGACCGTCGTCCTTCATAATAAAGCTGAAATTCAAATTGCCGAGATCATGATAGACAGCTCCGCCGCCGGATAGCCGGCGAACGACGTGAAGCTTATTTTGCTTCACATATTGTGCGTTGATTTCTTCCACCGTATTCTGGTTTTTGCCTATGATGATAGAGGGCTCGTTGATATAGAAGAGCAGGTAGTCATCGGAATTAGGCAGCGAGCGCAGAATGTATTCCTCTAGCGCCAAATTTAGCGACGGATCGGTTACCCCCTTGTTGCTAATGAACCGCATCGAATTATTCCTCCCTTATGGTGCTCATAAGGGCATTATACTCGTCCTGTAATCTGTTTTTCAAACTCAACTTGCAAGGAAGCTGCTGCCCTCCTGCTAGGCAACGGCCGAAATAGCCAGTATAATCGGATGAGGCATAAGTTTAATACAGAGGTGACGGAGATAGATGGAAGCGAAATTTTGTATGACCTGCGGTCATGAGCTGGAAACCCGCGACGTCGATGGAACCATGAGAAGAGCGTGCACCAGCTGCAGCTTTGTTCATTGGGGCAGCTACAGTATTGGTGTCGGAGCACTTATCGTCAAGGACGATAAAATATTGCTCGTTCGCAGAGCGCAGGAGCCTGGCAAGGGCTATTGGACAAATCCTGGCGGTTATATTGAGCAGTTCGAGCCAATCGAAGCAACGATTCAAAGAGAGGTGCTGGAGGAATGCGGCGTTGAAGCGACCGTCAAAAATGTCGTGGCGCTGCGCGACCAGCCAAGAAGCATTCATAATATCTATATTGCATTCGAAATGGAATACATCAGCGGCGAGCCGACACCTGATCAAGTGGAGGTGGATGCGGCAGGCTTCTTCAGCTTGCAGGAGCTGGAGACGATGAATGTTGCCGGCTTCACGCGCTGGCTTGTGGACGTTGCTTTTCATGGCCGCACGCAGGGCTTGACGATGGATACGGAGCCCGTCGTTCCGCTAGACGGCTATGGGCTGTTCCGGGTTTAAAGAACCCGTACGTTTTCTCCATTAGATTCATAAAATATGAGGTGCATGCTTCTCTTTTTGGGACCTTCTTCCGGAAGGTCTTTTTTTTGTCTAAAATACCCAGAGTACCCAATAAGACAATAGGAGCAGCGTAAAAATAACGGTTATTGGAATGACGACGGCTGTGACTCTTAAATACTGGCCCCAGCTTATTTTGACACCGCCTTTACGCACGATATGCATCCACAACAGGGTAGCCAGCGTGCCGATCGGGAGGAGGAGCGAGCCGATATCGCTGCCGATTACGCTTGCGAGATAAGCGATTTTTAACGTCATTGGGTCGAGTCCCATATTCGTAATGGCAAGCGTTCCAATCATTAAAGCAGGGTGATTATTGAACAAATTAGATAAGATACTAAGCAGTCCGCCCATCACGACGCTCGCATTTACGAGACTATCAGAGATGATCGGCTGCAGAGCTAGAATCAGCCATGCGGTCAGTCCGATGTTATTCAGGCCAGAAATAATGACGTACATGCTGAAGGCGAACAGCAAAATAAACCACGGCGTTTTCCTCAGCATATCTGCCGGAGAAATTTTCAAATAAAACCAGCGCCAAGCAAGCAGGAGCGCGGAGCCGATAACGGCTGTCAAGGAAACCGAAAAATGAATATATGAGGCGATAAACAAGCTTATGCGCACAAGGAATACGAAGATAAGGATGTTTCGCATGAATGCGGTGCGGTTTACCTGAGAAACGCTTTCCTGCAGGGGATGCTTTCGAGTGATTAACGACCACCGGGCAACGGGCGGCAGGGCTTTAGGGAGAGTGCGATAGAAGGCGGCGAATAGGAGAAGCGAGAGCAGGATAAGCCCTAGCATAGCCGGAACAAACATCATGGCGGTGTGCATGTAGAGATCCATATCGACGATTTTTAACGCAATTAAATTTACGATGTTGCTTACCCCGATGGGGGCGCTGGCGGCTGTTGCAATTAATGCGCCAGATAAGAGATAGGGTATTTTCTGATGATTTTTTAACCCCATGTTTTGCAGCAGCAGGAGCAGTATCGGCGTTGTAATTAAAATACTGCCGTCGTTGTTCACAAATAGCGTCATCAGAAAGCAAAATAGATTCGTTAGCCAAAATAATCGAATACCCGAGCCTTTTGCTTTTTCCGTCAGAAGCTCGGCAGCCCAGTAGAAAAATCCGAAGCTTTCCAGTACGATCGCCATGACGATCGTCGCTATGATCGTGACCGCTGCGCCGCCTATCGTTTCCGTAATTTGGCCTAGATCAGTGAGCGTCACGCTGCCGCTAAGAAGAACGAAAACAGCGCCAACCGTTGCGGGGACCGCCTCATTGACCTGCGGTCGCCAGAAGATAAAGCCGATTGTTAAGAGAAAGGAAATAACGGTAACAATGATCATCAAATCGTGCATGCGATTACCTCTTTTCAAAAAATGGAAGTGATTCTCTGATTCTCTCTCGTAATAAGCACTCCTTTCTATTAGAAGGTGATAGAATCTATGTACTGTATGTATACGTACAAGACAGATAGTTTGTACTGGTCAATGTCCCTATCTCTATTAAAATCTGCTCCTATCAATTGCTGATGTTTGTCACGCAATGATAGATAGCTAGCGTGGATAAGAGTCTATAACGATAACATGAAGTGCATCCAATGAAAGGAATAAATTATTTGTATAAAAAAGAAGAAGCTATCCGACCGGTGAACTGCACCCCGTCAAGTAGACAGTACAAAAAATAAAAATCAGTTATGCGGCCTTAGTCCTGAATTCCATTGGAC
>NZ_JBMWAM010000039.1:0-6289 GCF_049725345.1 Paenibacillus praedii | reverse complement strand
CGAGTTAGGGAGTATATCAGCTACTACAACTCAGAAAGATACCAGTGGACATTAAAAAAGATGACCCCCGATGAATTTAGAGGTCACCTGCTTGCTGGTTGAGCTTAGGGCTCTTTGTTTTAATCGTCTACAATCTGGGTCACAGTTCAATGGTCGAGGGGAGGAGTCTGTTTACTACCTATAAGACTTCATAATATATTCCGCCAAATTCATTTTGTCCTTCATAATCTAGTTTAATTTTGTTCAAAATTTCTTCTTCATTTTCAGACATATAGGTTGTATACCTTTTTAAAGAATTAATGAATGCCTCCTTGTCATTACCTAAAGTTTCATAATAGGTATAATCAAGTACTTTTAGTATATCTAAAGGTATGTCATCCAAACTTTTCTTACCTGTTTCTTCTAAAAAGAAGTGTTCTTTGCTTTTTATGACCTTTACAATTTTTATTGAAAGCTTATACTCATATAGCTCAACTATTTCACCATTTATGAAATAGTATGGTGTAATCAATAATTCATCTAGTAAATCTATTTTCATTATTATTTTCGGTAATGATTGTATACATTCCAAACTATAATAATCATCACCATAAAAACTTATCTTACCACATTCGATTTTATTCAACTCATTCTTGCAACTATCTATAAATTCCATCTACATACCACCTTAAGGTTTATATGGATTTTTTATTGAAGAGTCTGGCTTCCATGGTTTTGTTCTGTCACTAATTTGAATTATTTTCTTTGTTCCTTTATCAACAATTACATGAGAACCGTCTTTATTATAATAAACTGTTGTCTTATTTCCAGAATGTTTATTAAATCCTTCTCTTGTTGTATAAGGTTTTTTAGTAGTATTTTGAATTAATTTTTCATCCCAACCACGTTTTGAGTATTGTTTTGTCCATTGTTCAAGAGATTGCTTACTACTAAATTCCAGCCCTTTACCCGTACCCTTACTGGCTTTGACGGTGGCCTTTAGTAATTGTTTATTTACCTGTTTCTTTAGTACATATTTTATCCCTTGCCGTACTAGAATAAATGCAACAATGACCAAAATCGGATGTTCCCCACTGGGATCAATAATGTTAACTGGATTATTGAGTGCATAGGCATAGTCATTTTGACTAAGTGGCTCTTCCGACAACCCACTTTGAGGATCCTCCGACAAGAAGTTCCCGTGTACTGGATTATAATATCTGGCCATCAAATAATACAACTTAGTGTGGCCATCGTAACGGTAACCTTTATAGCGGTATGGATTTGAATCTGCCATGACCCCGCTTTGAGCCAGGATGTTGCCCCATGCATCGTAGCTGTAAGAAGCGACAGCCGCCCCGCTGCTGTTCGTCAGGCCAACTACGTCTCCTTGCCCGTTCAAATGATAAAAGTACGTTTGGCCATTCTTTATCATGGACACCGGGTTGCCGTCATCATCCCACGTATACTCCACGATGATCTGGTTGCTTCCATTGGTCTCATAAATGACCTGGTCGCCCTCGTAGAAATAGTTTACTATTCCATCGGCAGTTTCTGTCTGGACTCGTCTTCCGCGCTCGTCATACGCCGCTTTGAAGATTGATTGTCCGCTGGCACTCCTGATTTCTGACAATTGATCGAGTTCATTGTATACATATGTGCGTGAACCGTCGTTACGCAGGTTCCCATTCGCATCATACGTATAAGCGACGCCGTTTACCACCTCGATCTGGTTGGCACCGTTATAGGAGTAACTGGTCGTTGCTATCGTACTTGAGGTAACCGTTTTACTAAGCCGATTGCCTGCCCCATCGTAGCTGTAGCTGATCGATCCGCCGCCAGGAAGAGTCTCCTTTTCCAATTGATCCAATTGATCGTAGTCAAACGTAAAGGTTCCGGAGCTCGATAAAACACTTTTGATATTACCATTTTGCTCATATTCATACGTAAAGCTGTTTAATAAGCTGCCGCCTGGCAAATAGTTCGCATATTTTTTCAACCGGTTTCCTGCGTCGTAATCCACGTCGGTATAGGTGCCGTTTTGACGTGTGGCAATATCAAGGTCATCCATCTTTGCATCGTACTGATAATTGATGAGTTCAACGCCATTCCGCTTGATGTGCTTCAACTGGTTAGTGGTCGTATAGTCATAATCCCAATAGACGCTGCTAGTGCCGACTGTGTGTTTCAGCTGCTTCAGCAGATCATTAGGGTAGTACTGATAATCCTTCAAGTTACCACGATCGGTCTCCTGTTTCAGATGACCGTTTTTATAGTACTCAAAGTGCCGAAGCGGCAAACCTTTCTGCAAAACATCCTTCAGGTTTCCATTTTCGTCGTATTGATACGTCCATTGCAGCGTCGAGTTAACCGACATAGTGGTCAATTGTTCCAGATCATTATAGTCAAACGATAACGTATCGCCGTTTGCCGTCTTCGTAACCCGCAAATTGCCGTTCGCGTCGTACTGGTTTTCGGTAATTTTGTTCAGCGGGCTGATTTCCTTCGTGACCTGGTTCATCCCGTTGTATTCATAACTCGTTATAAAGTTTCTGGCATTGGTTACCGTTTTGATATTTCCGGATTTATCATAATTGTATCGGGTCACAAAGTTTTTAGGGTCTGTGACTGTTCGCAATTGATTTAAAAGATCGTAATTAAAGCCGGTTGTGAAACCCCTGCCGTTCGTTTCACTCGTCACATTCCCCATACTGTCGGTGATGGTCGAAACCGTATTACCGGACGTATCACGGACGGTCCGTATATCGTTACCCGAGGCATCGTACTCATACGATTCAATAGTTCCGTTCGGATGCGTTACTGTTTTTAGATTACCGTACGCATCGTAAGCGTACTGTATGATTTGCCCTTTTGGGTCTGTCATTACCTCGAGATCTCCGACCGAGTTATAGCTGTAGGAAGTCACGTTGTTCTTGGCGTCGGTCTCAGTCAGCATATTGCTAAAGCTATCGTACGTGTGGGAAGAAAGATTTCCCTCCTCATCTTTAAAGGTCAGCAAGTTCCCTTTCGCATCGAACGTACGGTATGCAATACCACCCGCAGGATCTGTAACCTCCAGTGGATTATAGTTTGCATCAAGGTTATATACCGTAGCTGACTCTGTACCATCTGATAAAATTCGCACCATCCGAGTGATGACGTAATTCTCATTCATCTCATAGGAGGATTTGTTCAGCTCAGCATCGATAACCGTCGTTTTTCTAGCCGACAAGTTATTCGAATACGTGATACCTGGCCGGGTGGCAAGGTCATTACCTGTCGGCGAGTTTTGCGGTTCCTGTACTTTTTCCAGTACATCCTGATTATAGGTATAGTCTGTCCTTCGTCCATTCGGATCAATAACTACATTGATTCGATTGTCGGTATTATAAAGAAACTGAGATCTGCTATAGGAGCCGTCTTCTTTATACTGGTCAACCGTGACCAGTTTGCCGGCAGCGTCGTAGCCATAATCCATCTTCCTGCCTTCAAGTAAAGCGTAATCTACACGGCCGCTGGCTTCATAGGCGAATGTAATGCTACGGCCCGACGGGTCTGATATGCTATTTAACCTTCCATTGGTATCGTACAAATAGCTGACTTTGTTTCCATGCCGATCAGCCTCATAACCGATTTTGGCCCGGATCACGTTGGCTATTTCATCATGAGATGTAACATCAAAATGGGTAACGATTCCGTGTTTATCCGTAATTCTGTACCCTGTTGTTACTCCGGAGGTATTCCTAACCTTCGTAAGTGTCAGGTATTTCCCTGCCGGTGATTGATACGCACCCGTGGAGGCAGTGTAAACAAACGAGTGTGAGGTTCCGTCGGAGTCAGTAAACAAGACCTCCCCGGTGTGCCGGTTTTCAATGATAGACTCGGAACCTGTATAAGACCATCCGTATCCGAGTGGAGTTTGTTCCACCGACTTTGAGTTATAAGTCCGTGTAAAATCAATACCGAAATTGCCCCGACCTTCCAGGCTGTAATCGGTAAATTGAAGGATATTATTTCCTGTGCCAAGATTCGTAAAGCCTGCTCCGCCAACTAACGGATGTGAATCGAAAGTCCAATAGGACTCCAATCCGAGGCGACTGGCCGGATAATAAGTGACGCTCAGCAAAGGAGAATTCGAGGGATTTGCCGTATCGTCTCCTGAGATAAACTTTTTATAGGAATTGGTCGTTTCAGCCGTACTCTTTAGGAGCAAGCCTTTATTTCGAGTCCCGTCGTTAATCCATTTGTCTATAATATATGGAGCAATCGGCCACCTGTAATTGATATCGAGCGACGTCAAGGAACTGATTCCTGCTACCGTCGAAATCTGAGACGACAAAAAGTCGCCGCCTTTGTTGATCCAGAGGTTCGAGGCATCTGCGTAATTCCACGAAGCAGAATATTCCGTCCATGCTGTCGTCACTTCGTGAAGAGTCACATCAATGCTTGTGGTATTCGATACGGACGATAGCCACATATTCAGGTTGGCGTTCAGCACTTTGGCGCCGACCGGAATAGAAGATGTATCGAATCTAAGCAGCGACCGAATGACATTCGTTTGAGTGGAGTCTTTATAGAGCCCAACGCCGAGTGTTGTTTCAGTGGGTCCCGTCGTATTCGGAGAAACACTGCGAATATTGGTATCGGCCAACGCATAGGTAGGTTGATACTTCACGATGGTGGGATCGATCGTTACCGGATATACCCGTTTGCTGTCTTCCAGCCACGCGCGGCTAGGGATAACATCAATATACAGAATTCCGTCTTTCTCATAAGTCTCGTAACGGATGTCGAAGGATACAGCTTCCTCAGCCGGCGAACTGGAATCGGAGATCTGCTCATATCCTGCCGGCTTATATGAATCGTACATCACCGGTCTTTGAAGATAGAACGCCGGTTCTTTCGACTCCGTGTCTAAAAGCAAGATGGATCCATCCGACGAGGATTCCGGTCTCAGGTTGACTAGTTTCAATTTGAATGAGTATATGGTTTTGGTTTGAGTATATGGTTTTGGTTTGAGTATCCGGTTTTTTGTGAAGAACGATATCTTCTTTGATTTTATCGTTGCCTAGCGTATATTGCAGATCCGCGCCCGGATACAAATTTTTATAAGTGATCGTATTATCCGCCATGTAACCCGGAAGCTGATTCCTTGTCGGTTGGACACTTCCTGCTGTCTCCGACACGGGGGTTAACGCGATGGACTGCTTGTTGTCTGTAATTTTAAGCAAATCGGCTGTTCTTTCGAATGTTTTATTGAACCTCACTTTAAATGAATGGTCATTATTGTAGAAGGAGGTGGGGTTCTGTTCTATTCTATTACTTATGGCTTTCCATCGTTTAGATGTTGCATCTTGATAGTGAATCGGAATCGAAGAAATTTCGGTTGTGTAGCTTCCATTGCTGTTCCGCTGCGTTTTGGATTTCTCAGTCCGCAGTTCGACTACTTCGCCCGCCTGTGGTGCAATTACTCGTTCGTCAATCTTCTCCTTGCTCGCCGTCTGGGCGTGCGTCTTAGCCAAATTACTGCCAGGCAAAGCCGGGATCGACAAGGACAATATAAGTACCCAACAAATCACTCTCTGATATAGTTTCCATCGTGTATAGTGCATGCTGGCCTCCTAAATATGGTTTTGCCAAAATATTACACGATAAGTTTGTATAGGTATAATTAATATTTACTAATAATGAAATATTAATGGACAAACAGGTCCCTTGCGACAGAAAGATTAGAGCCCGATACTCGAGCTCTTGGTGATTTAGCCCACCATTACGGCCGGTTTCCGGATCCAGCGGAAAAGTCGTCTCAGCCATTTGTGAAAAGGCGGCACTCCTCCTGGGTGGCGTCAGAAATCCTGAGAAAATGAAGGTGAAAAGGCTTGATTTATCAAGGGTCGCTGTCACAATTTCAGATAACGAATGTCTCTAAACGAACGTAACCTCTTTTATATCAAGATTGCCTAACTCCAGCACCAACATTTTTTTCTGAAGCGCATATGCCTTTAATGTTTTCGGACTGAAGCCTTGAATGCGTTTGTCAGCTTCATACAAACTCCACAACTCACTTAAGTTCATAATAAAACCTCCCTATAGAAGCTATTAAATCCAGTTTGCTTCTACGGAGAGGTTTTAATCTGCCTGCTGTTTTGAACTAGCGTACCCGTTAGCTTAAGCCCATAAGCGTTTAATCCATCCTCTTTATCCATTACCTAGTCCCGAAATGAAACATTTTTGGAATTGAAACAGTCTAATATTAAAAGCGAGGAGGTATGGTCACAGTGGGCAAATATGTGTACGTAATGCTATTTTG
>NZ_JBMWAM010000038.1:0-8063 GCF_049725345.1 Paenibacillus praedii | reverse complement strand
TCATCTCTAATCAAATTAACAATATCTTGTTGTAGCACTGTAAAACTGTACCTCCCAGCTGTTAAATACCCGTTAAAATAATGGAGGCTGCCGTTCATTCCGCGGCAGCCTCGTGATGTAAGTATTGCACTGTCGTTTCCCGTTAGCTTAATAAGTTTTTGTCTTAATCCCTTTCCCATAACCTAATAACTTCTTTCAAATCAGTTCCGTCGAAAGATAATTTATATATGTCTGGCATATCAAGTTGTTTCCAAAAATTAAAACCGTATTTTTCATCAAAATAATTCATTATTAAAACCATAATATTGCCATGTGTTCCTATAACAATGTTCTTAGTTCTAAACCTGTCCAAGACCTGTAAAGTTAGTCTCGCCCCCCGCTTTTGGGCATTTTTATTCGATTCTCCGCCTTCAAACGAAAAATTATAATCTTCCCACACTCGTTTAATAGCATAGTTAAAATCGTCTACTGGTCTTTCTGACAGGACTCTTTCTTTAAAATCCTCTTCAATCACAATTTCTTCACCTATGTATTTAGCAATGCCTTCGATTGTTTGAAATGCTCGTTTGTACGGACTGGAAATTACATGGTCAATATTCGCTTTTTTTAATATTTCATTTACTTTTTTAGCATCGTTAAAGCCACGTTCCGATAACGGTCTTGTTAATTCTTCTGGGGTGTATATTGAATGAGCATGCCTTGCAAAATATAGATTTGTTCTCATAAATCTCCCTCCAAAAAAGATTTGATACCTTGTTTTGTTTTATCATTTCTTATTCAACTTAACTGCCCGTTACTTCAATAAACCAAATGAAGAGCTGCCTGAAGCAAACTCCTCCACTATCGTTCTCCGTTAGTTGAGAAAGGGCAGCTTATGTACTCCAGGGTCGTCTGAAAACTAAAGAATGTGTTTTAATATCAAATATGAATCATAATCATGCGATTGAATGCTTCCGAACATCCGAAGACGATCAATAGCGCTTTTCTTAGATGTTCTTGTACTAGTTAGCAAATAGATCAGACCAAATGACAAAAAGTAAGAACCATGTGTCATCTCGAAAATACGTTCTGTTTTATAAGCCCGCTTTTGAAGCGTCCCTAAAATCTCCAGAAGTGATCTGCGTTTCTTTTCGAAATCAACAAACCTGTCTTTAATCGACTCATCATCTGTACCAAATGAATATTTTATTAGTGCCTCGAAAATATTATGGCAAACTGTATTCTCATTAAACACGCCGAAATGGAACGGCGTACATGAAATGCGAATATAGTTTGCGTTTTGAGGAGCCTCGACTCTCGCAATTGGAGTTAACTTCCCATTTATCATTGCCCTCTTAGCGGATCCTTGTTGAAACAACTCTAAAGGTGGTCCAGAACGTAAAGCCGACTCGGTCCGAAATGCTTGCAGTTGACTATGAATAGACGACCCGCCTAGATCAAGAAGTAGTTTACCTATATGCCCAGATCGAGCATCGCGAGTCAGCGGCTTGATTTTGCTTTCCAATACGATAACCTGTTACTAACGATACAGATACCGTCAGATTCCCCTTTTTCCCCTTCATGAACATAATCACCCGAATATACTGGCTCGCCCAAATGAGTGGCCATCCATTGTTGAATAAATTGTTCGAAAACTGTACCCCAGCTTCTTGGATGGCCCAAGAGCCCTTTCATTTTATCATAAAGACCAAAGCAATCAATCGATGGAAGCGGCATAAAATACTCATACTCTTTAGCAGGAACAGGTACAAGCCACTCGGAGTCAGCATCAATTCCAACAACCTCCAGCGGGCGGTTGAAGTTGCTGTTTAAGCTGGTACTGCTCGAAATTCGATTTAAATAAGTGATTATGACATCCCAAGTAACCTGCTTACGGAGCCTCTTGTACAACCCAGATGCAGTTAACCGCAGCAAAGGTCCTTCGGTTTTTAGAGCTAAAGGAGCGATCGATAAGATTTCGCTTGAAATAAGAATGATGGCCTCTTTATCCATTCCGAAAGCCTCTACAATGGTTTCACGATATGAGTCCAGTATCGAATCCAACATGATGATTGTGCTTTCTGGTGGATATTGATAATCCTTGTACAGGGCATCATGAAACACGGCTTTCTGGAAATATGGAATTGGGTCGCCAATGAACATGAGCTGAAATTGGTTTTCTATACGGTAATCATACAAATCCAATAACACGCTCGCGATTCTCTCGATTGCCATTAAGGTTTCGGGGTAACCCGTTCCTTCTGGTACATCGGTCGAAGTTACAATCTTCAGTGCAACGTGATAGAGAAACTTGCGCGTAGTATTAATTAAACGGTTAAACATCTCTGTAGAAGCGTCGAACGTTTTTTTGTACTCGACCAGCATGTGATCCATGAATCGCACGGGTCCGTAACTGTGGATTCTTGATTCAATGCGTGAGAATAAGATAGCAGCTACTTCTTCGCGATTTTGTAGCAAGCCGTCTTTTATACAAGCCTCCTTGACATGTGTTTCTACATACATGACTGTATGCGCATATCGCCATACCTCAGGGTGCAATTTTTTGTTCGCTTCTAAGCGGTCCCCGTAATCTAAACGTTTACTTCTTAATAGCGTAATCCAAACGCATAACATGATGATTTTTGAGAGTGAAAATGCTGTTAATTCCTTGCCTCTGTTTGTGTCAACATCTTTGGCTGGACGAACGTAGTCTAAAATTGCATCAATGTAGTTCCAAATTCGTTCTACATTAGTATTGAACTTCAAGTGATGGTATACATAATAGCTTCTTATTTCATCGATTTTTTCGCGGAGCATTATGGTGTCAACGAAACTCATTCGCTTAACCAATCTTTGTTCGAGTGCATCTTCGATCTCCTTAAGTTACTTATAATATTAACTCTCAGGTTGTATACGAAAATAAGTATATAGATCAATGATCTCACCACTGACAGAATAAAACTCCAAACAATTTTCCGCGTGGTGAATGATCTGTTCGATGAAATGCGCGTTATCCTTGGTGTTCACTTCTTTCGCTCCTTTCAGTTAAATAGGATCACAACATTATCATTTCAGGTGCAAATCTAGAATCCTGCCCGTTAGCTGAGCGGATTTCCAACAATACAAAATAAGCGATGGATCGGTTCCACCGCTGTGCTATCGTTCCCCGTTAGTTGAATAACATTTACCTTTTTAACCTATAAATCTTGAGATAAACGAACCATATCCCTGCACTGAATACCATTTTCAAAAATTTCTTCTGGGTAATGCCTAACAAAAAAATCTATATCAACACCAACTATTCTAAAGCCACATTTTTGATAAAGAGCCAGTTGCCCTATGCCTGAATTTCCAGTTCCAATTTCAATTGTTTTGTAGCCTTTTGTTTTAGCTACCCTAATTGCATCCATTACCAATCGTTTGCCTATACCTCTACCATGTTGCTCTTCTACGACTGCAACATTCACAAGCTCCACTGTCATTGGTCTTGTTGGAAGTAATACATAAACTCCAATAATATGCTGTTCGATTTCAGCTATAAAACATTCGCCTCTATGGACATATTCCTCAACAATCTCTCTTGAAGGGTCAGCCAATAACAACAATTCCATTGGAAGTTTTTCACTTTTATTAAGTTTCCTAATATCCATATAAATCTCCTTTATTAACCTCTGATTTCTTTGATTATATATCATTGTTTATTAAACTAACCTGCCTTTTAGCTTAATGACATTGGAGTAGCTGCGGCGCATCAAGCTGCCCCTGGATCGCTAAACTAATGTTCACCAATAGCTTAAAGAAAATTGATCTTATTGTCCCTCATTGTTTCTTTTCTCCAGAGCAAACAAAGCCCTTCTTCTTACATACTCATGTTCATCGTTTAGAAACCTTTCTAAAAGAGCCTGTACTTCATCATTGTCCACATTGGCGATTTCACCAAGACCAAAAGCTACTTGCCACCTTGCCTCGTAATCGTCCCAAGATATCGCTTTATAAGCTAGGGGAATTAAAGCATTAGGATGTTCAATTAGAGACTGTAATACATTTTCGCACTCGTTATCTCTAGCCAAAGTGTAGAGTATTGACTCAAAAACATCACTGTTCCATTCATCAATTGACTCATGTGCTAATACCTGATCCACTGCACTATAAAGTCTATCCCAGTGAGGGTATTCTGTTTCCCATTCTCCATGTTCACCGGGAGATTCGTCCGCCCATTTTTTAAACATATCAACTTCGTTTTTTAAACATATAATGAGATCACTCACCTAGCTTCGCTCCCTTAACATCAAAACGGATAGCGCATTCGTTATGTCACTAAACTTCCCGTTAGCTCAATGATACCTTTTTAAACCAAATAAGGGGAGGACATTGTTGTCCTCCCCCGATAGTTATTAAGCTATAGTCTCCCGTTACTTCAACATCTGTTTATCCGCCAGTATAGTAAATTCCCAAGGAATATTTTCATTATTCCATCCACGATGCTCATCAAACTTTCGCAATCTGAACCTGATGAAACGACTGAATTAATAATATCGCTCAAAGTGTACAATCGAATGGAGACATCGGGGAAATCTTTCTGTTCATCTATATCAAATGCACCTTTATACGCCACATCTCCATTTTTTAGTTCTGTATCAAAATAATTGACTTCGCCGTGAGATGAGATACATCTTCCTAAGGGATGAAAATCACTTAAAACCAAATTTCCACCATCATTTAATAAGTCGCAAAGAATATTCATTAACTTTTCCAAATCTCTGAAATAGTGTAATATCCCTCCTTCCAAATATAGAAAGTCAAAATTACCTCCGTACTCCTTTAGGTCGATATCATATATGTCTGTGACGATGTATTCTAGTGTGATATTTGCGCTTGCAGCCAGCTCTAAAGCATACTTTCTGTTTTCCTCAGAGATATCGAATACGGTCACCTCTGCCCCTAATATTGCTAACGGAACAGCTTTTCTTCCATTCGAACCACAAAGGTTAGCAACCTTTTTACCTCGAACATGATTAAAAAGGTTCTTATGCTTTTTAAGTGCTGCAAGTGGATTTTCTAAAATCTGACGTGCTTTTTCCTCAGGAGAACCATCTCGTTTATTCCAATATTCATAAGCACGATACTCCCAAGCTTTTTTATTTATTTTACTTTGTTCATGCACTTAGTTTTCACTCCCTTTTATCGCATATATCACCCCTATAACATCACATATTGGAACTATCCTGCCCTTTAGTTCAATGATACCTTTTTAATCCAAATAAGGGGAGGACATTTTTGTCCTCCCCCGATAGTTATTGAGCTATAGTATCCGTTAGTGCAATAATTTAGCTTATTTAGCTTTTTTTTAAACTAAAAAGGTTATTCATATTATTTAGGTAGATTTAGTTGCCACGAAACTCCGAAGCGGTCATTTAACCAACCGAACTTTTTACTGAAACCATAATCATTCAAAGGCATAAGTACTTGTCCACCTTCATTGAGTTTCTGATAAAGATTGTCAAGTTCTTCTTCAGTATTACAAGTAACAAATATTGAGAACGAAGGTGTAAAAGAAAACTGATGTTTTACATTACTGTCAATGCACATAAATTCTTGCCCTTTTAAGGTAAAAGTAGCCTGCATTACAGTTCCTTCATCCCCAGCTTCATTTGCTCCGTATCGAACAATACTTGTAACTTGAGAATCCTCAATAAGCGCTGTATAATAATTCATTGCTTCTTCTGCCTTGCCATCTTGAAACATTAAGAATGGTATTACCTTTTCCATTATAAACCTACTCCTTTTCATATCCTAAAGTATATTTCATTCGTATTAGTATATCCGTTTTTTAACTAAACTGCCCGTTACTTCAATGGTCATTAAAAAGGAGCTGTCCTAGCGGCAGCTCCACACTAACATACCCCGTTAGTTTAAGTACATTTGTTCATAATCAATCTGGACTTTTAATATAGAAAAAAGACTGCCACAATGACAACCTGTTCTAAAGACTAAATTTTATTAGATGAAATACCCTTTCCACCTTTTGTTTTTAAGGTGCTCATTCTTTCCATACCAGTAATAATGGGTTTTGCTCGGCTTATTAATTTTTGGGTAACTTCAAGACCTAGAGAGGCTTGATGTGAACTTTCGTCGGTCCACACTTCATAAACATAAACAGAATTTGGTTCATTATCGGCAATGTTCACAAGATATATTTCACATTCATCTAAATTTTCCATCGACTCGGCTGCTTCTAACAAAATATCGACCATTTCTTCATTTTTTCCTTCTTGAACTATAAACTTGTTAAGTAGGCTAAATTTACTCATTTCATTCTCCTTAAATTCGTTATTTCTAAAGTAATTCTACGTCCCAATTCTATTCTCCTGTTATTTCCATAAATAAATTTATTAATACTACCTCAACTAAACTGCCCGTTAGCGCAACGAAGGACTATCACGCGGCAGCCCTTTTCGATATTGAACTATCGTTACCCGTTAGTTCAGCGGACTCATAGCTCAAATGTGACCTATAAGCTTTAAAAAGGGCGGTTCTAAGTTAAGTGAAAAGGTAAGTAACGAACCTTGGACTAAGCACATGCATAGGGTGAAAAGAAGGATTTATTATTATTTAAGGAGGTCAAGTGAATGATTTGCAACATCAGGCAACACAAGAAGGCGAAATTGTACATGTCGACAGAAGACTCGTTTATTTGAGGGGTTTCAACTCCATCAGGACATTGTGTTCCTTTGCAATAAACCACAATATTAAGGAGTGAAGTCGAATGGCTTTTATACCAATGACCCCGCCTCCACAATTCGTCCCAGTGCAACCTGCTACATCCTATATCGTTGATTGCTTATATCAACAAACATATGTTTGGTTATGGAATGGGGAAAGTTTCTGGTTTTACCCGACACAGGTTGAGTCGGGAGGGGTTTCAGGTTATCGATGGGATGGGCGATTCTGGATGTTTTATCGGATCAATCCAAGATTTATCAAAGCTGTTTCATGCCCCCCAATTCCCACTCCATACTAAAAAAGGTCAATCATATCGTATACACAGGGACTTATTAATAGGGAGGGGGGCGCACTTGTACAAACAAGTTCATGGACAAACGAATGGTATCCCAAATCATTCAAGAATTGTTACTTTGCTTGACATGAAGCGAGGTGATGTAAATGGAGACGGAATCATAGATAACGTGTATTTATATGGAAATAAACCTGAAGGTACAGGAATCTTTGCGGATAACATAACGCTTGTTATTCAAGATGGACATTCGAACCAGAGTACAACGGTTAGACTTCAAAGCAATTCAGGATATAATGCCAGGCTTTTCCTTGGGGATTTTACTAAGGATAACATGTTGGACATTTTAGTAAGTATCGATTCTGGTGGAAGCGGTGGATACGGGATATATTATATTTATTCCTTCAAGAATAACGATTTGCGGCTAATGTTTGATGTTGAAAAGTACAACAAGGAATATAAGTTTAACGTGGATTACCAGGATTTTTATAAAGTGAGTGTAGGAAGTCCTCAACTTGATGTGCTTTTCACCATCGACATTAGTTACAAAGGTTATGATTATGTATCACAGTATTACTTTGAGAACGGAAAACTAAAACAACCGATTAAAGGAGAAGTTCTTGCTCTAGGTGCGTTATATCCCATTGTGACAAACCAAATAGGGATTAGTTATGATCTACTTGCCTTGCAACGAATTATTGGTACTTCTAACTCGGATACATTAGGATATGTCGAAAACTTTTTGACATGGAACGGTTCTCAATTTATATCATCGAGATTGACCGTATCCATACTTGGTACGAAGTTAATTAGTTTTGCACAAAGTTCTGAGACGAGAAAATGATGCTCGCTACTTACTTTAACAGTCTAATCCGTTTCAATACAGTTTACAAGCCGATTTTCCCCGTATTTTCGGCGGCTGGTACTCTTTCAACAAGTTATTCCGCTATCCTGCCAGTTAGCGTGGAGAAGGCAGCCGATCAGTTGAAGTGACCCCAAAAAGTTAGACATCTATATTTAGGCAACCTGTTCGGCATGAGTTCGGTATTGTACCGGACTCATGCCTTTT
>NZ_JBMWAM010000037.1:0-9909 GCF_049725345.1 Paenibacillus praedii | reverse complement strand
CAACTGGTTCAACAAGCATCGCATCCATGGAACCTTAGACTATATGACGCCTGTTCAATATCGACAAGAAGCCCTTAAAAAAGTTGTCTGATTTACTGTTGACAATCCATTGTTGTGTGGAGAGTGTGAAAAGGTTTGATGACATAAGCGGGATTATTTGCTATTATAAATGAGGGAACATTCGTTCTTATTTATTATATGAGGAGAGATCAGATGAAGAGAGACATGGAATTAATCATCAGACTTCTAAAGATAATTGAAGAAAGGTCTGCTGAGGATTCAGGTTTAGAAATTCATTTATCTGATGTAGATGATAGTCTTGTTCAATATAATTTAGGGTTAATAAGTGATGCAGGACTCATTAAAGCGATTAATGCAACTAGTTCAGGTGGAGAAATGTATTTACCACTTAAATTAACATATAGTGGTCATGACTTCTTAGATGCAGCTCGAAATGTTACTATAGTAAATAAGGCAAAAGATATTGCTCAAAAGCAAGGTATGGAGTTATTTAAATTACCTATCGACATTATAAAGGGATTGTTAGTAAAAGCAGCAACGGAAATGCTGTTGTAATTGAATTCATCAACGATGAGCATCCTTCGGGGTGCTTTTTTGTTTGTCTATAAAAGGGATTACGATTATGAGATATAGAGAAAGGAATAGCTGTAATCCTTTGGAACTAGTATTGTTTAAAAAGCGATTAGACCAGTTTAAAGAATTAACTTTAGATTCTTGTAAAGAAAACAAAAGGTTATTGATTTTATTTTGCATATGTTATCACCTTCCTATATAATTCTTCATTTAAATTAAGCTTATTTGCGTTTCCCTCTTGATTGAGCAAGAACAGATCCTGCAAGCGATTTAGTAGTTTTGCTTGTTCTTCCATCCTGTAAAGCTTTAGAAGCTGTCGTCGACATAAGATTAGATGAAACTTTTTTTGAGCTGCTTTTCGCCATTTAAATATCTTCCTCTCTTGTTAGACTAAATATGTAGATTCTAGGTGATTTGGTAATATTGATTACACCTTTATTTTAAATCGATTGTCGTGAAAATGCAAATAATTTTTTGAGGAATTTTGACCTGTTTCATCTATATGTATATGTTATTGTCGAAATGAACATCTATATATTGCGGTTTTCGCAAAAAATCTAACTATTCAACATGATTCGAAAAGAGTGTATATAGTACAAATGTGAATCTTGTGAGAAAAGCCCTAGATAGAAAAATATTTTGAGGTTACTCTAAAGGAATACATATGGCAATTAAGAAACTATGTAATAAGAATGGATGCAATGAGCTGATTGTTATAGGTAATAAATATTGTGATAAGCATAGGTATCAAGAACAAACAGATAAGCGAGACAGGAATAGATATTATGATGAGCATGTTAGAAGCAAAGAAGCAGCTGCATTTTATCATGAAAAATAGTGGAAGAAGGTAGTGCTTCCACTGGAATATTACCCTGAGTTAGGATTGCAACTGTCTAAGCTCTTGAGTAGATGTCATATGCATCACAATAGGAAGACTGCTGAAGACAAGAAGAAGTATGGAAATTAGGGTGGGCAGGTCAAAAAGTTTCAACGCTTTAACGCATTACCGCATAGGGACTTTTTTAGCGCGGAAAATCCAAAAAAATTGTTAAAGGGTAACTTTTACCAAAAATTATATAGAAGGGGGTGAGTGTTCGTATGGGTAGACCTAAAAAATCGATTGATGTTATCTTGGAAGAAGGTAAATCTCATTTTGATAAGGAAACAATTGAGCAAAGGAAAGAACAAGAGGCAGCGGTCAGGCCGAGTGATAATAAAACAGACTGTCCAGATTGGTTGACTGATAAAGTAGCAAGAAAAGAGTATAGACGGATTGCCAAGGAACTTAATAATATTAATCTGTTGACGAATCTGGACATAACGACACTCGCTCAGTATTGTCAAGCGTATTCATTATACCTTTCGGCTACAAAGGAATTAGAAGGTAAGCCGATGGTAATTGAACAAACTAATAAATCAGGCTTTACTAATCTAATCGAACATCCACTTATTAGGATACAATTTAAGTATTCAGATGAGATGAAAAAACACGCTACTCAAATGGGGTTAACCATTTCCTCGCGTCTAAAGTTAGTTGTTCCAAAGAAAGATGACGCTCCAAAGAATAAATTTGATGAGTTTCTGGATGATTGATCATACAACTCAGTACGCTTTAGACGTAATAAATGAGGAAATTATTACTGGTAATCTGGTGAAATTGGCATGTGAACGACACATAAATGACTTGAAGAGACAGGGAACCGAAGGGTTTCCTTTTTTGTTTTCACAGAAGAAAGCGGATAGGGCATTCAAATTCTTCGAAAATTTGAAGTTTACTGATGGTGAATTAAAAGGCACACCAGTTAAATTGGTTGATTTTCAGTACTTTATTATCGGCAATTTGTTTGGTTGGTTAACACTCGATGGTTATAGGCGATTTTCTTAGTCATATGTGCAGCTCAGTCGTAAGCAAGCGAAGTCGCTTCTCAATAGTGGTATCGCAATCTATACTGCTGGCTTCTGTGGATACCAGAATGCACAAGTTTAGGCTAGGATTGTCTTGAAACAGGCCAAGAAGTTTGTTGAGCAGGATAAAGATTTAGCAGAATTACATAGAGCTTATGACCGTGAGAGTCTAATCAAGAATAAGGCTAATGGTGGCAAGATCATGGCTTTAGGTCGTGATACAAATAGTATTGATGGATTTGAGCCGTATACAGGTATTATTGATGAATTCCATTCCCATAAAAATAATCAGATGATTAAACTTTTACAGGATAGGACCATCAACCTTCCTGAGTCCTTAATTTCGATAATTACAACGGCTGGATTTGACTTGTCACCAACGAATCCTTGCATTGTTGAGTACAATTATTGTGTTAATTTGCTTAATGGGGCAGGCGAAAACGAAAGATATTTCACGTATATAGCTCAAATGGACAAAGAAGATGACATATGGGACAGCAAGAATTGGGTTAAATGTTCGCCTTTAAGTAGACATTTACCACATGCAATTAAAGCAATGGAAACGTTAGCAATCGAAGCCAAAGAAAAAGGTGGAGAAGAACTAACAAATTTCATGACGAAGACGCTTAATATATGGACTCATTCATCGGATGATACTTACATCAATCTTGATAAATGGAAAGAATGCGCGTCTGATATGACACTTGAAGACTTCAAAGGTGCAGAAGCTTATATTGGTGTCGATCTGTCTAGCGGTGGTGATTTAACAAGTATCGCCATTGAGATTCCTACTGTCATCGATGGTCAGCAGAAATACTTTATTCATTCACATTCCTTCATGCCAAAGGAGAGACTACTGGAGCATATCAAGTCAGACCAAGCACCCTATAATGTATGGTTGAGTGATGGATTATTGACAACGATTCCTGGCTACAAGACAGATTATAAATTCATCATTAAATACCTTAGAGAAATCAAAGAGAAATATAATCTTAAGTTTAAGATTATTTGTTATAATCCGCATAATGCCGATACATTTCTAGATGACCTAGAAATGTTTGGCTGTGACGTTGTTGAGATCGTACAAAGTGCTCGCAACCTTAACCAACCAACTGTGGATTTTAAATTAGAAGTTGACTCAGGGAACATTATCTATAACAGAAAGAGCAAATTGTTAACTTGGGTCTACAACTCATTTGGTGAATGTAAAATCGAGAAAAATTTACAGCGCAAACGCATAGATCCAGTCGATGCAGTTATCGATTCTCACAAGATGGCAATGTTAATGAAAGAACAATTTGTTATGACAGATGAATATTTAGATGAGTTATATTCGGACTATTTATAAGAGGAGGTGACAGATAAATATGGCATGGTTTAACAGAAAGAAAAGTGCTAGAAATGAAATGATGAATCAAGGATTTACTACTGCTGATATTAATACGTTCCTAGAGTCTCTAGGTATGGGTGGAGATGTAAGTGCAGATAAACTATACTCAGCGACTTATTATGCTTGTATGGATATCTGATGTAAAGCTATATCAAAGCTTCCAATAAAGGTTATGAAATCTAGTGATGCTGGTACAGAGAAGGCTGATAAACATTATCTTTATTCCTTGCTAAAACGCAGACCGAATCCTTATGTGAGTACGATTGATTTCCTATATGCTGCTGAATTTCAGAAATTAGAATATGGGAATGCATACATTTATGCACCAGTAAATAGAGGCAAAGTTTCAGGTTTGTATTTGCTTAATAGTGAGAGAATGAAGATTGTTTATAACATGCTGTTAGCCCTGAATTCATTCGCACAAGCATGAATTTTGACGTGGAGGAAATTCACTAGACTAAGAAATATATTCCAGTAATGATCACGCTTGTGCTACAATAGGGGGCATAAGTTCATACTGGAGCGGATGGACGGCAAAAAAATCCAAATATAGACGTGCTTTAAGAAAGGCGAGTGAAAGAAGACGATGATCAGACGTTGTATTTCTTTGTTAACGGTATTATTTCTTTTAGCAGGAATCATTCCTACTATTACTTTTGCCGATTCTCTTGATAATTGGAGTATACGGAGTCCGTTGCCCACGAATCAAACTCTTCGTGGCGTCACCTATGGCGACGGCACGTATGTGGCGGTGGGGAACAGTGGAACGATAGTGACCTCCAGTGACGGAACGAACTGGACGAGCGTCACGCCGGTCATCGCGAATACTCTTAATGGCGTCACCTATGGCAACGGAACGTATGTGGCGGTGGGGGGCAGTGGAGGGATAGTGACCTCCAGTGACGGAACGAACTGGACGAGAGGCGCGTTCGGCTCCAAGTTTGAACCTAATGGAGTCACCTATGGCAACGGAACGTATGTGGCGGTGGGGGACTTTGGAAGGATAGTGACCTCCAGTGACGGAACGAACTGGACGAGCAGCAAGTCGAGCATCTCGAGTCATCTTAATGGCGTCACCTATGGCAACGGAACGTATGTGGCGATGGGGGACAGTGGAAGGATAATGACCTCCAGTGACGGAACGAACTGGACGAGCAGCACGTCGGGCACCACGAATACTCTTAATGGCGTCACCTACAGCAACGGCACGTATGTGGCGGTGGGGAACGGTGGAAGGATATCGACCTCCAGTGACGGAGCAAGCTGGACGAGCCGCGAGTCAGGCACCACGAATACTCTTAATGGCGTCACCTATGGCAACGGCACGTATGTGGCGGTAGGTATCTCTGGAAATATTTTGCAAACGTTGGTGAATGCGGCAGCGCCGGTGATCGACACGCAGCCGACGGACGCAACGGTGAACGAAGGCGACAGCGCGCCATTGAGCGTAGCGGCGACAGTGAGTGACAGTGGGACGCTGAGCTACCAGTGGTACAGCCACACGGCCAATAGCAATAGCGAAGGCACGGTAATTAGCGGAGCAACCAGCGCATCGTATGCCGCGCCGACGGCAACGGCGGGAACGACGTACTACTATGCGGTGGTGACCAACACCAACAACAGCGTAAACGGCACGAAGACGGCAACCGCAACGAGCAGCGCGGTCAAGGTGACGGTGAACGTCACACCTACCTATTCGATTGCTGCAATAGCCAATCAAACGGCAACAGCACTTATTCAAGGTTATGAAACAGGTACACAAGATACGAAAACCATCTATGTAACGAATGCCGGCACAGGCAATTTGGCGAACCTGTCTGCAAGGCTTAGTGGCGCAAATGTAAATGATTTTGTAATCACGCAACCAGCTTCGCCATTAAACAGCGGAGCACCGGCAACAAGCTTTACCGTTAACGCGAAAGACGGCTTAGCAGCTGGCACTTACACCGCAACAGTCATGGTGTCTGCAGATAACATGACTGATGTGACGTTTACAATGACACAAGTTGTGAACTTGCCGAACGTTCCTGAGAATCCGCAAAACCTGGTGGCTACCGGAGGGGATCGTCAGGTTGCGCTGAACTGGAGTACGGTAACGGGAGCGACCTACTACAACCTGTATATGTCGATGACTTCAGGTCAATTTAGCAGTACATCCGTTGTTACTGTGACTGACTCTACCTACAACGTACAAAACCTGACAAATGGAACAACCTACTATTTTATTGTGAAAGCAGGTAACTTGGGAGGCTTGAGTGCGGAATCCAATCAGGCAAGCGTGACTCCCGCAACGGTTGCGGCAGCACCGACAAATGTGTCAGCAGCCGCTGGCAACGGGCAAGCCACCATGACCTTTACAGCCCCATCCAACAATGGCGGAAGTGCCATTACGGGGTATGAAGTGACAGCTTCCCCTGGGGGAAAGGTCATGGCCGGAACGGCAAGTCCGATTACAATCACTGGTTTAACCAACGGAATGAGCTATACCTTTACGGTGAAGGCGATCAATGGTGTGGGAAGCAGCGCATCTTCTGCCCCATCCAATGACGTCATGCCGAGATCGTCTTCCAGCGGCGGCAGCAGCGATAGTAGTAATACGAATACGGAAACCGCCAATACTGGTGTCGAGATACTCGTGAATGGTAAAGCGGAGAATGCGGGGACGGCTACGATAACCAATCGGAACGACCAAACCGTAACGACGATTGCTTTCGATCCCAAAAAGCTGGTTGACAAGCTCGCGGCGGAAGGCCTGCATGCGGTTGTGACGATTCCGGTCAATAGCAAGTCCGATGTGATCGTTGGCGAACTGAACGGCCAAATGATTAAACATATGGAAGACAGACAGGCGGTTCTGGAAATCAAATCGGATCGTGCATCCTACACCTTGCCTGCACAGCAAATCAACATCAGCGCCATCTCCGATCAGTTTGGAAAGTCAGTGAACTTGCAAGACATCAAGTTGCAGATCGAAATCGCTGCGCCAACAACGGATACGGTGAAAGTTGTTGAGAATGCGGCAGTGAAAGGAGCATTCGCGCTTGTCGTTCCGTCGGTTGAATTCACAGTCGGAGCCACGTACGGGGAAACGACAATCGAAGTATCGAAATTCGACGTCTATGTAGAGCGAACCATCGTCATTCCTGAAGGTGTCGATCCCAACAAGATTACGACAGGCGTTGTGATTGATCCTGACGGTACGGTGCGTCATGTACCGACCCAAGTCGCTGCGATCGATGGCAAGTACTACGCCATAATCAACAGCCTGACCAACAGTACGTACGCGGTCGTTTGGCATCCGCTCGAATTTAGCGATGTCGCGAACCATTGGGCGAAAGCAGCCGTCAACGATATGGGATCGCGCATGGTCGTAAGCGCTACTGGGAACGGCTTGTTCAGTCCTAATCGCAACATCACCCGCGCCGAGTTTGCGGCCATTATCGTTCGCGGGCTGGGGCTCAAACTGGAGAACGGAACGGCGCCATTTCCGGACGTAAAGATCTCGGATTGGTATCAAGGAGCCGTTCAAACGGCATATGTGTACGGCCTTATCAGCGGGTTTGAAGATGGCACGTTCCGACCGAATGATAACATTACCAGAGAACAAGCCATGGTGATGATCGCCAAAGCAATGGCGATCACCGGATTAAAGGCGAAGCTTCCTGTACAATCGACAGGCGATATATTACAACCGTACACAGATGAAGCGGATGCATCCACCTGGGCACTACGCAGTATTGCGGACAGTGTACACGCAGGTATCGTATCCGGAAGAAACGGCGCTGAACTGGCGCCCAAAGCGCTTATTACGAGAGCCGAAGTTGCGGCGATTGTACAAAGACTGCTTCAAAAATCGGAATTGATATAATTCTCTACGATGCCTATAGGTAGACAGTTCGGGGTTATACTGCAGCAGTAATGATAACTGCTGTAGTATAACCTTGTTTAGATCGAGCGAACGTCAATCAAACATAACGATACTTGAACCGAGAAAACTCTTATACATCAAGGTACTGAAAATCATTATCACCGCATGACTATTGTATACCCCACAGTTTGTAGAATTATAGAGATAGAGATGCGTATCATATTGAAGTGATGGCGCAGTTATAGATCGATTGAGTAAAATCTTCTCTCACATTTTTATTGATAAAATCCAGGACCTTGCGGGATACGACTTAGAGATAGTAAAGCTTCTTTTGAAAAGCCGGTCAAATATACTTTTTGTTGGCGATCCGCGCCAGGTAACCTATCTTACCCATATCGAGAGAAAGTATGATCGATAAAAACGTTGAATGTATCACATAGAGACAACCCGATGATCTGTGACTATTCTTCAAAATTATATTTACAGTATACTCCATGCCGATCCAATCAGAATGAAGTGACAGGTCACGATGGTATCTGTTTAGTGAGAAAACAAGATGTGGATTTGTATTTGCAAAGATATAACCCCGTCCAATTAAGAGATAGCATCAGAGAAACGGTTAATAAAAAATATAAGACTGTTAACTTTGGTGAGTCAAAAGGGATTACTTTTGAAAGAGTATTAATCTATCCTGCACAGCCATTTACTCAGTGGATTAAAAATAACAATTTTGAATTACTTCCCACAAGTCGTTCAAAATTTTACGTTGCTTTGACCAGAGCACAGTATAGTGTAGGTATCGTATATGATTACGACGAGAGGACCAACTTAGAAGGGCTTCAAAAATTTTATGTATAACTAATGAGAAGAAAAACCTACAGGTATAAATAAACAAACTTCAGTGTATCCTTTGTCGGTTTTCAGCACAGTAACCCTATATTTTCAATAAAGTCATCCCATACTCATTCGTAACAAAGTTCATGTCTGAATCCCGGGAAACCAGTACCAAATTAGCTGTATAGGCGGTTGCAATAATGAGTGCATCAGGAGTTTTTATTTTCCGTCCCTTGCTTCTTTGCTCGCTTTGCATGGATGCTGCTTTTCTTGCGACAGCGGAATCGACATGTATCATATGCCTAGGGGAGAAAAGCCTTTCTGCGATTAAGAACTGATTGTGTTTGACACCGCTCGGTACTTCACATTCCGTAATCGTCGAAAAGAATATTCGCCGTTTTTCTTCTTGGGCTTGTCGCATTAAGTTCACCGCGGCATGATCGTTGTCCAGAATGGCGATGACGATGTTTGAATCGAATAAATATCCGGAGTGGTTGTGGGTCACTTTCCCCAGCCCTCCCGTGACTCCTGGATGTGGTCTAATAATTCTTGCGCTTCCCCGGGCTTCAGAATTCCAGCCACACTTAAAATGTCATATACTGAGTAATCAATTAAAGTCTTCGATGGTTTCTGCTTCAAGATCTATGACAAGCTTCTGGTGGAAATATTGTTTTCAGATAAAAACTCCCTTAAGTCTTTTGCTATATGAGAATGGAGTTTGCGTACCATTGACATGGAGAACCACTCCTTTATCAAAATATGTTGCTAAATCGTTTCGCTTCCCGCGATCTTCTTCGATCTTTACTTAATAAACAATTATACCCGATGAATACGGCCGCGGCACACAGAACGAGCTATTATCGTGTGCCTTTCATGTACTATTGGGGTTAATGTTAGTGCCCGCAACTTGCCCACATTTTGCCCACGAACTCTACGCACACAACATACTCACAAGTATTTATTGGACTAATATCTGAAGGATATCGGATAAAATCGCCAGAAAAAGACTCAAAAAACCTATAAAAACGTATTTGTCTCATGGGCGGCATGATGTAATAAGGGGTAAAATCCCTTAATGGACTTTCGCATATCCGTATAACCACAGCCAATATACAGTTGATCCGCCATCGAGATGTCACCGAACATACTGCAGGATGCGAAGCGTCTGTTCGAGAAGTGCGGTAGACGCACGCGGATGAATTTCAATTGTGGATTGTCAACACAAAACTGAACAACTTTTATAAGGGCTTCTTGTCGATATTGAACAGGCGTCATATAGTCTAAGGTTCCATGGATGCGATGCTTGTTGAACCAGTTG
>NZ_JBMWAM010000036.1:0-10053 GCF_049725345.1 Paenibacillus praedii | reverse complement strand
CAAAATAGCATTACGTACACATATTTGCCCACTGTGACCATACCTCCTCGCTTTTAATATTAGACTGTTTCAATTCCCAAAATGTTTCATTTCGGGACTAGGTAATGGATAAAGAGGATGGATTAAACGCTTATGGGCTTAAGCTAACGGGTACAATAGTTCAACATCATGAGTGCTGCTAATCTAGCGGCCCTTCGTTACGCTAACTGGCAGCATTCCTATAATGAAGAAATACAAGGTTTGAGAAACAAATAGACTCCTTGGTAAGATGTATATGGGTCCCAGATGCTGGCCAGCGACCGGATCCAAATACAAACCAAGGAGACTACAAGATGAATTCTACTCAAAATGAACGCATTAATCAAATAACTACTTCTACCTTAATTATCGGTGTAGACATCGCTAAATTCAAACACGTCGCTCGAGCACAAGACTACCGCGGAGTCGAGTTTGGG
Source organism: Paenibacillus praedii (assembly GCF_049725345.1). NCBI lineage: Bacteria > Bacillati > Bacillota > Bacilli > Caryophanales > Paenibacillaceae > Paenibacillus > Paenibacillus praedii. Next base: position 9,598 of record NZ_JBMWAM010000036.1, on the reverse strand, counting down.
AAGCCCATTACGTTTGAGAACGACCGTGAAGGCTTCGAAATGTTCGTTAGCTGGTTCAGAAAGATTGCGACGGAGCAAGGGTTCCAGGACACCATCGTTGGCATGGAACCGACCGGTCACTACTGGCTGAACCTGGCCCATTTTCTAAGAGAACATCACATTACGTGCGCTGTGGTTAATCCGCTCCACGTGAAGAAAAGCAAAGAGTTGGATGACAATTCGCCAACCAAGAACGACATCAAAGATGCTAGAGTCATCGCACAGCTCGTCAAAGACGGAAGATACGCCGTACCTCATCTTCCCCAGGGGATCTATGCCGAACTAAGGGAAGCGATGAAAATTCGCGACCATCTGTCGACTGATCTGCGCGTGGTGCAAGGCCGTGTCCATAACTGGTTGGATCGGTACTTCCCAGAGTTCCTCACGGTATTTAAGGATTGGGAATGCAAGTCCGCACGCCAAATGCTCAGTCTTTGTTTGTTGCCGCATGAGCTAGTTTTTGAGTCAGAGGAAGCCTTGCTGAGTCATCTCAGAAAGGTTGCCAAGCGAGGTCTCGGTATCGAGCGTATGAGGAGTCTGAAAGCGGCGGCAAGCCGTTCCGTTGGTATACGAGAAGGTACAGCACTGGCAAAACTTGAGCTGAGGCTGTTGTTAACACAGTACGAGCTGCTTGAAGATAAGTTTGAAGAGCTTGAGGCAAGGCTAGATGAGCTTTTGGGGCAAATCCCCCATGTGGAGCAACTACTGGCCATTAAAGGAATTGGCCGGGACAGTATAGCCGGTTTCCTCGCTGAAATTGGCGACATTGAACGTTACCGGCATCCAAAACAGATCATTAAGCTCGCAGGCTTAAACCTAAAAGAAAACACGTCCGGTAAACACAAGGGACAAACGAAGATCACGAAGCGAGGGCGTAAGCGGCTACAGCGCTGCTATTTCGCGTCATGATGCCACTGGTGGCTAAGAACCGAGCGTTTAAGGCACTGCATCATTATTACACGAAACGTTCAACGAATCCGTTGAAAAAGATGCAATCGCTCATTGCACTCTGTGGGAAGTTAGTACGAGTACTCTTTGGTGTCCTGAAGAAGGGGCATCAGTTTAGTGAAGAAAAAATGATGCTGGATATCCCTCGGTTTACGGAAGTTTCTTTTGCAGCTTAAATTCATGCTATTCATTAGAAGACGAACGTAAATAACTAAGGTACAGACAATTGAAGCACGGATGAGTCGGAACAACACTAACATACGGACGAAGATCCTGTCGGGCAGCATATCCGACCTCCACCTCATGGACAGGTTGAATGAAGGAATGTGGGAGCTAAGACTCTGTGAGACATGGGAGGGTTGACCTCCATGAGGCGATGTGGAGATCCAAAGGTGCGACCATAAATCTCCAGAACGACCACTTTTTTAAACGAGTGGTCTGGGTGGATATGCTTTTTGCGCTTTCTACGCCCCATATTTTGCATCCTCTACAACCTTGTTCCATTCAGTTACTGTTTCGTGGGAAAGAAAAACGTTCAAAATCTAAGAAAACAAGCGTATTTAAGAGGAAAACGATTCTCTATAGAGGGAGGTTAGCGTAATGAGTTCTGGTCAGTGATCATCAAGTTAAGTTGATTTTTGACGGGCAAGGTGTTCTATGGATCAGGAGATTCGAAGATCAAAGCCATGCCGCTAATCCGATTTATAAAGCTGTGAAAAAACTTGGTGTTATCGAAGCGTGCGAGCATTGTGCGAATTCGTTTGCGGTCAAAGAAAGCACCGAGCAGTCCAGTATTTCTTTTGCACATGATAATGATAAAGATGGGCATGCCAGCATTTCGAAGCTAATCGGTGAGGGATATCAAATTATTACACTGTAAAACAGATGAACGATCAGGGATCCTACATACCCTTTGCTTTGCACAAATTCAGCAGGTTAATTGAACAGATTGTTATTGCTATCGGAGAACAATAGCTCAATAACGAACTTCGGGGAGGACTAAAATGTCCTCCTCTTATTTGGATTAAAAAGGTATTATTGAGCTAACGGGCAGAATAGTTGAGCGCTGATGAATAATGTACAACTACAGATCAACGGGCTGATTTTTCGCATTGCATAATTTTAAAATGTGTGGTATAAGTTGTATGCGCTTACATAAACAATAAAACGATTTTGCGTGTGCCGGAGATTATCATTTAGGAGGTGGTTCGAAATGAGTGCGCCGTTACGGGCAGTTGTTATTGGTGCCGGTTGGGCTGGGGAAGGTCATACAATAGGGCTGAGAAGTGCAGGAGTTAAAGTAGTCGGTATTTGCGCTCGTAATGCTAGTGTCGTAAAGGGGGTTGCAGACAGGCTCAATATTCCTGTAGCATCGATTGATTGGCGCGCTACATTGCATGAATTGAAGCCTGATATTATTTCGCTGGCGACACCTGCTGCATTACGAGAGGATGTAATCCAAGAGGCTCTCGCCCTAGGAGCCCATATTGTTTGTGAGAAGCCCCTCGCAATCTCTGCAACTGAAGCAAAACGTTTGTTGAAAGCGGTTGAGGGCACCGGTATTAAGCATGCTTACGCAGCAACTCAAGCGTATGATCCTACTACATCCTGGATTCGAGAACTGGTTCGTACGGAAGCAATCGGACGGATAAAGGCGGTAGAGATTTTTGCCTTCGTACCAATGTTACACTCGAACTCTCCATGGACGTGGACATCTGATCTCTCACTCGGCGGTGGGACTTTGCATAATGCTCTTACGCAATATCTTGGGATTCTGACCAAGGTTTTCGGCAGTGATCCCATCCGCGTTATGGGAGAAGCGCGACTCGATAGAGAGAAGGCTCCTGTTCTTGGTGAGATTCATGATTACCGGCAATCCTTCATGATCCCGAGCAATGAGGAGGTTGCTGCCGCTGAATGGAAATCGGTTGATGCCGACTCATCCTTTAACGCGATAATGGAATATTGTCTTCCATTAGGAGACAGCTTCACTTGCGTTATTCAGTTCGACGCCATGATACCATTTTCTCCTACATCCCCGTATTTTCGAATCTACGGAGAAAGAGGAACGATAGATGCAAAAGGTGTCTTTGACTATGATATAAGCATTGTTGGTCCTGAGGGAACCATTGCTAAACCACTGCCGGACCGATTTAAAGAGGGATATCCGGATACTGGTAATGGTGAACAGAACAAATGGAATGCTTTTTTTCGGGAATTTGTTGCAGACGTCAAGGGTGAGACTTATCAAGTCTATCCCACATTCCGACAGGGATATCGAGATCAACGTGTTATTGAAGCTATTCGGACGGGTAAGGGATGGACCTCAGTAATCGATTAATTGCTTACAACACAATCGTCCCCGACTCCTAAAGAGTATGGGGATGTTTTCTTTAAAAACTGCCGTTACCCGAACCGTATTTTGTGTTTCCGTGATTTCGGTTCCCATGCAGTAGAGCTGAGCTGTCTGAAGAGGAAGCCTTTAAAAAGGCGATTTCCTCGCTTAAAATTGCAGAAACTAATTTTCAGTGGTTAAAGAAGTTGAGTATGACCCGAATGCCTCTGTATGGACAGTTTATATGCTAAACGAAAATCGTGATGAAGTCATACCAATTCAGGTGACCGATAGTGACTAAGCTAACGGGATACGTTAGTTCAACCCACCATGGAGCAGTTTCATCGCCAGCTGCTCCATTTTTCATTACGCTAACGGGCAGTTATAAGCAGTAAAAATTATATACATGCGAACAAATGGGCTGTATCATGCAAATATATTCTATGTCGTGGAGGAACTAAGTAATGGGTCGTACTTCTCCTGTAATTCCGATGCTGGCAGTTCATGATGCTAGCCAAGCAATAGACTTTTACAAAAATGTTTTTCGTGCCGTAGAAGTTAACAGAATGGTTACAGACGACGGGAAAATTGAACATTCCGAGGTTCAAGTAGGAGATGCCCGCATCATGATTGCGGACGAATTTCCTGGAAACAATCATGCGGCAAAATCGCTTGGCGGTACTTCTATAATTATCTATTTATACGTCGATAATGTTGATAATACGGTTCAAAGAGCTGTGGATAAAGGTGCTATAGCCCTCAGACCAATTCAGAACTTGCCTCATGGAGACCGTGTGGGAAAAATTGAAGACCCGTTCGGTCATGTATGGATGGTTGCTACCCCATTAAGCTAACGGGTAACGATAGCGCAGCGGTGGAACCGATCCATCGTTTGTTTTGTATTAACTAGCAATCCGCTCCGCTAACGGGCAGTTATCTTCAATAACCTCAAAATGTTTAGTTGGATTTGTGAGTTATATTCTGGAAAGCGGTGATGCCGAAAATGCAAGTTATAAAGGAGTTTTCACTTAGTGATATTGAAGCGGTAACCGAATTGATGAGTGATTTAGCCCATCCTGCATCAAAAGAACAGATGTAAAAAAGATTGGAGAAAATCACCTCAAATTCAATGTATTGTACTTTTGTGGCTGAACGCGATGGAAAAGTGGTTGGAATGGTTGGCCTTCGTCAGCTTTACAGCTATGAAGGGGATGATCCTGTAATTCAAATCTCAGCATTGGTTACAAAAGCAGAGTATAGAGGGCTAGGAATAGGAAAAGAGCTTATTAAACAAGCGGAAAAATGGGCGAGGGAAAACGGAGCAAACGTTATTGTTCTGACTAGCGGCAATAGACCAGAACGTGAAGAGGCACATCAATTCTATAAACATTTAGGTTACACCGTTTCTGGTTTTCGGTTTTCGAAAAGACTCTAGGGCATTAAACTAACTGGGAACGACTGCCCATCAACAGGTTGCAAATGATGGTAGCCTGGTCGTATACAGGAGAATCCTGCAACTACGGGGAGAAGAACAGTGAATCGTTTAAGTGAGGAATACCAATATGAGGACAGTTATTTTGTAATCGGAAACCTCTGGTTCCCAGTAATTGTCCTTATTTTGATAATTATTATGGGTGTAATTATTTACAAACTCTTGAGAAAAAAGAAGTGACTTTTAAACGAGGGCATAGTACGCTTTCGGGGTGTTGACTGAACGACTTGTTGAGCCTGTTGCTGTACCCCTGGGCAAATGGTTTGACTGTTTGTAGGAGGAAATATATTTGAGTATTCATTATAGCGAAAAACTGAACGAGATAATTACAAATGTTTTTGAACCCAAATTCCTTGAATATGGCTTTTCGCGTTCGAAAAATGTGTTCAAACGAAAGATAGACGGAGTTTTGCAGCAATGCAGTATACAAAAAAGCCGTGCTAATAGCAGTATATTTGCTTCTTTCTATGTTAGCGTTGGCATTTACCATCACACCTTTGCAAAAATACGTGGATTAAAACAATCCGAATCCTTGTTATTTAGCATCCCCTTGCAAGAGTTGGTTGAAAAAGCATTCCAAAAAAAAACGTACCTGGACTGGTACTGCATGGGCGATATCCCTGGGCTTACTCCTTATGGTGGAATATCAGAAGCAACCTTTGACTTGGAGGATCCGTTTACCCGTTACGACCGCGTATGGAAAGATCCCAGTAAACTGATTTATATCCTGCAACAGGATATCGATTTCTGCATTGTTCCATTTTTTGAAGCTACCTCCACTGAAGAAAAACTTGTGAGGTTTGTCGAGGTTAACGACTATAATCTTTTTTTAAGTCAACTAGGACGGCAGTTTATTGATGAAAAATCGTAATTAAGCTAACGGGAACGATAGTTAAATTTACATATGGATGAGCAGGCACTGCGGTGGCCTGCTCATCGCTCATTTTAATAAGCTAACTGGTAACAATAAATAAGGCAGTTGTCTCGAGTATCGTAGGTTGAAATCAAGAGGAAAATTACTATAAGGAATGATAATTATGAATCTAATGGAATTAAGAATCCCTGCAGGTTTCGCAATGTATTTTAATAAGTTCTTTGATGTTGAACCTGAACCTGATTTAGATACAGAAGACTTTCTAAAGAATTGGGACTACTTCACCGAGGATATTCTTCATATCATCAAATTGGATTATTCTAACGGGCAAATGTGTATACCCACAGAGGGAGAAGAATCAATAATAATTGATTTAGGCTGGTACCCAGATTCAAGTCCCGAAGGAGAATACGCTTTACAAATTGTAAAAGATAATGGTTACTGGGATGTATTAAAAGAAAAACGTACAAAAAATCGGTTTGATATCAAAGAAACACTTGAGGAATGGTTAGAGCTATTGAGTTCCAATCCTGAGTGGCTGAAGAAGTGAAAAATTAGATTATTTAATTAATGGCTCATTTAACTAATGGGTAGCTATAGTTTATAAAAATAAGATGGGAGCCTGCCAGCATGTTCGACTTCCTTCTTCGTTTAAATAACATACAGCAGTGAAAAAGTATAAGTTTCTATATGTTTATGGTGAGGAGGTATTCATATCGAAGATAATATCATTTCAGAGAAATTAGCCTTGCTATACTTCAGTATCCAAGAAGAAGGCGGAATCATTGACCTCAATTGGTGTGGTGATTTGCTATATCCCTATTGCATGCATTTTAATGACTCCAACCCTAGCTATAGATCGGGTTCCTTAATCGTAATCTGGGGGCTGCTAATCGAATGGGATGATGGTAGTGGATTCCTGTTTTATATAGGTATTGAGGAATACGTAGTTTGCCACGATTTCGAAAAATACCTGGAGGAGTATTTGAAGAGTATTTCCACCATACATCATCAGCACCCTAACATTTCTTATGTGATTGAGGAATTATTGATAAAACTGGACAAAGAGAATGGATTTGAAACTGTTTTTCCTAATACTTCTGTGATTTTGTTTCACTCTATGAGGAAAAAGATATTTCAGAATTCACGTGTGAAAAGTAATGAAGTGTATAAAAATGCCTTCAAGGAAGCAGGTAGTTTGTTGAACTAACGGGGTACGATAGTTGAACAAACATGGAGTAGTTTGCTGCGGCAGCTGCTCCCTTTCTTTGTTAAGCTAACTGGCAGAAGAGTTCACATCAAATAGGTTTTCGTGATACAATTTTACATGGCATTATTATCCAATATATTTAAATTCGGAGGTAATAAGCACGATAATGCCAACCCATATTGTAGCTGTAGGCGGTATCGTAGAAAATGAACAAGGACATGTTCTTTTAGTAAAGACACAACATGGTGAGTGGGTATTTCTTGGTGGACAAGTGGAAGTAGGTGAAAACCTAATAGATGCTTTGATAAGAGAAATAAAAGAGGAAAGTGGAATAGTCGTGATTGTTTCTAATTTAATAGGAGTTTACTCAAATACAGGAATTTATAAATGGCATGATGGTGTAACCGATGTTCCAACTAAAGTAATACTAGACTTTATGTGCAAGCCCGTAGGTGGAGAATTGTGTACATCCGAGGAAACATCAGAAGTTCTATGGTTCGAAAAGGATAAAGTGCTTGGTGTGGTCTTAGCTCCAGCTATACGCACTCGCTATCAAGCATTCTTGGATTTTGATGGTAGTTCATGCTATATGGAATATGTAACAAAACCTAATTTTGAAATAAAACTAAAACAAACTGTATAATTTAATTAACACGCCATTCCGCTAACAGGACACGATAGTGCAGTAACGGTTGCTGCGGCAACCGTTCTTGTTTTCTCAACTAACGGGTAGTTTAACGAAACTAAAGATTATTTATAACGTCTAAATAGTAGTCCCAATAATAGGAAATAAAAACTTGAACACGGAAGAGGTTTTACTTTTGAAGCACCCTGTCATAGTTATTCTATTACTCATACTTACTACAATGGTTGGATGTCAAAGTGACACTGAGGCAGTACCAAAGGCTGAAATGTTCGGGATTATGGTACAAACGTCTAGAAATTTACAAGCTAATGAGGTTTTTAGTGTTAATAGTTCTCTAATCAATAATTCAAAAAGCTCTTGGAAAATAGAGCACGGTGCAAGTATGTTCACATATGAGGCTTATGATATGAATGGTAAACTTGTCCAACAAAATGTAAAGGAAAGATTTGTGGATGCCATCGGATACGTGACCACATTAAATTCAAAAGATTCTTATAGCTATGATGAAGGGGAGCATGTTTCTCCGAAATATAATGAGCTTTTGTTACAGGAAGGAAGTTATGAAGTCATTTCAAAGGCGAAATTCAGAATTAAAAAAGATGAGAAAGAATTTGATTTTGAAATTGAATCAAAGCCTTTCAAAATCGATGTTTATTAAAAGTATATTTTACCTTTGACATTAAGTTAACGGGGAACAATAGTTCAACATCATGAGGGCTGCCAATCTAGCGGCCCTTCGTTACGCTAACGGGCAGTTTAGTTTAACGGCAATAAGGTGAACTATTTCTGTGCTATTGAAGGAGATAAGAACATGAATTCTAACACTAAACATTTAACATACAATGAATCCGAAGTATATTGGAAGAAATATCAAAAATTTTTTCCTGAAGAACTGCAAATAACAGAAAATAACTTACCGTCTGAAGAGTGGTGGGATTGGAACGATTATCATGTCCATCTGGATCGTATGTGCGTTCCAGATTCTAAAATTAAAGTTATTGTAGTTCATGGTGCAGGTGGTAATGGTAGATTATTGGCACCTTATGCACGGTTGTTACAAAAACATGGATATGATGTTGTATCCCCTGACCTCCCTCCTTATGGACTAAGTTACACTGAGTCATTAAAATCTATGGAATACCTACATTGGATTGAAATACTCACGGAGTTGATCGAACAGGAAATCAAACGAGACGGTAAAACGATTGTTTTATTAGGAGCCAGTATTGGAGGCATGCTAGCTTATCATGCGGCTACAATGAGCAAACAAGTTGGAGGTTTGATTGTAACGACCTTTGTGGATACAAGTAACCCGAAAGTTCGTGATCAAATTGCCCCGAATAAGGTTATTAGCCGTTTGGGTAAATTCATGATGGATGCTATCCCTTTTGTATTGGATTCGTTACGAATTTCTGTTTCAAAAGTATCAAGAATGGAATTAATTACAAATGATTTTGAAATGACCAAACTGATTATGAAAGATCCTTTAGCGGCAGGCACAAAAATTACTTTGCGATTTCTGAGAACCTTCTTAAATATGAAATCAATGATTGAACCCGAAAATTTTGATATTTGTCCTATATTACTTGTCCATCCTGAAATAGATCCAATGACGCCTTTTATCTTAAGTGAATCTTTTTATAAACGGTTAAACGGTAAGAAAGAATGTGTAATTTTAGAAGGAGCTGGGCATTTTCCGATAGAACAACCAGGTGTGGAGCAGATGAAAATAGCCGTGCTTTCTTTTTTAAGTGATATAGAAAACGAACTTTGAGCAAATAAATTTCTATGTTAATTACTGTCGTACCATGGTATTGTTACGCTAACCGAGAACGATAGCTTAATAAATCACAGCGGCGGCCGATCAGAACGATCGATTGTCTTTGTTGAACTAACGGGAGGATACTCCGATGGCGCCACGAATAGATACAAAGCGAATTAGTAGGAAATTCGAGGTCGTAAACCTGACGGCACAGGAACGAGAAGGAAGGTGTCCATATGATCGCGGAAAAAGCTCGATCAGTTACCATAATCGCGTTGATTGCTTACACCGC
>NZ_JBMWAM010000035.1:0-12980 GCF_049725345.1 Paenibacillus praedii | reverse complement strand
GTGTGGAGCTGACGAATACTAATCGGTCGAGGGCTTATCCTAAAAAAGTTTGCATGGACCCATACATCCGGCAGACAGCAGCAAAGGCTTTCAGCAGCCATTCTCTTTCGTATCCAGTTTTCAGCGTGCAAACGCTACGTTTGGTGGCGATGGCGGAGGGGAACCACGCGTTCCCATACCGAACACGACCGTTAAGCCCTCCAGCGCCAATGGTACTTGGACCGCAGGGTCCTGGGAGAGTAGGACGTCGCCAAGCACGAGAGACCTATCGCATGTCATGCGATAGGTTTTTTGTTTTTTTATGGCCAAAGGCGATCAAGGGCAATCTAATTATTGCTTCGTGTAGTTTTGCAAATTTAATTTGAGGATGGCTAGTAAAATGGCTAGTTTAATTCGATGAAATCCAAATGATATGCCATTTTAAACGAGCCAGCTGAACGTAATTCGTTATTCTAGAGCGTATCGTGTTTTACGTGCCACAGTTATCTCGTCATCTTTCAGCAAAGTCTATAAACCTACTATTGAAAATACTTTAGAACTAAAATATAATACTTAAGCAGTAAAGCATTTTACGATAAGGGTGTGAAGTAGATCAACATGAACCAAGCTGAATTTCAAAAGTTGCGTTTTTGGCCGATTATGATTGCTATTTTTATCGGCTCATTTTTATGTGTGCTTGCGTCGGCATCTATCAATTTGGCGTTAGAAATTTTCACGGAGCATTTTGAAACCACCTTGAGCTCCGTGCAATGGACGTTAACGGGCTTTATGCTCGCGATGGGTACGACGGCGCCAATAGCTGGTTATCTGGGTGAAAGATTCAGCTACAGGCGGTTGTACTTATTTTCGTTAATTGGATTTACAGTTACTTCGATTTTATGCGCGTCTGCTTGGAATGAAGGTTCTCTAATTTTGTTTCGAGTGGGACAAGGAGCTTTCAGCGGTTTGATTATACCGGCGACAATGTCGATTATTTATCAAATCATACCGAAGGAGAGGCAAGCGATGGCAGTAGCCTTTTGGGGGTTGTCCGCAATGCTGGCTCCCGCATTTGGCCCTACAATTAGCGGCTGGGTACTGCAAAACCTGAATTGGCACTGGCTGTTTCTCATGAATATCCCTATTGGCATCATCGCAATTGGATTCGTATATGCGTATATTCCCTATTATCGCTTGAACGTTCCAAAAAGCTTCGACGGACTAGGCTTTCTAACGGTTATCGTGAGCAGCTCTTCCTTATTGCTTGCGCTTGGACAAGGACATAGTTGGGGCTGGGGCTCGTGGAAGGTCATTACCTTGTTCGTACTGGGCGTTATAGCATTGGGTCTATTCATTTGGCGGGAATTAACGACAGAAACTCCTTTGCTTCAATTAAGAGTATTTAAAAATTTCCGATTCACCATAAATGCCATTCTTGCTAATATCATTACAATAAGCTTATATTCCGGTACACTGCTGACACCGATCTTTCTTCAAAGAATTCAGCATGTATCTGCGATGGATACTGGGATGATTCTGCTGCCCGCATCGCTCGTTATGGCTTTGCTAATGCCTGTCGTGGGCAAGCTTTATAATGTCGTAGGTCCGCGCTTGTTAATGTCTGCCGGCATTGTGCTTCTAACACTTGGAACGCTGACGCTAAGCTGGCTAAGCGTCGATGTATCCCATGCATACATCATCTGGTGGATGATTGTTCGTAACATTGGAATCGCGCTCGTCGTAATGCCATCAAGCAACGCCGCAATGGAGCAAATTTCGCCGGAGTTATCTGGACATGCTTCAGCGATTACGAACTGGACAAGGAATGTATTCGGTTCCTTCGCGATCGCGATATTCACGACTATGCTAGCTTCAAGATCGTTAACTCATGCGACTGATTTCATGAAGGCGGGAAGCAGCGACGATCTTTATATTGAAATGATGTCCTTCACAATGAGCGTTAACGATGTTTATATTGTGGCTACTATCATTGCGGCAGCCGCACTGCCGCTTAGCCTGCTCGTTGGCAAGGCTAAGCCAATGGAGGGGAGTAAGCAGCTGACAGAACAGGCCAAGCAAGTCAAAAAACCTATAGCTAGCAACGGATAAAAACTGTCTGCAACGCGAAAGCGGAGCGGACGGTTTTTTTCTATCCTGTTACAAAGACATAGACAAGCAGGTTCATTTTCTACACTGAATATTTCCTCTTATAAATCAAGTAAACCGCACTAATGCCAAGGATAGTAACGAGTGTGGTTATAAAACTGCCTTCTAACCCGAAGGTGCCTCCCGATAGCGGGACCGGACCAGTGAGTTCCGTTTCCATAACCGATGGAACGAGGTCGGTTCCGGAAACCTTGAAGCCATAAATATTACCCTGGAAATAGTTCCAGGTAAGATGAATGCCGATCGGCATCCAAAGTCCGCCGCTCACCTCACGCGCTACGGCAAGCAGTATGCCGGCAAGCATAAGGTTGATAATCGGGAAGGGCGAGTCGAATGTACCTGGATTAAAGCCATGCATGAGTGCGAATAAGAGTGAGCTGATAATGATCGCCGCCTTGCTGCCGTAATGATACTTAAATAAGCCCTGAACATAGCCTCGCGAGAAAATCTCCTCATACACGGCTACACATGTAAATAAAATTAAACCATCAAGCAGTGAGCGATTCACGTCTACTGAGAAGCCTACCCATGTCCAGTCTATACCTCCAAAAGACCAGATAAGTAAATAGGAGACAGACATGAGTATAATACCGGTAAGCAAGCCTCTAACAGTCCAAATTGCTCCACGTGGCTGCTTTAATCCTAGAGGCCATCCTCGCTTGCGTTCGAAGAAGGCATACATCATGAAGGCGGCTATAGTAAAAACCATCATTTGCGCGTAAAGCATCATTTGGCTTGTGGAGGCGCTCTCCAGATCAGAGATTGAGAGCCCTGCGATCACGAAATAGATTATGAATGCAATTAGAATAAGAACAAATATAATAACGATCGTTAGCAGTAATTTCCCAGTAATCTCTGCAAGCTTTTTTATAAAGAGCTCTCCCTTTTATTGAATAAATATTCTTTATAAAGAATTTCAATAGATGAGACATCTAAATATAGTATTAAACTTATCGTCGTCAAATTGCAATAATTCATTCATATGTTGTTCGTTATTACGTTGCAGATTAACAGCCGATGAGACGGCAAAGAGACGAAAAGGGCTGTCAAAAACTCTGATGGATCTCATCACTCGTTATTTATCTGGCATGTATTTATTAAAGAAAAAGATCCTGACCTTGTAAGGTCAGGACCCTGCTCTCAAATCTATGTTCACATAAAGAAAAAGAGAACAAAAATAAAGATTGCGGCTTGCGGGCTTAATTCACCTTGAATCTGCTAATGTTTTGCTGCAGATCCTCAGCCATTTTGGAAAGCGCGCTGGCTGCGGCGCTGATCTCCTCCATAGACGATAGCTGCTCTTGCGTTGCGGCCGAGACCTGCTCTGTTCCTGCAGCGGAGCTTTCTGTAGTTTCGGAGATGGTCTTCATTGAGCCCGACATTTCATCTACTCCTGCTGTCATTTGCTGAACGGATGCGGAAACCTCCTGGGATCCGGCAGCAACATCGCTGACAGCTGACTGAATATAGTCAAAGGATTGCCCGGCAGAATGCACAATTCCAATGCCGGAATGTACTTCTCTGGTAACGGCATCCATGGATTGTGTGGCCTTGCCCATGCCTGCTTGAATGGCAGAGATGAGCGAAGAAATTTTTTGAGCAGAATCGGCGGACTGCGTGGACAGCTTGCGTACCTCGGTGGCGACAACCTCAAAACCTCGTCCATGCTCGCCAGCTCTTGCCGCTTCGATAGCAGCATTCAACGATAAAAGATTAGTTTGTGCCGATAACTCGCCTATAACCTCAACAATTTGACTGATTTCTGCAGATTGTCCGCCAAGCTCCTTCACGATCTCGGAAAGCCCATTAACCGTTTCGTTAATGGCATTCATTTGTTCTACAGCCGTTTTAATGGATTCATTGCCTAGCATGGCTTTCTCTGAAGCTTCGGCAGCTTTGAACGAAACATTTTGTGTGTTTTCTGCAATCTGTTGAAATCCAACGGACATTTCATTGATTGTCTGGAATCCATCGCTAACAAGCTTAACCTGTATGTCTACGCCGCTGGCAACCTCCTGCATGGTTTTTGCGATTTGTTCAGTGGCGGTAGAGGTTTGCTCTGCGCTGGCTGTTAATTCCTCTGACGAGGCCGCTACTTGTTCGGCGTTTGTCCCCACCTGTATTATGAGGGACCGAAGATTCGCAGTCATCATATTGAATGAGCTCGCCATCTTGCCGATTTCATCATTGTTTTTTATTATGATTTTTTCGCCAGTAAGGTCTCCAGAAGCAATTCGCTCAGCTGCTTTGGCAACTGCAACAACAGGCTTGGATATGAGACGACCCATAAATAAAGCAATACCAACACCAAGTAAAATGGATAGTATTCCTAGAATAATAACAACTCGCATGACTTGCTGCACTTGATTTTCTACTTCAATAATACCTGTATCTAATTGTTCTTGCTGATAGGATTCCATTGCGGTAGCTACGGCTTCAAACAGAGTTACCATTTCACGTCCCTCATTAGCAAGAAGGGAGTTAACCTGCGACATCATATTTTGGTTTTTTAGCGAAATGATCTCTTGGGAAAACTGATAAAATTCAGCTTCCCGTTGATCTATCTGCTTCAGCAGCTCCTGCATGTTGGATGATTGAAAGGTTGGCGCAAGCTCAGCGCTTATGCTTTGGACTCTTTCATGCGAATATTCTATAGTGGCTAATGCAGTGCCATCTCCGAATAAAGCATAACCTCGCAGAGCGGCCTGCTGTGATTTCATGGCATTAGTCATATCCTTAATGTGAAGCATCTTGGCGACTCTATTATCAATGAGTTCAGAATATGTACGGTTAATAGAAATGATTTGTATTAAATTTGTTAATATAATGACAACTAGTAAGATAAGGACAGCTAGGAAGCCCGCTAGCAGTTTTTTGCTGATTGATAAATTTCGCATGATGTGCCCCCTAATTTTTTTTGAATTGCATCGATTGCTGCTCGAGATTATGTAATATCTTTGGAGCATGTTTGTATAAGGTTTTTGCAGATAAACATTCAAAGCCTGCGGCATTCACCTCCTAAAATGAAAAGAAAAAGCACTCCCATAAAGAGGGTGCTTTTCTCATAAGCATTCTTTTACCCTCGGCAGCCCGGCCGTCATAGCATGAAGCGTTAGACCCGTGGCTTTGCGTCTTTGCCTTTCGACAAATTTGCCTTTATCATCATACTATATAATTATAAATAACTTACTATTTTTAGCAAGTGTAACATAACGACAATCATTATGCTAGTACCTTAGACTTGCTTATTATTAAGCAAAATGGTCTATTCGACAGACAAGGAGGGGGATGAGACCTATATCTTTAATAAACACATTTTATATCGTTGAAACAGGGTCTTTGGTAGGAAAGTTGCTCGGAAGGAATACTCTTTTCATAACAGGGTAACTTACCTAATGGTGGTAATCATGCAAAAGCATGATACTGTTATTGCCACAAACAATAGGAGGTTCCGTTGAGCTATGAAAATTACTATGAAAGCTTTGTTTGCAGTATGGCTTATGGTGCTTGTTTTTACCTCGAATGGCGGTACAGCATCCGCGCGGTCAGAGCCGCAAGCCCATGCAGATCAAGTAGGGCAATATCAAATGCTGTATCATTGGAACCATTTGGATTGGAACTTTGCCGATCCAAGCATGAAGCGGGATTTCGAGGCGAATCAATATTGGAAGCAGGCGATGCCTGCAGGCATTAAGGTCGATAAGGAGGGGAACTATTACGTTTCGGTGCCAAGATGGGCGCAGGGCATTCCCGCAACAATGAACAAGATCCTCATGAAGGACGGCAAGCCGCTGCTGGAAGCTTTTCCAAGCTGGGAGTGGAATAAAGCCGGTGACGTAACCAAGCTCCAATCCATCCTAGGGTACGAGATTGACGAGAAAAACAGGATGTGGATTTTGGATCAAGGCAAAATCGCTTATAATCCTTCACCAGACGGTTCGCAGAAGCTGGTCATTTGGGATTTGAATACGAATAAGCTGATCGACTCGATCAAAATCCCGAACGAAATCGCGTCGTACCGTACGTCCTTTCTGAATGATGTGGTCGTAGACAATAAGAACGGCTTCGCTTATATAACCGATTCCGGTAACGGCGAAGGCTTCGGAGGAACGGTTGTAGCGGGAATCATCGTCTATAACATGAAGACGAAAACCTTCAGGAGGGTACTCGACCGGCAGCCAAGCACACAGGATTTTCCGGGGTTTATTTTTGAAATCAACTACAGACGGGTCTTCAAGGACCAACCGATGAAATTAGGCTCTGACGGCATAGCATTATCCGCCGATCGTTCAACCCTGTATTATTGTCCGATTACAGGCCGCAATCTGTATGCCATCGACACGGCACTGCTGAGAAACTTCAATACGCCGCTGGAAACGATCAATAAAGCCGTTCAAGCCCGGGGCAGCAAGGGCACAAACACGGATGGGATGCATGCGGACAATAAAGGAAATGTATATTATACGATGCTGGAAGGGCAGGGGGTTGGCAAGTATTCACCGGAGAACAACAAATTCAAGCGTTTCGTATCGGATGACCGTATGCTGTGGGTAGACGGCGTGGCCTTCGATCAGAAGGGCTCGATTATTTTTAACAACAACCGGCTTCATCAAATGTTCGAGAAGAACCAGGACGATCTCGATTGGAACTATCCGTTCAATTTGATCATATGGAAAGCATATGTGGGCAAGGATATAAAATCATATTTGTATGCCAATTAGTTTAACAATGAGCCAATTCCTTTACTGAAGCTTTCAGAAGGGTATTGGCTCATTTTATGATAAAATGAATGTACGAGAGCAATCTTTATTCATTTAGATAAAAGGACACATGGAGGAATGATGATGCAGCTTATCCATCAGCAGAAGGTTCAGCATATGATCGATACGCTTAAAGATCAAGACTTATATATTCATCTTGAAATGACTACCGGAGCTTATGCCAACCATATGGACAGCTCCAAGCATCCAGCGGCGAACTTCATTACAAATGCGGTTATTCGTTACACGCTTGGATCGATTGCCGGAAGCGGGCCTTACCGTGTCGGATTAAAGACGGCGGCTGGCTGGATCTATTCAGAAGGGCTCACCCACTGGGATGAGAGTGACACAATGAGACTTATTTTGGCAGGTCATGACAGTCAAGGGAAGCTGGTCGTTGCCTTGCAGCTGAGCCGGTCGCCATTCTGATGAGAGAGGAGAGAGCATTCTAATGGAAAAACGTATTCTTGTCATACTGCCGCATCCGGATGATGAGGCTTTTACAACAGCAGGAACGCTTGCCAAGCATATACACGATGGGGGCCAGGTTACCTATGCTTGTTTAACGCTAGGGGAAATGGGACGGAACATGGGCGTTCCGCCATTTGCGAACAGGGTTACGCTTCGGGACATTCGTCAAAAGGAACTCGAAGAGTCCTGTCAAGCTATCGGAATTCAAGACCTGCGTATGCTGGGCTTTCATGATAAAACGATCGAATTTGAAGATCAAGCAAAGCTGGATCAACAGATTGGCGCGCTTATAAAAGAATTACAGCCATCACTTGTCATTACCTTCTACCCCGGTCACAGTGTTCATCCCGACCACGATGCAACAGGCGAAGCCGTCATTCGTACGATTGGCAGATTGCCGAAGGAGCAGAGACCTCTTGTTCACTGCTTAGCCTTTTCGAAAAATCACCAAGAGGCGATAGGACCGCCAGATGTATTCCAAGATGTAAAACCATTTTTGAAGCAAAAAATGGCATCCATCTTCGCTCATCGCTCGCAGTTTCAAGCCGCTGAATTACTGGGCAGCAAGAAGGTAGAGGATCGAGAAATCCAAGAGCGGTTCGGAACGGAACGTTTCTGGACTTATAAATTTGATTGAACACAAGGGCGGGCCCGTTACAATTGGACAGCTGGCGACGCATGCTTCGGTTTTTTTTAGAAAAGGAATCGAACGAGAGCGGCAGAGACGATGCCGACAAGGACGGTAAGCAATAGGCTCTTGGTCTTTAAAGCTGTCACTAGAGTAGGGATTAAAATCAGGAGGCTGCGCCACTCTACTGTAGGCAGGGAGTCTGTCTTATGAATCACACCCTGCACGATAAGAGCTGTTAGCAGGCATACCGGAATATAGGTGAGCCACTTCAATAAAGGCCGAGGAAAATTCAAATTGCGAATGACCGCGAATGGAACGATCCGAGGGATAATGGTGACAAGCGCGCAGCCCAAAATAATCAGCAGTACCGGTAGCTCGATCTTCATTTCTCCGTGACCGCCCCGATAGCCGCGCAAATGATGGTAGCTAGAAGCACGGACATATAGATAGAGAAGAAAAAGGACAGTACGTATACCGATAGAATCGTGCAGGCGATTAAAAATATATAGTGCTTCAGCTTTGATGCTGGCAAAGCGACAAGCTGCAGCACGAGCAGGGCTATGAACATGGCGGTAAGGGCAAAATCTAAGCCGAATACGGCGGGATCGACAATCCAGCTGCCAAGCCATCCGCCTGCCATACAGGAAACGATCCAGGTTACATATGCCGTCACATTTAAGCCGTTCATCCAGCGGTCGTTAATCGGCAAGCCGCGGGAGGTTCGAAGTGAAGCGACACCGAATGATTCATCTGTGAGAAGCGCTCCAATTCCAATGTTGCGCAGCAGTGAGTAGTTCGAGAAGTAGGGGGCAAGAGCCGCGCTCATCAAAAAATGCCGAAGATTTACGATAAACGTCGTTGCAATAATAGCGGAAGGCGGACTCATTGCAATCAGCATCGCGCAAATGATGAACTGGGACGCGCCCGCATAGACCAAAGCTGACAATAGGCCGATTTCCAATACGCTGAGCTTGGCCGAGGTGCCGACGATTCCTGCAGCAATTCCGATACCGATATAACCAAGGAGAGTAGGGATGCAATCTCTGACTCCCTGCATGAATGTAAGCGTTGCTTGTTGTTCGTTCGTTTCCAAAACCATGAGCTCCTTATTCAAGCATAAGCTTTGTATGTAGTCTGAAAAATCAAGATGGCTGTCGAAGTAGTTTCGACAGCCACATTTTAAGGTATACGTTTATAAGTGCAATTAGGCTTGCTGCGAGACCGACAAGCCAAGTCCTTCGGCTACGCGTTGTCCGTATTCCGGATCCGCTTTGTAGAAGTGGCCGATTTGACGAAGCTTGATTTCGTCTTTCTCAACCGGCTTCATAGCGCCGACAATCGTTTCGACAAGGCGTGCGCGTTCCTCTTCACTCAGGAGACGATAGAGATCGCCTGCTTGCGTATAGTGGTCATGATGATCAAAAGCAACGCTGTCCGCATTGCCTGACACCTCAAATGGAGCAGGCTTGTTTTCTGGTGATTCTGTTGGTCCGCCGTAACTATTAGGCTCATAGTACAGCGATGCACCGCCATTGCCGTCCGCACGCATTTGACCGTCACGCTGATGATTATTCACCGGAGCGACTGGACGGTTGATCGGCAGCTGATTGTGGTTCGCGCCAACCCGGTAGCGATGAGCATCGGAGTACGCGAATAGTCGGCCCTGAAGCATTTTGTCAGGAGAAGCCTCAATGCCAGGTACGAACGAGCCTGGGGAGAACGTCGCTTGCTCAACCTCAGCGAAGTAATTCTCAGGATTGCGATCGAGCACCATGCGGCCAACCTCGATGAGCGGATAATCCTTCTGCGACCATACCTTCGTCACATCGAACGGATCGAAGCGATACGTATTGGCGTCCTCGATCGGCATAATTTGAACGTACAGCTTCCATGCCGGGAAGTCGCCTTTTTCGATAGCGTTGAACAAATCTTCGGTATGGTAGTCAGGGTTTTCTCCGGCAATTTTGGCAGCAACCTCATTGGTCAGGTTTTTAACGCCTTGCTCGGTTTTGAAATGGTATTTTACCCAAACCGCTTGACCTTCCGCGTTCACCCATTTGAACGTATGGCTGCCGAAGCCGTGCATATGTCTGAGCGTTGCAGGAATACCGCGATCCGACATAAGAATCGTTACCTGATGCAGGGATTCAGGCGATAAAGACCAGAAATCCCATATCGCGTTCGGGTTTTTCAAGTGCGTTTGCGGATGACGCTTCTGTGTATGAATGAAGTCCGGAAATTTAATGGCATCGCGAATAAAGAATACAGGCGTGTTATTGCCTACAAGATCATAGTTTCCTTCCTCAGTGTAGAACTTAACCGCAAATCCGCGAGGGTCGCGAACCGTATCAGCAGAGCCGAGCTCTCCAGCAACCGTCGAGAAACGAATAAACATCGGAGTACGCTTGCCTACCTCTGATAAAAAGTTTGCTTTTGTGTATTGCGTTAGATCATTCGTAACCTGGAAATAACCGTGCGCGCCTGCGCCTTTCGCGTGAACAACACGCTCAGGAACACGTTCTCTATTGAAGTGGGCTAATTTTTCTAACAGGTGTACGTCTTGGATCAAAGTAGGACCGCGTGAGCCAGCTGTCATCGAGTTTTGGTTATCTCCAACCGGAGCACCCCAACTAGTTGTAAGTTTGTTTTTCTCAGTACTCATAACAGAATCACCTCATTAGATTTTTTTACTTGCGTCACACTTCATATGTTACCGTTTTCCTAGCAAAAAGCAATATTATTTGTATTAATTCTAAATGATTGTTTAATGAAAATAGGATAGTGCTTTACGCTATAACGATTCCTTGTTTCATGCGTGAATCGTAACGGATCACGAGGCTCTTCTATTTTTGTTTGATTCCACCGTCATTTTTTGTTACCTTTGAAACTGCATGTTTTTTTTAGGTATACTTATAATAATAGAAACGCATGTACGATTAAGTTAACGTAGGAGACTGATATGAACAAAAAGCAGGATCAAGCAACGGATAAGTTTTGGCCAGCGCTGCCTTACCCGCTATCTTTGGCGGATGCGCTGAGCACACTGACGAAGCAGCAGCTAACGAGCATTCGAATGAATTTGGAAATAAGCAACCTTAGCACGCTTAATAAGCAGGGGCTTGTGGAAAAGTTAGCTGAGAGGATACCTGAGTACCTTCAGCTTACGACGCGCTGCTGGGACCATGATCGAATGAAGCTCGTTCAGAAAATAGCGAAGAACGGCGGACTCTGGGACAAGCCATTGCTCGAGATCCATCAGTATGAATATTTTAGAGAACGCGGTATTCTGTTCCCCGGCAAACTCAAAGGGAAGAGGGTAGCAATTATGCCTTCCGGACTTGTAGAGTTGTTTAGAGATGGAGAACTTTTTCAAGACCATACCATCTTATCAAGAAACACGGAATGGATTCGGATGACTCGAGGCTTGCTCAACTATTATGGAACGTTGTCCTTTGATGACTTAACTTCATTTCTTATAACGGAAGGCGATCATCCGCTTGCTCAGTTTGATATGATGAATATTTTGTATGACGCTTCGTACTATTACGAACAGATCGAGATCCGTGAGCATGGCTGGCTAACCGACTACCGTGCGGTGAATCCGGCTTTTATCCTAAAGGAAAGGTCTCTTAGACAGGGGCTAGACTTTCGTCCTTTCACGAAGCAGGAGCTTCTGAAGGCTGGAGAGCCAGATTATTACGAGCGCAACAGGCACTATGTAAACCTGGTCCGTTATGTTCTTAATCGTTATGAAATGGATCACGAGGAAGCTGATCTTTTTGTTCAGGAGTGTGTAGACGCGACGAAAAACGGGGATTCACTTGGCTCGTTAATGGAACTGGCTCAGGAATTCATTGAACTGCCAAGTTTGGAGATGATGGCAGAGTTAACGGATTTATTGGTGCCGCTGATGAATAGTACGAGACAATGGGCGATCAAAGGTTATTCCCCTGAAGAGTTGTCAGCAAAAAGAGCCCGTGCGAATGTCCTGCTGAATACTGCGCCAAAGCAAGCGGATGTCATCCATATTCAAACGAAGACAAAAGTCGGACGTAACGATCCATGTCCATGCAGGAGCGGGAAGAAATTCAAAAAATGCTGCGGTTAGCGGATAACGGGTAAATGGTTTAAGCGAGAGAGGGGACGAGAGGAATGAGGAAAGAGGAGCCCTTCTCGGCAAATGACCATGCTCTCTCGGATTAATCAGCTGGTGAGGGAAAACTCACAGTTTATTATTTCGACGCCTTCACCGATTTTAATGGCCTATCCCGAGGAATAACAAGGAAGGGGGTAAGAACATGTCACTGGAAATCGAAAGGAAATTTTTGCTCGCTGACACACCAAGCGTTGTTATACATGAGGAGAAGCTGAAGGTGCTGTCGGAGCAGCGTATCGAGCAAACCTATTTGGCTATGGATGAGTCGCAGGAGCTGCGCGTCAGAAGAATTGTTGATCTTGCCAGCGGCGAGGTGGCCTTTACGCATACGTTTAAGCTTGGCAACGGACTCTCGCGCGAGGAAATCGAATATTCGATTTCGGAGAGCATCTATGAGCAGGTAGTCAACGCTTTTGGATTCGTGCCGCTGACGAAAAACCGGATAACGGCCGAGTGGGACGGCAGAATCGTTGAAATCGACATTTACGATCAAATCAAGCTTGCTGTTCTTGAGGTGGAATTTGAATCGGAAGAGATTGCGAATGCTTTTGCAGCGCCCGAATGGTTCGGCAAAGATATAAGCTCCGATCGGCAGTATAGCAACAAGAAGGTATGGCGTGAATTACAAGGGAAATAGCATTTATAATAAGAAATGAAGAAAATTTTCAAAAAACGCTTGACCTTCTAGGCTTGTACATGGTATATTCTAATTCCGGCCGAGAGAAACGCGCGGACGGCGAGAAAGAAAAGATTGCTCTTTGAAAACTGAACAACGAGTAAAACTGCCTCATGAATCCTAACGGATTGATGAAAAAAG
>NZ_JBMWAM010000034.1:0-15044 GCF_049725345.1 Paenibacillus praedii | reverse complement strand
AAAAGGCATGAGTCCGGTACAATACCGAACTCATGCCGAACAGGTTGCCTAAATATAGATGTCTAACTTTTTGGGGTCACTTCAGCCAGAGGAACTGCCTTTTATCTGCATCCTAATTAATCCAGCCCTCGCTAGTAAGCATGCGATGGAGCAGTGTTATCTCGCTGACATGCGTATGGAAGAACTGCTTCTAACGTGGTTTTCTAGCTTTTAATCGATCGCTTAACCGCCTTCTCCAAAGCTTGGATTACGGCTTTGTCCCGTGTGACGCCAATTAGACATTTGGTTACAGCGTCTGCACCGGGATTCAGCAGGAACGCTTCACCGTCCGTATGCTTCTGGGACAACCGGTTGGGCCGTGTCCGGCAGGGCTCGAAGGAAAAGAGAAAGCTCTCCCCTATCTCCTTGGCAATCAAGGACCGAGGAAAACAATCGAGCGGCCGGACGACAAATGCCGCGCCGTCGGAAGCTTCGTTCACGATCATCTCTGCCGTTATACCGGCATCGTTGTAGAGAGCGTCCATATAAGGCGCGATCGCTTCGATCGCCTCCAAACCCGAGACCGATTCAGGTACATACTGATAGCAGCGAATGTCCCAAGTACCGGCCGACAATGGCGGAATTCGCAAAGGATCTTCCTCTGAAAGAGCGTTGTCCCGAAGCAGCATATGCCTAACGGCGGTAGGGAGCACGTAACGGCCTCCTTCTTGCAAATAAGAACCTGATAGTTGAATATGATGCCCGTCATCAAGTGTTTGCACACGATCAGAAATGTTAACCGTCGTTTCTTCCTTAAGAAAAACAAAGGCATTCCATCGCGTGTATACCGATACGGATTTGACAAAAACCGGCTGAGACGCATATCCGCGGCATGCCACCCGTCCTTCGATCCGGATACCGTCATCATCCCATTCGATGAACACGGAAGCCGGATCGGCAGATGAATAAGAGGCCGTTCCGTGTAGAGTATAGCCTTCACCCGGCGTTCCGAATAGCTCCGGACCGATCGAGGCAACCGCGGAATAAAAGCCGTCCAGCCACCCTGTGCCGTTCCTAGCCTGCAGATCGACTTGATCCGGATGCAATAGATAACGGTCATTGCGTTCCCAGCTCATTAGCTCGCCATTGTAACGGATTTCACCGTTCTCCATCCCTCTCTCGGGCAATATGGTCATTTCAAGCAGGCCATTATCGACCGCCAACACGGTTATTTCACCACCGTGTTCATCCGAGAACCGTCGTTTCTCAATGCTGCCTCCGGTCGGTAAGGTTATTCGCTCTCCATCGTTCAGTTCACTTAGTAGAAGACGTTCCATAAGCCGCAAGCCTTCCCTCTAGTCGAAATTGACCGTTCTCATAGATCACGGTGCGAGCGTCCTCTCCAGGCGAAGCAATAAACGAAGCATCCTTCTCGAAGAAATGAAATTCCCTCGGATACGCAGCATAGCTCGTTACTACATACGCTTCGCCGACTTTTGTAATTTCTCCGTTGATGCAGCGGAGCTTTCCTTCCTCCTCGTACAAAAAGGTCTTCATTCCGAAACCCGCAAGGTATGCAGCCAGCTCCTCACCCATATCCCAGTCGTCACCGGAGGCATTGCTGAACAGTTCGGCGAACAATCCGCCATCTTGGGCGAAAACGGATTGCCCAAATCGGTTTCTGGAAAGATCCGGACGATTCAAGTTCGGTCCCGCTACGCTGTAGGTAGAAGCCGCCTGTCCTCGCTCAAGCTTCTTGTTCGTCGCGGTCGCATTCCAATCGTAGCAATAGAACACAGGCATGGCCGCACGATAAGCAGCTTTCAGATATTCCTTGTTACGCAAGTGCTCATAGGCGACAAGCGCTGAAGCGGCAACCATTCCTCCCCATAGCGAATGGATCATATAAGATAACGATTCCCACCAACGATCCGGATTCTGGGCCCGGAAGTCGTTGCTGAAGCCGATATTAGCAAGCAGCAGTTCACCGTAGCGCCCCGCTTCCTCTGTATATCCAAGCAAGCAAAGCGCCTCCGCTGTCGGTCCAAATCCGGCATTATCATAAAAGTGTTCTGTTACCGCGCCCTTATAGTGTGCAGTCTCTTTTCTAATGCGTTCCCCTGCATCCATCCACAATCGGGATAGCAACGCGTGCTCTTCCTTCAAGCCCTGCTGCTCCAGTTCCTTCAGCAGATCCTTAATGAACAGAATGTAAACCCCCAGCATTTGCGTTTCTTTCTTCTCTCGTTCTTCCTCATGCAGTTTCTCGTCCAGTCTGACAATCATCACCTCCGCTGCCCATCGCAAATAATCTTGAGGTGCCGCGTGAAGCAACTGCTGTGCTTGGAATTTCGACAGCAGAAAATAGACATGCGCCACATAATCGAAATCGATGATCCGATAGAAATCGCCATCGCCATAAAGCTTGACCGGCCGATAGAAGTCACCGTTCTCGAACCACTTCGTTTTCATATACAAAACCGCGCTGTTCTCGACCTTTCGGACTTGCTCCGGTTCGTAAGTACCCATTAAATTTTTCATCAGAACCAGGTTCAGCTTGCCGAGCGACTCTCCTTGGTTGGACACAGGAAGGAATGCATGCGGTACCGCTGCGCTGTTATCCTGATATAAGTGCCGGGTAATATAATCTGCACGCGCTTCAATTATTTCCTTGGTCGGCGCCAGAACGTTGAATACGGTAAAATCCTTCTTTCCGTTGTCAAGCTCGAGCAAGAGTTTGTGCTCGCCGGGGCGTTCCAATGTTATCTGAAGCTCGAACTCTTCGTTCGAGGCTTTCAACCGATCCGTTACATCCATACGGCGGCTGTTGCCATCCACGCTTGACTCCACGAATGCCGATCGGAGCTTTTGGGTGCCAGCAAGACGAAAGGAAGCATGGAAGCTTCCACCGACGATAGTGACCGGACTATATTCAACGATAGGATGTCCGAGAGCCAAACCGTTCTCATAAAATTGACGCTCATCCGCGTACGGCATCAAACAGAACTCCCATACCGCTTCTTCACCCACTTTAATGCGCAGAGGGTCCGATGCTTCTGCATAAATCCAATCGGAGGCTGTGGCGCGCGCATCCTCTGTTCCCGTTCCGGCAAGTATCAAATTATGAAATAAAATGCCGTCAAGGGAAGGAGATACATTCTTAAAAAAGTTATTTTCGAATCGACAAAATGTGCCTATTGAACGAACAGCGCCCTGGACCGAATAGATGCCAAGATGAGGACCTTTCCCGCTTCTGCGAACGCATGCCAGCTTCGTGAAGTCGTTGGAAACAGACGGGAATACCGCACAGGACTGACTAATATTCCGGTTCACATCAGGATCCCGGTACATGATATAAGCAAGCGCCGCCCATACATGAAATGATTCTACTTCCAACGCCTCGCTGCTGCGGTTGCGAAGCGAGATATGCCAGCGCATGGAGCGTGAATCGGATTCAAGATCATACGTCATTTGCACGTCGAACCGATCGAAATGATAAACCAATGAAAGCTCCATACTCTTGCTGGCTGACCGGTGGTGCATCGGACTTACAGACAGGCTATCGTAATCCTTGCCGTCGATCTTTACGCCGAAATGCCCAAACAGCTTGTCTTCATCACTGTACTCGACTTGATTCATGTAGGCTGGATCAATCACCCAGTTCATACTGTCTCTATCATCGTTTATAAGCAGCTTATCAACAAATCCTCTATCCGATAGTTGCAAATTAAATGCCGCATTGTTGATGGATTGCAATAGGCTCCCTCCAAACTCTATATCTATTTTCGGGCAAGCCGGCCGTGTTCAACACGACCCACTTGTCCGTATCGCCTAGTTTTGAACGCCTTGCTTCGCATTGATTTGCTGCCGGATTTGCTTAAAGTCGGCAGTACCGAACATATCATAGAGCTTCCAGTAGCAATGGACCGCAACTGCAGGAATCCAAGGGAAACAGGTTTTATTGCCCTCGCCCTTCCAGCGTTGCCCGAAGCCGGTATCTCCGAACATAGGATCGTCCCATGCCCACCAGCTTATTAAATATCCTTCCTCCTGCAAACCGGTATAAGCATAGCCCCAATCCTTCTCTGGTGTCGCCACCGTCTGGTTGCAGCCATGCCAGAGCAGCTCAGCAACTCGCAGCATGCCCTGATCGCCTGTCAGTTCAGCGATTTCCACCATCTCCGCCACGCCGGAAAGCTCAAACGGATGAACATAACCAGCGCCCGGCGTATCGCAAGCGCCGATACCAGTGCTTCGAAAGCCGAATTTCGCCAAGGTGGATTGCGGCGGAAGCGGAACGTCCCAGAGCACTGTCCATGACGCGTTCAATTTAGCTGCGTCATGCGCTCCCTGCAGGAAGTAGGGATCTTCTGTCGCTTTGTACAGCGCAAGCAAGCCGATCATCGGGAAGTAGATGCTCTCGTTGTCGATCAATTGCCCTTTTGCATAGATGCTATCGTGAATCCCGCCGTTGAACTTGATGCCTTTGACGATCGTTTCGCGGACGAAACGTCCCGCCTTCTTGGCAGCCTCCAAATAACGTTCGTCATGGGTGATTTCAAATAGTTCAATGAGCAGCGGGATCGAGGTCGCCGTAGATGACTTCTGTTCATAGATCGTTGTGCCAAACCAGATCGGCGGATCAGTAATCGCTTTGCCTTCTATGTCGTAAGCCCGATACCACGTACCGTCTTCTTCCTGCGCCCGCAGCAGAAATTCGGCATATCTCTTCGCCGCTTCCAGCCACTCCTTGTTCTCACGGCCTTTTGATTGCTCGAAACGATAAATCAGCATAAGCGCGTGAACATCCTCGTTCATGCAGCGCAGGTAGGAGCCTTGCTTTTCCTGCAATGCTTTGATGACAAACTCCCGATGCTCGTATAGAGGCCCCATCAATTCGCGCAGCCTATCTCCTTCTGCATAGGCCAGCGGAAGCAGCAGGCCGGTCCACCAGAAATCGAAGCTTTTTTTCTCAACGCTGTACAAGTTATAGAACATGCCGGTTTCGCGGAGGTGAGCTTTCTCAACGAAGAAGTCGACAACTTTCTGGGCTTTTTGCACATAATCCACCACGCCGTGATCCAAGCCGTAGCGAAGCGAGTTATAGGCGCTCAGAATGTTCTGGCCGGTGAACCCGAATTGAATGATGTTGCTGAGCTGAATGCCGTTCTGTGGGTGGCAGTTCAACACATAGCCAGCAGGCTTGTTGGTGTCCTCTACCTCGCTTTTTTCAATATAATAACGGTCCAGCGCCTCAAGCCGGTATTCGTTTAATTTCTCTGCCGTAGCAGGCAGCGGCACCGGTGTCGAGCCCAGATCCTTCATTCGACGCGTGTATGTGTTCCAGACTGCATCGATAAACAAGGGAGCGCCTTCCACGCGGATGCCATAAGAAACCTCGAAGCCCTCTCCTGTATCAGTCGGCCAGAACGAACCCCAGTCCGGACGCTCTTGCATATACAGCGCGTGGCAACGTTCGCCTTCATAGAAGGGATAGGCTGCGCGGAGCGACATTTGATTGCCCTCCACAGGCGCTTTCCATACACCGAGGCTTCCAATATCCGTTTTCTGTAAGAACAGCCGTTCCTTGTCTGGGCGAACTGGAACATCATCCCAGGATGGCTGATCTGCCCGCAGCAAAGTCATGCCCAGCTCCCGTTTCTCGTCATAGGCTAATACAGCCAGCATATTCATCCGGTCTTCCCGGTACATTAGATTCTGGGTGCTCAGGTAATCCTCTAAGCCATCTTCGTCCAAATCGTTTTTGTCATACAGCGCCGGCGGAGCGAAGTACTTCAAATCCGTAAAATCTGTAGCCTCCTGCAATGCGGTAACGACGTCCAAGCGAAGCCGGAATCCCGATGCCGGAATCCCTTTCAGCACGGTCACCTTGCGATTAACCTGCCAGGTGTCATTGTCTGTCTGCAGCCATTCATCTACGACGCGGTAACGGGCGCCTTCCGCTTCCAGCTCGGCTGAGCAAAGATAGCCGTTGCTTGTTTCGTTTACTTCGGTATAAGCGGATGAGTACTCTTTGATCTCTTCCTTCGTTGCACCAACACGCCAGGTGTCCAGCACGACTGGCTGCGGAATGCGGAGTACACGAAGATTATCCTGTTGTGATTCGACTTCAAAGAA
This sequence comes from Paenibacillus praedii, assembly GCF_049725345.1. Lineage (NCBI taxonomy): Bacteria > Bacillati > Bacillota > Bacilli > Caryophanales > Paenibacillaceae > Paenibacillus > Paenibacillus praedii. Next base: position 8,927 of record NZ_JBMWAM010000034.1, on the reverse strand, counting down.
CGGTGTTTGGCCTAACGACCCTTGATCCCATTTTAACGACAGCTTTTGCATAATTTTTCTTCCCTTCTTATTCTTTGGTCGCTCCCGCCGTCAGTCCTTTGATCATCCCTTTTTGAGCGATGATAGTGAACAGGATGACGGGAATAATAAAGAGGATACCCGTTGCCGACATTCTTCCCCAGAATGTCTGGAATGAGGTCACGTATCCTGCGATCCCCACAGGTAAAGTTTGTGCCGCTTCGGTCCGTGTCAGGGTGAGCGCAAACATGAATTCGTTCCATGCCGCCAGAAAGCTGAAGATTGATGCGACCCCCACGGCTGGAATCGACAGCGGAACTGCGATTTTGACGAACTTGCCGAATGTGCCCAAGCCGTCGATTTCCGCGGCCTCTTCGATTTCATGAGGCAGCTGGCGGAAAAACCCTTCCAGGATCCAGATAATCAGCGTTAACTGCAATGGCAGGTAAGTAATAATCAGGGACAGCTCGGTGTTGATCAAGCCCAGCTGCCGCATCATCAGAAAGAACGGTACGCCGAGCACGATCGGCGGGAACATCCGGGTCGCGATGACTCCTGCAAACAACAGCCCGCTGAAGCGATACCGATATTTGGCGAACCCATAGGAGGCTGGAACGCCTACGAGAAGAGAGAGGAACGTGCTGATCAGCGAAACGGTCAGACTGTTGCCCATGAAGGATTGGAATTTCCCTTCTTCGATGATCGCTTCGTAATGCATGGTGGTGGCAGGATCCGGAATGACGACCGGCGGGATAGAAAACATTTGAACGTCGGTCTTGATCGAAGTCAGAAACGTCCAGACGAACGGAAATAGGACAAATAGGGCCATCAGAATCAGAATGAGATAAGCACCAATATTCGTTAAACGAATTTTATTCATCTGGCTTTATCCTCCTTCGGCCGCAATACGCGAAATAAGACAAAGCTGATGATCATAATCAGGATCATCACCAGAAACGAGGCGGCCGAGCCTTGCCCGAAATGCATTCCAGTGAATGTATTCTTATAAATGTACGTGCTCAATACTTCCGTAGAACCGCCGGGTCCGCTCTGCGTCAGGATATAGACAATATCGAAGACACGGAAGGCGTCGGACAAACGAACGACGAGAATCATGAGAATGGCCGGCTTTAGAAGCGGAAGCGTAATCAGACGGAATATCTGAAAGGCATTAGCGCCGTCAAGCCTTGCTGCTTCATACAAATCCTCTGACAACGAGGACATAGCTGCAAGCAGAATCAATATAACAAAAGGTGTGGCCAACCACACATTAGCGATCAGCACCGCAGACCTCGCTCCCCAAACGGTCCCCAACCACAGTGGGCCGTCTATACCGACGAGCTTGAGCACGGCATTGACTACACCGTACTGATCCGCGAACAACCATCTCCACTGCAGCCCGGAAACAACCGGCGCGATCATCAGAGGAAGCGTAAAAATAACGCGAAAGAACTTGGTTCCCGGCAGGCTTTTGTTGAGGACAAGAGCAATTACGAAGCCGATGAACAATTCGACGATGATCGTAGCGCTTACAAATCCAAGCGTGTTAACAAGCGCCTTTTGAAATTGACTTGAATTCAGGACGGTCCAGTAGTTTTCCAATCCAACGAACGAGCCGGTGGACATAATGCCTTCCGATTCGAATACACTGATTTTTAACGACCACAAAATAGGATAAAGGACCGTTGCCGCCATGACGAGCAGAGCTGGCAAAGTCAGCATGATTCCCGAAATCCTTCTCGACCGGTCATATTTTCCCGTTTTTTTCATAGCGGAAACTGACATTCTATATCCCCCTTACTCTTTGTTGTTGAGCTGTCGCCTGAAGGTAAGGGACTGCAGCTACTACGTTTGCAGCCCCTTACCATGCTTCCGCCGTTTATTGGCCCAGGATGGATTCGATATCCTTCTGAGCAGCTTTTAGTTCCTCTTCCGGCGTGCTTTGCTTGATCATAACTTTGGAGAGCGCCAGTGCCAGCCGCTCTTGAATAGCTGGGAATACAGGCGTCGTCGTTACGTTTTGACCGTATTCGACCGCTTCAGACATAATGGCGATCGCTTTTTTATCCTGTTCACTCACCTCGGAGTCTGAATTCAGCATATCTACCGCCGCAGGCTTAACGACTGGGTTGATGAAATGCTTTCCGAATCTTTCCAGCACTTCCTTCTCGGTCGCCCACTTCAGGAATTCCATAGCAGCGTCCTTGTTTTTAGAACTGGACGAAATACCATGGCCCCAACTCCAAATTGCGCTTGTTTTTTCCGCGCCGGCAGGCTGAAGAGCGACAGCAAATTTACCACTTACTTTAGAAGCTTCCGGATCGTTGGCAAGCGTATACATATAAGGCCAGTTGATGACCATAGCTACCTTGCCTTGCATGAACATATTGTGCGCATCTGCGTTGTCGTAGCTTACAGCGCCTTCCGGGCTCGTCTTGTCTTCATGTTGAATAGCTAACATATAATTGAGGGCATTTACGTTTTCCGGGCTGTCGAGTACGACCTTGTCACCATCCAGCACCTTGCCCCCTGCTTGAAGAAATCTGTCCAGAAGATGAGTAACGGGTTCCCCGCTTTGCTTGCCTTCCACTAGTGTTCCTGAAACACCGTTTACGTTAAGCTTTTTCGCGTAATCGCGAAACTCTTCCCACGTCTCCGGCGCTTTTGTCAAGCCGGCTTGCTCGAATAGATCGGTGCGGTAGTACAGAATCGGGGTATGAACCAAATAAGGGAGACCGTAAATTTTACCTTCGTATTTCACCGTCTCCAAAGCGGAAGGAGCAAATTCATTTTTCTCGGCATCGGTTAAGCGTTCGTCAAGCGGTTCCAGAAATCCCTGCTTTGCAAATTCGGAGATCCACGGCTGATCGGTCTGGAAAATATCGATCGCTCCGGTTCCTGCGGTTGCTTCCATAATCAAGCGTTCATGCATGTTATCGTGAGGAACTTCTTGAAACTCCACCTTGATACCGGTCTTTTCTGTAAATTCAGGAGAAAGATCTTTATAAAATGCTGTGTACGGACCTCCTGCTTCAGCAGCGATTGTAATGGTTGTACCTGCATTGCCTCCGACATTCGAGGATGCACCTTCCGTATTCTCCGTCGCATTGCCCCCGTTGCCGCTGCCACAAGCACTCAACATACTGATTATCAGTGCCGACGTCGCTATAACCGAACCCGTTTTACGCCATTTTTTTGTATTAATACCCCAATTCAACATTCGAAATATCCCCTCTCAATTAAGTATGAACATTTCTAAACCATAACCATAACTTGCTTTTAACAGCCTGCCGAAGCGAATAACACTCTGCTGATGAATCAAGTCTAGTCATTTTTTTCGATAGTCTTCCCTCCCAAACAGAATATACAACGTGAGGTTAATCGATTAATTTTTTACTTAAAAAAAATTTAAACTATTTTTGAGCCAGCTTCAGCTATGTCCCCGGATTGTCTCTGGATCAGCGTGCACTTAAGCTTTTTATTTCTAATAGCGCTTTCATTGCCGGCCAAAATATCCATAATCGAACTCATTGCTTCTGTTCCCATTTCGTGCAGCGGCAGCTTCATGGTCGTCAACCTGGGGCTAATGTAGGAACTGAACTCCCGATCGTCGAATCCTATGACTGAAATATCCTCGGGCACCCGAAGTCCTTTATTTTTACAGGCGTCGATCGCGCCGGCAGCCATGTTATCGTTCATGGCAAGAATGGCAGTCGGCTTTTGAACCGTCGATAGGAGTTCGGACGTGAGCCGATGGCCCGAATCGAACTCCCAGTCCCCCGTCTTGATCAGTGCGGGATCAAAATCCAGTTGGTTATCCATGATGGCTTGATAGTAACCGTTGAACCGCTCACGGGATGGATTGGAATTGAAAAGACCGCTGATGACCGCGATTCGCTTGTGTCCGAGATCAATCAGATGCTTCGTCGCTTCATAGGCGCCAAGATGATCATCATAATTGATGGAATAATCATCATCATTTGAGGTGTAACAATAAGTGTATACCGTTGGCAGTGTAGTATTTTGGATTATACCGGTTACATCTCTGGGATGTGCGCCGATGTATATCAGACCCTCAACCTGCTTATTCAGAATTTCCTTGAACGCTTGCTCTGCCAACTGTTTGACAACTCCGGTGTTCGCGTACTCCTGAGCCTTTCCAAGCCGTTTCAAAAGCCGCATGTTGGTGAGCAGAATGGAAAAACCTTCATTCTCCGCATATTCGTTGATGCCGTCTATAATTTCCGCCGAGTTGAAGGATGTTACATCCTCCACAATTACACCTATTGTTTTCGTCTTTTTGAGTTTCAGACTCTTCGCAATAAGGTTAGGTTGATAATTCATTTCTTTAATGACTTCCAGTATTTTCACACGCATTTTCTCGCTAACACTGCCTGTTCCGTTCAACACATTTGATATGGTGGCAGTGGAAACATTCGCTCGTTTAGCAATATCCTTGATTGTGGTCATGCCTTCTCCTTTAAAACTAGTGTAGAGGAATGGGTGTTGTTCATTAATTAATCGTTTAATATGGCTTCATAGTAGCATGTACTTTCGTCAGTTGCAAGCGTTTTATATTTACACGAAGATATCATTTATTTTACTCAAAGCGATTCTAGGTAGAGAACATCTTGTTTCACTCTATTCCTTGCGCGGTAGTAATAAATAGAAGCAGAAAAAAGGAGAGTCCAAACGATGATTAAACCAGTGCCAGTAAGAGATCCTTTGTCTCCGGCTCTCGTTAATAAACCGATAAAAAGCGGCAAAAAAAATAAGGAACGGCGACTGCTTGCATTTTTTCTATTTATGGTTATTTTTGCTTGCGTGGCTGCCTATCAGTCAGAGAAGCCTCTGCCTGCAGGCATTTCCATGGAAGGGCCTGTCCATTATATAACGGAGCAGGACATCGATTTTTTATATGATTTAACCTACAAGCCATCACCGGAAGGTCAGCAAAAAACGGAACAAATGATTTTTGAACATGTTTATGAAGCAATTGAGGAAGCAAGAGCGTTTATCGTGATCGATATGTTTTTACATAACAGCTTCTACAATAAAGATCAGTCATATCCTACACTGAGCAGAAATTTGACGGATAAGCTGATCGTACAAAAGCTGAAATATCCGGAGCTGTCCATCGTCTTTATCACGGATGATATCAATACTTCGTACGGCTCGCATCCTGCGCCGGAGCTTGACCGCTTGCAAGCTGCGGGCATCCGCACGGTAATTACCGATGTCGATCCCCTACGCGATTCAAACCCGCTTTACTCAACCGGATGGCGTATGTTCGCCCAGTGGTTCGGGCAGTCACGAGAGGGCTGGATAACGAATAAAATGGCCACTGCAGCGCCGGATATGACACTGCGCTCCTATATGAAGCTGCTGAATGTCAAAGCCAACCATCGTAAGGTTATCGTAACGGATAAGTCGCTAATCGTGTCTACCGCAAATTCCCATGATGCAAGCTACTATAGCTCTAACAGCGGCTTCAAGGTAAGCGGAAATATCATTGGCGACGCGCTGGCCAGTGAGCAGGCTGTTGCTGGGATGTCGGAGTCCTTGACGCTGCCGACATACAGTATGGCGGCTCAAGAAAAGGGCGATATCCGGGTGCGACTTTTGACGGAAGGAAAGATCTTGAAGCATGTGTGGAAGGACTTATCCAAAGCCGAAGCCGGAGATATGATATGGATGGGGATGTTTTATTTGGCAGACCGGCTGGTCATCGAGCAGCTTTTGAAAGCGTCTGAGAGAGGAGTTGAGATCCGTTTGATCCTCGACCCGAACCAGAATGCTTTTGGCAACGAGAAGATTGGCATCCCGAACCGTCCGGTAGCCTCTGAGCTGATAAACAAGTCGAACGAACGCATCAAAATTCGATGGTACAATACTGGAGATGAGCAATTCCACACGAAGCTGATGCTGATCCGCCATAAAGGCGAAGTAACGATTCATAATGGATCTGCCAACTATACGACGCGTAATTTGGGAGATTTGAATTTAGAGACTAATCTGAAAGTCGAAGCGCCCGAGAGCAGCAAAGTTTCCAAGCAGGTTCAACAGTATTTCGAAAAATTATGGGAGAATAATGGCGCCGAATATACTTTGGATTACAGCGCCTATCGGGATGAGACGGTGTTTTTGAAACGTATATTGTATCGGGTGCAAGGCTGGCTGGATTTCACTACGTTTTAGCGCTCTTTGGCCGATTTGATCCCGCCGCTCGTCGGCTGGATTAAATCGGCCATAATAAAGCTGACACCGATAAAATACCGTTGCCAGCTTTGATCCAAGGCTCATTTTTATTTTGGCTGTTTATCCAGTATTCCAGTGGATTACTGGATTTGCCGGTTGGAGCTTACGATTGCCGTTGTCGTACCGGAATCACTATTTCTAACTTGGATTGTCCAAATACCCTCAATTGGATTTTCAAACGTAATTCCCCATCTCATAAAACTAATGAATATCGCCTGCAGGAACAGGAGCCGACGGTTTAATAAACCTCAGCGCTAATGCTACAAAGATGAGCTCCGCAGTCATACCGATCGATTGCGCCCAAGCCCCAAACGTCCCGTTCCATTCAGGCGCCAACGCAATACATACAAGTAATGTAATGAAGGTAAAGCTGAAGTTAGCAATTTGAAAGCCGATAATGAGCTTCGTTTGCCCGCGCACGAACACAAGCCCATTCATTACATCAAGCCAAGGCATAACGAGCGCAAACAGTTCAAATCCTTGCAGCACACGTATGCTCTCTACCTGCAGTCGTCCATGAACTCCTATGACGTGCTCGATCAATAAAACACCTACAGGCGTAAAAGCTATGAATCCCATTAAAAGAACCGGCACGAAGCCAAGCGTCATAATAAATCTTAGGACTGCAGCTTCGACCATCATTCCAAACAGGAAAATCACCGCTCCAACAACCCCGCTTGTAACCCCTGTATGAATAAAATAAAGGGTAAGCGCATACATGCTTCATCGTTATTTAGACCGTGACGGAGAATTTCAAAGGCTATTCCAGCATATTTTTGAAGAATACTGTACTAATCGAATGGGACGAAAAGCTGCGTTGTACGCCGGTTATGATTGCACAATTAAAATTCAAGGAATTGCTGCCCTTACGGGTGTCGGGGAGCGCCATTCTTGAGGATGTTTTATAAATAAATGCAAAAATACCATTAGCGTAAACACTAATGGTATTTTTGCATCTTGAAACGGATTAGCTTTGTTTTATTCTTATTTCATTAATGACCTCTGCTGCCTTCAAAAAGGCCGCTTTTCAATTTAGTTTAATTATTTTGTTTGAGGGATTTCGTTAACAATTTGAGTCAGTGCATCGCTGATTGGCGTAACTGGACGTCCGAGAAGTTTTTCGAAATCATTGCTTTCGATTTCCAAAGCGCCATCCCGAATTCCTTTCTGGATGTCTACAAGAAAAGGAATAATGAATTCTGGTACCCCCGCACCTTTCATGATGTCGGCATAAGTAGCATCATCGACCTGTTGCACAGGTACTTCTTTACCCAATACAGCGCCAAGAGCAGATGCAAATTCTTCTTGCGTCATCAACTCGCCAGAAAGCTCGTAGACCGTATTATCGTGTCCATTCCCCGCCAATACAGCTGCAGCAGCCTCTGCATAATCTTGTTGCAGTGCCCAACCAACCTTGCCAGAAGCTGCAGATGTCAGCCAAGGCGCACCCGCCAGGACCCCTTGAATGCTTGAGATTTCATTCTCCAAATACCAGTTGTTGCGTAAGAAAGAGTATGGTATGCCTGTTTTCAAGATAGCTTCTTCCGCCGCAACGTGTGGCGGGGCAAGGAACATGGTGCTTTTGCTTGCATTCCCTATGCTGGTGTAAGCAATGAATTTAACTTGAGCACGCTCTGCCGCAGCTACCGCAGTTGTATGCTGGCGAATTCTTGTTTCATTGTCTCCATCTGCAGAAATAATTAATAAGCGATCGATACCTGCAAAAGCAGAATCCAATGTTTCCGGACGATCAAAATCTCCTTGGCGAACTTCAACTCCAAGAGCTCGCAATTGTTCCGCTTTCTCTGGATTGCGAACACTGACAGCTAATTGACTCGCTGGTACAGTTTTCAATAAGGTTTTTACTACTTTCGATCCCAATTTCCCCGTTGCACCTGTTACTAGCATTTTCATTTTCTTTTCCTCCGATATATGTTTTGTTATCATCTTTCTTGTTGAGATGTAATCAATTTGATTACCTGTAATCATAATAGTTACTTTATCTGTTCTTGTCAACAATTTCAAAAACCTTTTTAAAATATGTTCTTTATTTTAAAGTGTGATACACTTGTAATTGAATTAATTACATGATACAACGTAGAGGTATTTTGTTATAAATACAAGGAAGGTGAATGAAGATTGTCTATAAGTAGTCGATTTGCCGTTGGAATTCATATATTAACTCTAATTGAAATAAATAAAGAGGGAGTAAGCTCTTCAGAATTTATAGCAGGCAGTGTAAACACGAATCCTGCCGTGATAAGAAAGATTATGGGGATGCTTAAAAAAGCAGGCTTAGTAGAAGTACATCCTGGTATAGCGGGAGCTAAACTTGCCAGGGATTTATCGGATATTACCTTATTAGACGTATATAAGGCAGTTAATGTTGTACAAGAAAAAGAATTGTTTAGTGTGCATGAAGAACCAAATCCAGCTTGTACTGTAGGTAGGAATATCCAAGATACAATAGTTCCATTATTCACAGCTGCTCAATTTGCATTAGAGAATACGTTGAGAAACGTAACCCTTGAAGATGTTGTTAAGGATATTGTTGATAAAGAAAAAATAAACAGTTGGAATAGTCAAGAAAAGTGCAGTTTGAAAACACCCTCATGTGGAAACCCCTTGCTAGGCTGCGTTTGACAGCAGTC
>NZ_JBMWAM010000033.1:0-20139 GCF_049725345.1 Paenibacillus praedii | reverse complement strand
AAAAGGCATGAGTCCGGTACAATACCGAACTCATGCCGAACAGGTTGCCTAAATATAGATGTCTAACTTTTTGGGGTCACTTCAATGACCGCCTGCTGTTTTTTATTGCCGCTCTTCCTACAGAGCTGATGCACCTATACTATTAGTCCAAGCAGTATGGCTGCAGGCCCAACGGCAGCAGCGCGGGGCGCTCGCAGGTACTCTTCATCACATAGTGTACGCCTTGCTCCGAAGCATCATGGAAGCCATGCATCGCTTCAAGCACATGATAAGCAAGTTCTCCGTTCGCACGGTGCTTGCGGCCGGTTTGGATCGCTTTCGCCATATCGGCAGCGCCTACGCCGCGGGCATTTTCCGTATATCCGTAAGCCAGCGGAATATCCGACCACTCCCTGCTGCCTGCACGGCAAATTTGAATATTGCCGCCAAAGTTATTCGGATCCGGCACCAGCATTGTACCCCCGCTGCCGTATACTTCGATGCGAGGCAGCGTCGAGCCGCCCTTCGCATCGAAGCTTGTCAGCAGCGTGCCGATTACGCCGGAAGAAAAATCCATCACTCCAGCGATATGCGTCGGCACCTCAACCCGAATCTTTTGTCCGGATTTCGGCTGGCTAGTAATCGTTCTCTCCGGATACGAAATACGAGCCGAACCCGTTACGCGCGTAATTGGTCCGAGCATCGCAACCAATGCCGTCAAATAATAAGGCCCCATATCGAACATCGGGCCGCCGCCTTTTTTGTAATAAAATTCCGGCGCAGGGTGCCAGCTTTCGTGGCCTCCTCCGACCATGAAAGCTGTGGCTCCAATCGGGGTGCCGATCCAGCCATCCTCGATCAGCTTAATACTTGTCTGAATGCCGCCGCCAAGGAATGTATCCGGCGCGCTGCCTACAAGTAGCCCTTTCCTTTGAGCAAGCAGCAGTACCTCCTGCGCTTCCTCACGCGTTACCGCGAATGGTTTCTCCACATATACATGCTTACCCGCTTCAAGCGCTTTCAAGCAAACGGAAGCGTGTGCTTGAGGGATTGTAAGATTAATAATCATTTCGATTTCCGGATCAGCAAGCAGCTCCTCCACGGAGCAGCCCCGGACGCCAAATTCCTCGCCTCTTGCTCTTGCCCGATCAACATCCAAATCCGCGCAAGCAACAACCTGAAGCGCATCAAACCGGTTGCCATTCTCAAAATAGATTCCGCTAATATTACCCGTTCCAATAACGCCTGCTTTTATTTTATTCATGCTTGTTCGTCCCTCGCCCCATACCTGAAATGGTTATAATATGTCACTGCATTTGTTGCTTAAAGCTGATTATCCGCCATTCCGCTGTAAGCCGCAGCACCCGTTCCTGCAGCCACAGCCAGCGATTTGCCTTCCGCGCACCAGAGGAACCCGCGACGCATCAGCTCCTTCACCGTCGCAATTTCCATAATATTCGCTTGATGACCAAGGGAGTTGTAATAAACTCTTCCTACACCCCAGCGCTTCGTCCACACCACCGGCATATCTACTGCTTTGTTTAAGGAGTGAGGCCCAGGCGTTAACGGAAACCGTGTCGTTGCCAGCACTTCCACCGCAGGATCCACATGCAAATAATACTGCTCCGATTTCACGACGAAGTCCTCGATGCCTGCTGTTAGCGGGCTGGACGAGTAGCTGATATTGACCGTGTATTCAACACCGTCATTGCCGGGATGCGCAACCCATTGTCCGCCGGTCATGAACTGCCAATCCACATTTTCGCGAAAAGCATCGCACATGCCGCCGTGGCAGCCTGCTAGGCCTACGCCGCTTTGCACAGCTGCAGATACGTTGTCGACCAGCTTCTGATCAATTCGAGCCATGGTCCATACCGGAACGATCAGATCCAATCCTTTCAGCTTCTCCGCATCCGCAAACGCTTCAAGCGTATCAGACACCTCGACTTCAAAGTTCTCAGAGACGAGCACCTGTCGGAAAATCTCAGCAACTTCCTTAGGCTGATGACCATCCCAGCCGCCCCATACGATTAATGCTTTTTTCATTGCTTGGTACCTGCCTCTCCACTGCTTGAATGATTTAACCTTCTATTATAACAATTCACTAATGGCGACCCAGCGGCGTTCCTCGATGGAACGCTCAACCGCTTCCAGCACCTCTTGGCATTTCACCCCGTCCACGAAGTTTGGCACCGGCTGACGGTCCTCCGCGAACGCCTGCATCAGCTCGTGCACCTCATGTGTAAACGTATGCTCGTAACCGATCGTGTGACCTGCCGGCCACCATGCATCCATATAAGCATGAGACGGATCCGTCGCCAGCACGCGGCGGAAGCCCTGCACATCCTCCGCATCGTCGGTAAAATAAACCTGAAGCTCATTCATCCGCTCGAAATCGAACTTGATGCTGCCCTTGCTGCCATTGATTTCGAAGCCGTTCGTGCAGCGATGGCCTGCAGCGAAACGGGTCGCCTCGAAGCTCCCGAGCGCCCCGTTCTCGAACCGGGTCATAAACAATGTTGCATCATCAACGGTAACCTCACCGCGAGGACCATCCTCGCTGCCTTTGGCGCTCAGTCCCGTCATCGCAGAAGCTATCGGACGCTCCTTAATGAACGTCTCGCTCATGCCAATGACCTCATTGAACTCGCCGACAAGAAAGCGGGCCATATCAATGAGATGCGCGCCTAGATCGCCATGCGAGCCGGAGCCCGCAATTTCCTTCTGCAGACGCCATACGAGCGGGAAGCTTGGATCAATAATCCAGTCCTGCAGGAATACTGCGCGGAAATGATATATTTGGCCGATTCGGCCTTCCTCTACAAGCTTTTTCGCCAGCTGCACCGCGGGAGCAAAACGGTAGTTAAAGCCAACCATATGCTTCACGCCGGCCTTCTCCGCCGCTTCCAGCATTTCACGCGAATCCTCAAGCGTAAGGGCTAAAGGCTTCTCACAGAACAGATGCTTGCCTGCTGCAGCCGCAGCAAGCGCAATTTCCTTATGCGCATCGCTTGGAGCGTTAATATCAATCAGATCGATATCCTCGCGCGCAACCAGCTTCCGCCAATCCGTCTCCGAGCTTTCCCAGCCGAATTGCGCTCTCGCTTGCTCGAGACCCTGCGGATCACGTCCGCATATGGCTTTCATCACGGGCTTAATCGAGTTTGAAAAAAACATCGGAAGCGCACGATACGCGTTACTATGCGCCTTTCCCATAAACTTATAGCCAACCATACCCACTCTAACTTGATCCATCGAATTTCCGCCTCCCGTAAATTAAGATGTTTCTCTTTGAATGAAGCTGACGGGCAGCATTTCCATTTCCCCCGTCTTCGCCTTTTCCTTATGCCCTGCATCCAGCAGCCTGGTCGCGGCCAGTCTTCCCATTTCATAAAAGGGCACCGCTACCGTCGACAGACGCGGACTAATAATGCGCGAGCCGTCCGAATCATCATAGCCGACGAGCGCATATTGCTGTCCCGCCTCAAGCCCCTGCTCTCGGAGTCCCTGCATAAGCCCGATCGCCATGCGATCATTAGCGGCGAATACCGCTTCAATCGTACCGCTGCGAATCTGCTGTGCCATTTTCTCCGCCAGCTCAAAGCCGCTTTTCCGACTGTAATTGCCGACAAAGACCAGCTCATCGTCGTAAGCGATGCCCGCCTCCTGAAGCGCAGCCCGGTAGCCATGCAATCGGTCGGAGCTGTTCGAATACTGAGCGGGACCATTTACGAATGCAACCCTTCGCTTACCCTGCTGCACCAAATGCCGGACGGCATCCATGCTCCCCGTCAAATGATCAGCATCAACCGTCACATATTGCTCCTCGTCAAATCGCTGATTCACAAGGCAGAACGGGAAGCCTCCCGCTTTCAGCTCCGCCAGCGCGGCACGTTCCTCGGGCACATTTTGCGAGCCGAGCACAATGCACGCATCAATCTTCTGCGTTCGGAACAGCTTTGCATAATCCCTCACGCCATCCGGCTCCTTAAAAATGAGCAGCAGATCATACCCGAAGCGTCTAACCGTCTCGCCGATCCCGCTTAAAATTTCCGAGAAATAATAGGTCGAGAACAGATGAACCTTAGGCACGAACGGTAATATAACGCCAATATTACCGCTCTTCCGCCGGGCAAATTGCTGCGCGAGCGCATTCGGGACGTAACCCAGCTCGGCTGCAGCCTGCAGTACACGTTCACGGGTCTCCTCTTTTATCGGACCGACATTGTTCAATACTCTGGAAACAGTCGCCTCCGAGACGCCGGCCAGCTTCGCCACTTCTTTCCTGCTAATGATCGGTAGCCTCCTGATCAGTTATATGCCATGGTGTATAACTCATTATTATGTACACGCGTACATTATGGCATGAAAACGGTTCATCGTCAATAAACTTCTTGCTTTGTATTAAACAAGTAAAAGCGATCCTTAACGTTACCCACACGTTTCAGATCGCTTTCTTTATTCCTTATGTTGATATGCCTTAAAGTGACACCTTACTTCCTCGCGATCTCGTTTATCCAATCATAAACAGCGGTCAGAGCGTTCGTCTCCTCACTCTCGCTCATCGTCTGCATGAATAAATCACGTTTTTGGTACAAACGCTCAACGCCGTCGATCAACGAATCGGCCGTCAGCTTCTCCTCGTACAACACGTCGCAATAACCCGATTTCTCAAAGGATTGCGCATTTAAAATTTGATCCCCTCTGCTCTGCTCCTTCGTCAGCGGTATAAGCAGCATCGGCTTCTTGAGCGCCAAAAACTCGAATATGGAGTTTGAACCTGCGCGTGATACGACAAGATCCGCCATCGCCAGCACATCCGGCAGCTGTTCGTTCACATATTCGAATTGCTTATAGCCTGGCGTCGTAATCGCGGGATCGACTTGGTTTTTACCGCACAGATGAACAATTTGAAATTGCTTCGTTAAGCGGGTCAGAGCATTCCTCACCGTTTGATTAATTTTACGCGAGCCCAGACTGCCCCCCATGACCAGAATGACAGGCTTACTTCGGGTAAATCCGCAGAGGGCTCTTCCGTGCTCAGCATCCCCCTGCTTCACTTCCTCCCGAATGACAGCACCCACATGACGGTATTTTTCAGATTTCAGCATACCGCCCGTTTCCGGGAATGTTGTACATACACCTGTCGCAAAAGGGATCGAAATCCGATTGGCAAGGCCCGGCGTCAAATCGGATTCATGGATAAGAAGCGGCACTTTATTGAGCCATGCCCCGATGACCACGGGTACCGAAACAAAGCCGCCCTTGGAGAAAATAACATTAGGCTTGTTCTGCTTGATAAGCTGATAAGCCTGATACAATCCTTTTATTACCTTGAAAGGGTCCTTTATATTTTGAATATCCAAATACCTTCTTAGCTTGCCCGTCGCGATCGCATGATACTTTACTTCCGGAAGCGCAGCGATAAGCTTGCGTTCGATGCCGTTCTCCGATCCAATATATTGTACCGACCAGCCCTGTTCGAGAAAACGCGGGATTAAGGCCAAATTTACAGTAACATGACCGGCTGAGCCGCCGCCGGTGAACATAATTGTTTTCATGAATGCCTAGCCACCTATTCATCATTTATCCTTTTATTATACGAGTAAAGTGAACATTTAGCACTTCTGTTCTTCTATCCTTGCTCTCTTAAACTATAACCAGCTCTCGCGGCACTCAACCATAGAAAGGCAAAAAGACATCCTCAGTCCAAGCGCGGATGCGCTTTTTAAGCTGAGGATGCCTGATATGATCTGCTGCCTTGCGATTAAGGCGCGGTTTCCAAAAACTTTGAGGTCGGATTTTTGTCTATTGCCGTCCGCATCGCATACTCGTTCTCGAACAAGACGACATAATTGCCCTTCTTGTCCTTCACGAGTGTCGTATTGATCCGGAACTTACCCGGGTCGATCTTATCATCGACGATCCAGCGCGCGAACTGGAATTGCATCCGGTGCAGCTGAATATCAACGCCGTATTCCGCCTTCATCCGATGCTCGAACACCTCGAACTGCAGATGTCCGACAACACCCAGAATCGTCTCGTCAAAGTTGCCCGTAGAATGAAACACCTGGATGGTGCCCTCCTCGGTCAGCTGATCGATCCCCTTCTGGTATTGCTTATGCTTTAAAGCGTTTTTCACGGTAACTTTAGCAAAAATTTCCGGCGAGAACGTCGGCAGCTCATCGAATACGATCTCCGAGCCCTGCGACAAGGAGTCGCCGATTCGGAAAATACCCGGATCGAATAGTCCAATAATATCACCCGGATAAGCGGTATCGACAATATCCCGATCCTGCGCAAGGAACTGCTGCGGCTGCGCCAGCTTAATGTCCTTCCCGTTGCGCACATGGCGCACGCTCATGCCCCGCTCGAAGCGGCCGGAGCAAATGCGGAGGAACGCGATCCGGTCGCGATGCGCCGGATTCATATTCGCTTGAATTTTGAATACGTACCCGCTGAACTTCTCATCTGTTGGTTCAACCACGCCGGTCGTACTGTTTCGCGAGGTCGGTTTAGGCGCCAGCTCCAGGAAATTCTCAAGGAAGGTCTGCACGCCGAAGTTGTTCACCGCGCTTCCGAAAAACACCGGCGTCAGCTCGCCCGCACGCACCTTGTCGAAATCAAATTGATCGCCGGCTACATCAAGCAATTCCAGATCGCCGATTAGCTGGTCGGTCAAATAATCGCCAGCCATCTCACGAATGACCGGATCGTTATAATCATTTACCGGACGAACTTCAATTGTCGAATGATCATTGCCTTGGAACAGCTCGACCTGATTTTTCATCCGGTCGTATACGCCACACAATTCGCGGCCCATGCCGATTGGCCAGTTCATTGGAACCGAACGGATGCCAAGCACCCGCTCCAGCTCTTCCATGAGCTCGAACGGACTTTGGCCTTCGCGGTCCAGCTTGTTAATGAATGTAAAGATCGGAATACCGCGCTTGCGGCAAACCTGAAACAGCTTGATCGTCTGCGCCTCCACGCCCTTGGCAACGTCGATAAGCATGACCGCGCTATCGGCTGCGGTCAATGTCCGGTAAGTGTCCTCGCTGAAATCCTGGTGACCCGGGGTATCCAGAATATTGACGCGATGCCCCAGATAGTCGAATTGCATTACGCTCGACGTAACCGAGATTCCACGCTGCTTCTCAATTTCCATCCAGTCGGATGTAGCGTGACGGCTCGCTTTGCGAGCTTTAACAGACCCTGCAAGCCGAATAGCCCCTCCGAATAGGAGGAGCTTCTCTGTTAAAGTCGTTTTACCTGCGTCAGGGTGTGAGATAATAGCGAACGTTCGGCGCTTATCTACTTCCTGTTTAATTTCATTACGTAACGATTGGCTCATGCTTGCCTTCCCTTCATTAAACAGGGCATTCGTCAGCGCTTATTTCCCGCTGTTCGACACCCATATAACGTTATCTTCCTCTTGTCCGTTCACCGGCCACCAGCGGAAGCCGTCCTCAGCCAGCAGCTCATTCGCTGCTTCCGGACCCCAGGATCCAGCCGGATAATGCTTCAAATCGTTTTTGTCTTCGCGCCATGCCTGCGCAATGCGGTCCACGAACGCCCATGCCTGAGAAACCTCGTCCCAGCGCGTGAAATAAGTAGAATCGCCGCGAGCCGCATCATGAATGAGACGCTCATAGGCCTCAGGCGTGTTAATGCCGACTTGGCAGCTCTGGCAGAACTCCATCGCTACAGGCTGTACGGAATTATTCTCGCCAGGCGTTTTTGCGTTTACTTTAATATATATGCCCTCAAGCGGATTTACGCGAATAACGAGCAGGTTCGGCGCCAAATCATGACGCTGAGCGAACAGAACATTTTGAGGCATTGATTTGAATTCAATGACAACCTCTGTCGTTTTGACCGGTAGGCGCTTGCCTGTACGAATGTAGAACGGCACGCCTGCCCAGCGGAAATTATCCACGAATACCTTTGCGGCAAAATAAGTTTCTGTCGTCGATTCTTCATTGACGGAATCCTCTTGACGATAGCCTGGAAGCTCCTTGCCCCTAAAGCTGCCCTCGCTGTATTGACCGCGAACAACCTTCTCGCGAACATCCTCGCTGGATGTGTAATTGCGAAGCGAGCGCAGCACCTTTACCTTCTCGTCGCGAATATCTTCGCCGTGAAGACGGCTAGGCGGCTCCATTGCAATCATCGTCAGCATTTGAAGCATATGGTTCTGCCCCATGTCGCGCAGTGCACCCGATTTGTCATAATAACCGCCGCGATCCTCTACCCCAACCGTTTCCGAAAGCGTAATTTGTACGTTCGCAATATGGTTGTTGTTCCACAAAGGCTCGAAAAAGGCATTGGCAAAACGGATAACTTGAATATTTTGAACCATTTCCTTGCCCAGGTAGTGGTCAATGCGATAAATTTCTTCTTCCTTGAACACTTGGTTGATCTGCTCGTTCAGCTTCTGAGCAGACGGAAGATCGTAGCCGAACGGCTTCTCAATGACAACGCGGTGCCAGCCATTCGATTCCAGCAGCCCGCCATCGCGAAGATTGAACGAAACAGGTCCGAACAGCGACGGAGCAAGCGCTAAATAAAATAAACGGTTGCCTGGAATGTTGAACCTCGTATCCAGCTGCTCCGACAAGCGGCTAAGCTCGCGGAAGCCTTCGACATCGTTAATATCTAGCGACATGTAAACGAAATGCTCCGCAAAACGGTTCCAAAGCTCAGCATCATCTGCCTTGTAGCGACAAAATTCAACGATCGATTGGTACAGGTCCTCACGGAATTGTTCATTGGTACGAGGACGGCGAGCTAGTCCAACAACGGCAAAGTTTTCCGAAAGCTTGCCTTCTTTATATAAACTGAAAAGGGCTGGAAACAGCTTGCGCCGTGCCAAATCGCCTGTTGCTCCGAACAGATAGTATACAGCGCCCTCTGCGGAGACGGATTCAAGATTATTCGTATAGGTCATTTGCCTCATTCTTTCCTATGTATTTTGATACTGCTTTGCATGGTATGTAGTTTATCATATTCAACCTTAATTCGCTATTCAACTCGTCATAAAAAATACTGATAAGGAACGTAAATTCTTCTAATTAGCGCTGCTAGAGCCTCAATGTACAATTGTTATGTTCAACGTTCGTTATCGTTCATCAAATTGCACAAAGCTGTAATCGCCCGTGATTAGCGGAATTCCGATCGTTAGAAGGCTCTTATTTGTTTCTGCTTCCTCGTGAACAGCGATTTGAATATTCGCTGTTTTTCCCTCAAAATCGATAGCGGAACGGAGCTTGCCTGTATAGAAGGTTTCGCTAATTGTTCCTTCGTCCTCGTAGCGATCGATGGCTTTGGCATTCGACAAAACCAGAAAATCGTTTGCTGGGTTCGCATTTGCCGCAAAGCCCTGTACCTTCATACTGCTCGTAAATACAGCTTCACTATCGACCAGCTTCTCCGATACCGCAGCTGCTGCTTTCAGCAAAGAGCCTTTATCCCGTATTTTGTCCGTTTCCAGCAGCAGCATAAGCTGCTCTTGACTATCGTTTTTCTCTACGAGGTTAACTGAAATTCGTCCCCCGTAAGAAGGGACATCGCCTGTAACGGAATTTCCATCATTATGAATGAGCTTTTCAATAGCTCTTCCTTCTTCATCTTTAAAAAGCTTCGATACCAGAGCATCCTTCATCCCCTGTTTCCCCGTTACGTCCCAGCGGATCGTCCACCTCCCATTGCTCGAGCCGCTCGTCAGCTGATCATCGCTCCATCTCCATAATATTTCCAAATCATGCTGAAGCATTTCCTCTGCCGATGTCTCGGCTCTTATTTCGTTTTTCTCGACCCATAATGCCCATACACCGCCAAAAATGAGGACAAGCAGAGCAAGCAGCACGCCAATTCTCGTTCGTTTAGAGCGACTCTGCGCAGACAGCCGTTTTTTGACGGGTATTGCTTCCTTGGGCATGTACATTCTTTCACTCTCCTATTTTGTCAAGATGGGTATTTAACCATACATGTTTGCCTGTAGATGAATATATTGGTTGCAGGAGGTGTCACAAAACAAATGAAGCAAATATATCCGTTGCATGAGGATGTTGTGCAACAGTTTTGCGGAATGCCTGTATGCGTCGTCATGAATGATGGCTCTCGCCACATTGGTATACTAAGCTCCTGCCGCGGCGGCAAGCTGCTGCTTAACGCAGATAGGGATGGCGGACCAGAGGCGATGCTGAAAAAGGCTCAGCCTGCGGTTTCAAAAAAGAAAAAAGGCGGTAAATATAAGAAAGAAAATAACCCAAAGGTCGCTAAGACTGAAAAGACGCAGCTGCAAACACAGTCTTATCCTTATGATCCCTACTATTACAATCCACAGCCTTACTATCCGTGGGGCGGAGCGGTAGCGCTTGATTTAGCGGCAATCGCATTACTATTTTTACTGCTGTAGTGGTCGAAGCGGCGCAGCTCTGCAGAGAGGGGCCGCTTTTGTCTAATAATAGATTTATCTGCAGCGACAGTATTCGCCAGCCTTTTCAACCATTCTATTGTATGCTGACGCAGCAGCAATCCATGGGAGCTAGAGAGGAGCGATTCAAATGACATCATACATACGCTCGATCAGGCCTATTGAACGAACAACGGTGTACGCGCCAATACAAGCCGTTACACCTTATGGTTACTATCCTTACCGTGACGGAGAAGCGCAGCAGCCGCCCGATTACAACGATGACTGGAACCAGATCTATCTTAAGGCTGCGGACAGCGCTGCCACGTGGTTTAGGTTAGCGGACAAAGCTCAGCAAAAGCTGGATCAGATCACCTCGCAGCTAAGCCGCAAGCTTCATTTTAACGAGCCAATCGATGCTCATTTAAAACAACTATCGGAGCTGCTTAACCAGCTGGAGTATATCTATAAGAAGCACGCTGACGAATTGAAGCCCGATCTTTGGGAAACGGTTGAGCTGGCACTTCGCCACCCTGCTGCCGGGGAGATTGGTCTGCGCCGAAGCAGCGACTTCGGCGAATGGATCATTGCATCGAACGGTGAGTCAAAGCAAATGGGTAACAGCGGACGCCTAAAGCAGCTGATGCTCGGCGTTGACGGTATGCTGAACGGCTTAAAGACTGCTTTAACCTATGCGGACGAGCAGACGACAGCAGACCTTGTGCAGCCTTATTTATCGTCCACTCTCCCTTACAGCGCGTATTATGGCGCGATGCAATCCTACTGGCCGCTTCCTCATGTCGGGCTCATTTTGAACCGATATTTATAAAACTGACGCTATACCTCAGTATCATTCTTGCTAAGCTGCTCTCCTGATATTCTATCATTTGTATTCGATGAATCGAAATCAAATTCCTTCAATAAATGTAAAAATATGATGAATCGCTTCACACAGCATCAACAAATAAACCCTCGGCGGCTGCTCAGGGTTTATTATTTTATGGAACAAGAATGACTTCGATGATGTCACCGGCTGCAGCGCCGTCAGGACCTGATGGAATGACAGCGAGCCCTTCAGCATCCGCGATAGAGGCCATCATACTCGATTTGGTGAAGGCTAGAGGGTCAGCATATATCCGTCCATCCGTCTCATAGAGCAAGCGTGTCCTGACAAACCGATCATGCGGACTTGGCTTGTCTATCGCATGGAGCAGCTGTGCATGGACAGTCCGTGGCCTGGCAGCTTCGACACCTTGCATTCTTAGCAGTGCTGGCCGGACGAATAGCTCGAAGCCAACAAAGCATGCGCCCGGATTTCCTGATAAGGCAAACAGAAGCTTCCCTTCCACGACCGCAGCCGAGGTTGGGCTTCCAGGTCTCATCGCTACGCGGTCGAACAGCACTTGGCTTGGGGCTGACCCTTTTGACGCCTCTTCATCAGCTCGATCAGCTTTTGGCCATTGCCTCTCTTCTGCACTGCTGCCAGTATATGAGGATTGTTCACAAACGGAAGCATGCTTCCTGCTTGACCAGCCTTCGCTCTTAATGGTGCGGATGATGTCGGACATGACATCGAAGTCTCCGACGGACACACCCCCGGTCGTAATGATGAGGTCCGTATCATCGAGTACGCGGGAAATCGCTGACGCAACCTCAGCAGGATCATCGGGAAGTGTGCCGCACAGCATCGGCACAGCCCCGCTTTGCTCCAGCATGGCCGCAACCATCCAGCTGTTGCTGTCGCGGATTCGGCCCTGCGCAAGCGAAGCGGCAACCGGCAGCAATTCGCTGCCGGTTGCGAATACCGCTGCGCGCGGGCGCGCCAGTACCGGCACCTCGGCATAGCCGAACGTGCCTAGCAGCGCAACATGGCCCGGCCGCACCACCGTGCCGGGCACACCCCATACGCCCCCAAGGCGAAACTCCTCGCCTTGGGGCGCTATGTTTTGGCCGCTCCGGCCTGCGTGCTTAATCAGCACCGCTGCCGAACCATCGGCCAGAACGGCTTCCGCGGTCTGCTCTAGCATGACGACCGCGTCCGCCCCTGCAGGCACAGCCGCGCCGGTCATAATGCGCGCGGCCGTGCCCTTCTCTACGGTCGCGAGGGCGAGCCCGCCCGCCGCGATCGAGTCAATGACCCGCAGCGCCGCCGGAGATGCCGGCGACGCTGCGGCGATATCTGCCGCGCGCACGGCATAACCGTCAAGTCCTGAGCGCGCGAAGGGCGGCCAGTCGCTTGTCGCATGCAGCGACTGCGCAAGCCTGCGGCCGCCGCTTTCCCGCAGCGGCACAAGCTCGATGCCGCAGCGCAGCTCGTCGGCAGCCGCCAGCACCCGCCGCTGCGCCTCGTCAACCTTCACAGCCCGCCGGTTAAAACGGCTGTGCCGCTCCTTCCCTTCCGCATGCGCTTGGACATTCCCTGCAAGCGCATCTTCTCCTGTACCTGCAGCAGCTCCCCCATCCATTCCCGCACGCTCAGACATAGCATAACCCCCAAGTCCTTTTTCTCCACCTTGCTATAATCGCTAATTTTACTATGTATGGTAAACTGAATACAATGACAATTCATTCGCATGAGCGTCAGAAAGAGTGTTCTGCTTTCCCGCTCATACCGCAAAGGAGCCAGCTATGCAGCCAACTCTCTCTCTTACTCCCCTTATCGTCCAGATCGTCGGATACAAAAACACCGGCAAAACCACATTGGTTTGCCGG
Source organism: Paenibacillus praedii (assembly GCF_049725345.1). Lineage (NCBI taxonomy): Bacteria > Bacillati > Bacillota > Bacilli > Caryophanales > Paenibacillaceae > Paenibacillus > Paenibacillus praedii. Next base: position 7,031 of record NZ_JBMWAM010000033.1, on the reverse strand, counting down.
TTAATCGAACGCTTTAAGCAAGCGGGCTATAAGGTAGGCACAATCAAGCATGACGCGCATGATTTTCAGATGGATTCGCCTGGCACCGATACGTGGAAGCATCAGGCGGCAGGAGCAGATGTAACAGCTATCACATCATCGAGGCGTACGGCAATCATCAAGCAGCATACCGAATCGCTTGAGCAATTGATCCCGCAGCTGCAGCATGCAGATGTCATCTTGATCGAAGGCTTCAAGACTGCCTCCTACCCGAAGATCATCGCAATACAATCAGCGAAAGACCTGGAATTGTTGCAAAATGTAACCAATCCGCTCGCAGCGGCGGTCTGGCCTGACGCCGTCTCAGCTGCGGCAGATATAGCAATACCGGTCATCGACATCAATCAAACCGAACAGCTGTACCAGCTCATACGAAGCTTAGCAGACCATAACGACAAGCCATCTTCATAAACAACACATAGAACTTAACAGCTACCGTTCATCGGCATGAATAGCCTTACTCTTAATCCGCAATTCCCTGCTTATGCGCATAGATAGCCGCCTGCGTGCGGTCATCCACTTCAAGCTTATTAAAAATATTCGTAATATGGAATTTTACCGTCTTGACGCCAATAAACAGCTCATCGGCGATTTCCTGATTTGAGAGTCCCTGCGCTACACGTTTAAGTACATCCATCTCCCGATCGGTCAGTTCCTCGTGCAGGGGCGCCTGCTCCTGCTGCTTTGGCTGACGGAAGCGATTCATCATTTTAGCTGCCACCTGCGACTCCAGCACAGATTGGCCGCGTGCCGCGGCACGTATCGCATCGGCAATTTCCGTTGCCCGCGACGTTTTCAGCAAATAGCTGAAGGCACCCGCTTCAATAACCGGATACAGCTTGCTGTCATCCAAATAGCTGGTCAATACGATCACTTTGCATTCGGGATAAAGCTCAAGCAGCTTCGCAGTCGTCTCGACGCCATCCATACCCTCCATCACCAAATCCATCAAAACAACGTCAGGTTTGTACGCCTGTGCCAATCGAATGCCGTCCATACCATTGCTGGCTTCGCCGACAACCTCTATCCCGTCCTCCGTGTCCAGCACCGCCGCTAGTCCGATTCGCACCATCTCATGATCATCGACAAGCAATACCTTAATCGGCTGACTCAATTGCCCAATCGCCTCCACACCCTACACCGTCCTTATTTTTATCATCACTGTCCTATAGCCAGCCCGCTTATCCTTTCGATTCACGTTGTCCATCCATTGGCACCCAAATATGAATGAGCGTACCTTCTCCTACTCGGGATATCATTTTTAACGAGCCACCCAGCTCATTTACCCGCTCTTCCATCGTGAGCAAGCCATAGGACGTCTGCTTCTTCTCTTCGAGGTCAAAGCCCACGCCGCTGTCCTGAAGGATCAGCTCTACTTGATTCCCGCTGTGCAGCAGCTTGATCTCCATTGTGTTCGCCTTCGAATGGCGAAGCGTATTCGACAAGGCCTCCTGCGCGATACGGAACAAATGGTCCTCTGCCTGCGGCTTCAGCACAATCGTGTCATCGACTTCAAGTGTTATCGTCATCGGTACTTTCTGCTTCAGCTCTTCCACCAGAATAGCCAACGCTTGCCCTAAGTTCTTCCCATCCAAATGGACCGGCCGAAGATGAAGCAGCAGCGCGCGCATTTCCGATTGCGCAACGGCAGCCATCTCTTCAATTAGCTGAACCTGACGCTTCGCCCGCTCCCAATCCCGCTCTATCGTTCGGCTTACGGCCGTCGCCGTCATGGAAATCGCGAACAGCTGCTGACTGACCGCATCGTGCAGCTCACGCGCCAATCGCTGGCGCTCCTCAATGACAGCAGTAAATTTAACCTTCTCAGTCCAGGTAGGATCGACCTGCTCCTGCTCCGCAATATTTCCATCCGCTGTTTCATGATGATCCAAGGTGACGGCATAACGACGTTTCATTTGCTGCTCCGTAAGCCGCTTTAATGATTCCTTTAATTTGGTATTTTCCAAATAGCCGTTCAGTGCAGCTGCCGCAAGACCGGCCCCTACAATCGTCAGCCCAATAACTGCCCATTTGCCGCTTAGCGTAAACAGCTCAACATAACCAATGCTTTGAAGCACAATGACGACTAAGCTGATAATAATAAGCAGCCATAATATCGTTTCCGTTATATTTCGTCTGCGGGCCGCATGATCAGATTGATCACTCGGCTTCCCCTGCGCCATACGGCTCACATCCTCTTATGTATCTTATTATAATTTATTGTAAGCGGATCATGTTATCTCACATACAAAAAAACATGAAAGAGCAGACCGAACAGCCGGTCCGCTTCTTCCATCCTTCTACAGCCTATTCTTCAGTTGAAGATTTGCTTAAAGAGGGGCCTGTATTCAGCTTGCTCTTCAGCGCCTGCAGCTGCTCATCAACCTTTAGCTTTTTCTCAGCATCTGCCGCGTTAAAGCTGCCTGCTGTACCGTTGTAGGAGCGTGGTGTGCGAAGCACATCCGCTTCTGCCTCCATTTGCATAATTTTCTCCTCCATCCGGTAGAAGCCGCGCGATGCAGAGCCGCTGTCAATCGTATGGTTCGCAGTCAATTGCGCCATTTGCTTTTGTGCTTTCGCAACCTGTGCACGGGAAGCAAGCTCGTTGCGCTTGTTGCGCAGCTGATAGAACTCATCCTTCATCGTGTGCAGCTGCTGTAGAAGCTCATCAGCCTGCTGCTTCGACTGTACGTGAAGCTCCGCATATTCCGTTACCTTCTGATCGAAATAAACCTTCTCTTCCAGCAGCTTGCGAGCAAGCTCCTCTTGGCCGGCTCTCAAAGCAGCCTCCGCCTTGGATTCGCGATCAGCCACGCTGCTCACAGCCTCGTCAAGACGTTGCTTCATGCGGCGCTCATTCGCCATTTGCTTCGCTACGGTTACTTCTGCTTGATGAATCTCAGATTCCATGTCCCGCAAGTATTGGTTAAGCATAATAATCGGATCTTCGATTTTGTCCAATGCCTCATTTACCGATGCCTTCGTCATATCCTTCATGCGTTTGAAAATTCCCATATTAAAAATCTCCCTTCTCGTATTTAGCAAGTTTGGCTTTCAATTCTTCAATTTCACGACGCAGTGCTTTTTTCTCCAAATCATCCATCATGCTATCGAATTGCGATGACGCAGCGGGATTTACTCCTGCATCTGTTGAACTCCAAGTGCCTTGCGGCTGCGGCGGGTTTTTGTAAGGTCCGCCGAACTGCGATTCCGTTCCGTAGCCTGCACCGCTGCCGCCTAAGCCAGCATTATAGCCGCCGCCATAGCCATTTGGACCAAAGTTAGAATAAATCGGCGGCTCCTTCGGCACAACCAGTCCCGCAATGAGATAGATCAGAATAACGGCGCCGCTTGTAAAAATAGTTACGACGACTAATAAGATCCTTAAAAGTGTCGCATCGACGTTTAACATTTCAGCTAGGCCGCCGCAAAGGCCGAATAGTTTCTTGTCCCGCGAGGAACGATATAGTTTTTTCAAGATGACCATCCTTCCTTCTCAAGCTTTCGCTTTAATTGCTCCAACTCTCGTTCTATCGCAGATTGAACCGTGTGGCCCGCTTCGGATATGAATTCCTGCCCCATTCTGCGAATGTCGCGCAAGCTCTTGGCCTCATGCTCCATCCCGCTGATGCGATCCTCCAGCCTTCTGAATACAGCCCCCGGTTGAACGCCTTGCTCACCGAAACCTCCATTGTAACGGCTGTTCATCCGCTGCTGAAGTCTCAGTGACTCCATACGTGCCGCATAATATTCCCGTTTGTCATAGACAGTCTGGTACTCACTGCGCATCTCGCGCAGCTGCTCTTCAAGATCCAATGTATTTTGCCTGCTCTGCTCATAAAGCTCGCGGTATTGAATCGAACGCTCCTCGCAGCTCGCTTTCTCATGCAGCGCAATACGAGCCATTTGCTCCTCGCCTGCTTTGAGCGCTGTCAGCGCTTGATTCTCGCGCCGCTCCTTTTGCTGCTCCGCCTGCAGCCATTGAACCTTCAGGTGATTGCTGTGAGCTGCATATTGCTGATAAAGCTTCTCGGCTTGTATAATATCTTCTCTTGTCGACCAGAGAAATTGATCAATCATACGAACCGGATCCTCTGCTTTCTCTAATCTTTCATTTAACGTGGCGACCGTAATGTCGCGCACACGCTTCATTATGCTCATTTCATGTCCTCCTATCTATGATCACTCGCAGCGGCTAGTAAGCTCTGCGCTTGTCTTTCTTGAAAAGGCCAACCCCGACTACGATCAATCCGATTGCCAACAGCAGCATAATAATTCCGCCGAGCTTGCCGATCAGCATCATTGCGCCAATAACGATAAGTATGCCGCCGATCCATTTTTTGCTGTTCATCCATCCGACTACACCGAGTCCGATTAAAATAAACGGGAGCAAAAATCCGACTATCGCACCGAAGTTAATCCCGATAAAATTAAGTACTGCGATGCCGCCAACGATTACGAGCAAAACACCCAAAGCGCTCTTTCCATTCATCTTCAGTTCCCACTCCTTTCGACCGTTAAATTTTTTTTATTTTCATTTCTGTCTTGCTTATCGTGTTGCTCTTGCTTATGTACTTAGTTTAGAGCAAATTCCGCTTTTATAAAACGGACCTTCGGCGGTTTTCACACTGGACTTAAGTCGAGTCGGAAGCCAGCCTTTAGGGGCAATCGTGGAACTTAACCATATTTTACAGCTTAAACTTGTTATTCTCCTATGTTACGGTATTACCAGTACAGGAGGTGCAAACGATAACCATGAATACAAAATCCATCAAAAAACTTATAGTAACCGGTTTATTATCTACCGCCCTGATCAGTACGGGAGTTGTCCCGCTTCCAATAGACGGACAAGCCTATGCGGCATCCTCATCCATTGAGAAGTCGATTTCCACTGGAATGAAATACTTAGGGACTCCCTATGAATTCGGATCCAATCGTTCTACGACCAAAACATTTGATTGCTCTGACTTTACAAAATTCATCCTTCGAACAGGCGCCGGCCTCAACATCCCGGGCAGCTCAGCTACTCAAGCAGAATACGTGAAGAAAAAATCAGCTGTCAAAACGAAATGGACAAGCCTTAAACGCGGCGATCTTATGTTCTTCATGTCCTATCGCGGATCATCCGCTTCGAGTTACTCTCGCATTAATAAATCGAAGCAAAGGGTTACACATGTCGGGATTTACTTAGGAAACGGTAAAATGCTTCATACCTATTCGAAAGCAAGCGGCGGCGTTCGTATCGACAGTATTGACAACAAGCATTGGGAATATCGCTTTATCTTCGGCGGCAGCGCCCTATAGCGTTTGCATATGCTTTTAAAAAGAGCCAGCTAAACGTATTGCGTTTAGCTGGCTCGCCCAAATAAAAAAAAAGTATGAGGTAGACGGTGGAGCTATCACCCTCTGCAATAGCTTCTATAACAGCTTTAATATCCCAATCGGTGAATGCTAAAAATATTGTTGTATGAATCGACCTATTAGAACAGCAATAATCCAACTGTGCAAAATCGTTGCCCCGATACTATGAAGAGTTTGCAGCAGCTGATAAACAGAATGATAGAGGCTATCGAGTAGCCAAATATACTTAAGACGGTAATAATTACATCACCCCAGCGATTGTCAAAGCAGCTTGTATGACGATAAGAATAATAAGCGTTCCGAGAATTAAAGTGCAGTTACGTTTCCAATCGGAATTGATCAGCTTAATCTTTCTCCAAACACCTCCTTAATCATCTCGTCGATGCTCTTCCCATGTGCGTGACGAACGTTCTCCACCTCGTCATACAGCACAATCTCCCCGTCACGTATGAATACGACTTTATCAAAGATATGTTCAATATCGCGTACGAGGTGAGTAGACACGATAATACTGCTTTCCTCGTTATATCACAACACGCATCCAACTTTCGGTCAAAGGCTGGTCTATCAAAGCTTTTTACGACCATATACTTTTAATACCCGCGCCGGCCATTTCTTTTTTGATCTCCATATCGGTATATTGTTATCGAATGCAATGGTCACAATATGTCCTTCTCCCCTCCGTTGCCCGATTATAAAAAAGTTTCTCTAGGCGACATCCTTTTTTCTTAATGTAATAAAGCTTATTTCATTATTTTTTTGACGGCATGTATATTCGATGCTCTATTGGTGCATTATATTATAGACGGTGTGAAGAGAGGTGTGGTTCCGTTGGACCATTTGGTACTTGGACTACAGGAGGAATTTATTTAACCACTTAGCTAAAAAGAAAGCGAGGGGTTGTGTCGCAGAGTACCTCTGAAACACACACGCGAAGTAATGATCCCTTAAAAAGGATCATAAACTAGCGGTGCCCAAGTTATTCTAATGATGTAAAGTGTGATATATGAAGAGACTCAACGATCAAACACCGTTAAGGGAGAGCCTGCAAAGGCTCTCTTTTCTGTCTTCAGTAATGTTTGCTCAAACAAAACTTTTCTGTCTTCAGTAATGTTTGCTCAAACAAAAAAAGACGCTTTCTGTATCCCAACAGTCAGTGTCTTTTACATTTATATTTTACAAAGACTACAACGATAAGGAGCATTTCAATCAAACAAAAAAACGCTGATTGTACATAAGTACAATCAGCGTAATAGTCATTTTAAGTATAAGCTAAATGGTGCCGGTGAGAGGACTCGAACCTCCACGGTTTCCCTCACGATTTTGAGTCGCGCGCGTCTGCCATTCCGCCACACCGGCAAATTAGAAAAAATATGGCGTGCCCTAAGAGATTCGAACTCCTGACCTTTTGATTCGTAGTCAAACGCTCTATCCAGCTGAGCTAAGGGCACATAATATATGGGATGAAAATTTGTGGAGGCGCCACCCAGACTCGAACTGGGGATAAAGCTTTTGCAGAGCTTTGCCTTACCACTTGGCTATGGCGCCAAAATAATGGAGCGGAAGACGGGAATCGAACCCGCGACCCTCGCCTTGGCAAGGCGATGCTCTACCGCTGAGCCACTTCCGCA
>NZ_JBMWAM010000032.1:0-21312 GCF_049725345.1 Paenibacillus praedii | reverse complement strand
GTGTGGAGCTGACGAATACTAATCGGTCGAGGGCTTATCCTAAAAAAGTTTGCATGGACCCATACATCCGGCAGACAGCAGCAAAGGCTTTCAGCAGCCATTCTCTTTCGTATCCAGTTTTCAGGGCGCAATATGCCTTGGTTTTCAACCGTGCCTCTTTTGCAGTTGAAGCTCTTGGAGACATTTCAACCCAAAAGTGCAATGTTCCCTGATAGCTCAGTTGGTAGAGCACTCGACTGTTAATCGAGTTGTCACAGGTTCGAGTCCTGTTCGGGGAGCCATCTTGCTCTCATAGCTCAGTAGGTAGAGTGCATCCATGGTAAGGATGAGGTCACCGGTTCGATCCCGGTTGAGAGCTCCAGAACACTTTCAACTGTAAGGAAAAGCAACAATTTAAGCATGGCCCGTTGGTCAAGTGGTTAAGACACCTCCCTTTCACGGAGGTAACAGGGGTTCGAGTCCCCTACGGGTCACCATTTATGGAGGATTAGCTCAGCTGGGAGAGCATCTGCCTTACAAGCAGAGGGTCGGCGGTTCGATCCCGTCATCCTCCACCATATCGCTGCTGGGGATTAGCCAAGCGGTAAGGCAACGGACTTTGACTCCGTCATTCTCAGGTTCGATCCCTGAATCCCCAGCCATTTTATAGCAAGAGCCATTAGCTCAGTTGGTAGAGCACCTGACTTTTAATCAGGGTGTCGAAGGTTCGAGTCCTTCATGGCTCACCATTTTTTCTCACACGCGCGCGTATGGCGGAATTGGCAGACGCACCAGACTTAGGATCTGGCGGGAGACCGTGGGGGTTCAAGTCCCTCTACGCGCACCATACTTCCTTTAGGGAAGCAGGAATTGCAAGAAGCATAACTCATAACACAGGTTACACCCACGCGCGTATGGCGGAATTGGCAGACGCACTAGACTTAGGATCTAGCGGGAGACCGTGGGGGTTCAAGTCCCTCTACGCGCACCATACCATGAGAAAACCCTTGGAGAACAAGGGTTTTTTGCTGTTTAAAAGTGTTGAAAAATATAAGGCGTGCCTTTTGGTACGCCTTATTACTATTTTATCTGGAAGTAATTAGCGTTGTAACAAGCTGAAGGGCTATGACAAATATGAACAAGGATATGAGCTCGACAAACCTGTGTTTATGAATCAAAACAACTGCCGATGAAGCCCTGGATTGGATCGCGACATTAATTTTTAATCGGGTGAATGGTAAAGTACCTCATTATTTAATGTATAGAAGCAAAACGTGCAGGTTAGCAGCTGCACCTTGCCCTGCAAGTATAATTCTTCATTTTTGGTGCTTCTTTGTCGATATTGTTCTTTAGAACGATCTGGGAATATAAGGGAAGAGGGAGAATAGGCTATATGAACCTGTTAGTGAAGAAACGCGGCTTAAAAGGTATAGCTGTTCTTCTGGCAGCGGCAATTGGATTCGGTTATACAGGAAGCGAGTACGCTCTGTCTCCCGGGAAGGGGGCGTCTGGTATTGCAGCGGCGGCGAAAGCCTCTGACTCCTCTATCGCGAAGGCGGAAGTCGAGTATTGGAGGTATACGGCAAAGGGCACTTTTTTTCCTGCGCTGGCTTTGCCGGACGGCAAGCTGTTTGCGGTCACCTCGAACGGCTGGGTAACCGTTATTGACGCTGCAGGCAAGGAAGGGAAGCGGATTAATACATACACGTCGTTATCGGCCCCGGCTATGAACGCGAAGGGGCAGGTCTATACCGCAGGCAAAGGGGCCCGGCTTTATCAGTATGATCGAGCGGGAAATGGCGGACAAGCAGGCATATTTTATTTTAAAGGGAAAACGGAGGGGCTGCAGCCGTCCGGAGTTGTAACGGATGAAGTGGGAACGCCTTATTTCGCGTACCAGCACGGCGTTTTGTCGCTGGATCCCGAAGGGCAGAAGCAGGCAGCGCTGCTGCCGGAGGGCGTGATCGTCAAGGAGCTAGCCGCAGGTAAGAGCGGCGCTTATGCGCTTGGAAGCGACGGCACGCTATATGCCGTGCGCGGCAGCGCGGTTGTGTGGAAGGCGGCGCTTGAGGAGCCGCTGCGCGGGGCGAAGCTGGCCGCCGGCATGACGGGCGGCGGCGTGGTGCTGCTTGCGGGCAAAGCGATAGCTGCGTATGAAGAGGACGGAAGCGTCCGCTTCACTCGCGAGTTTTCGGCAGCGCCCGCAGGCGGCTGGACGTCCCCGGCCGCCGGCCGGGTGCTGGCCGGCGCCCGGTCCGGCGCGGTGTACGCCATCGACGGCATAGCCGGGTCGATCGTGTACACCTACGGCGGCCACGCCGCGGTTCCCGCGAGCGGCGTGACGCCGCTTAGCGGCGGACGGATCGCTTACGCGTCCGCCGACAAGCTGATCGCGGCGGGGCCAGTCCGGCCCGTCGCGGTCACCTATGCGGCAGCAGCGATCAAGCTGCCGCTCGGTACGCGGCTCCTGCTCTCGGACAAGCTGAAGCTGTCCGTTCCCGTCACCGTCAGCTTTCGCTCCGATAACGCCGCGGTCGTTCGCATCAATGAGAAGAGCGTCGTAACCCCGGTAGCGGCGGGCAAAGCGAATATTTACGTAGATGTGACGGCGAGCGGCTACAATGGACAGCTAAAGCTGCCTGTACAGGTTACGGCGCCGGTCTCGACGCTGAAGGCGAAGCATGAGTCCAAGAGGGTGAGTGCGGCGGGCAAAACCTTTACGGTTCAAACGGTTACCATTCCGAAGGGAATGCCGGTTACTGCCGGACTTGCGGGCCGCAGGGTCAGCGTCGTTCAGCCGCTTAAGGATCTGGCTAAGACTTATAACGCCGATGCGGCCATTAACGGAACTTATTTCGAAGCTTATGGCGGTATCCCGGAGCCTTATGGCACGGTTATAGCGGATGGGAAATTGGAGCATATCGGCAATACAGGAACGGCGATTGGCTTTACATGGGACGGCAGCGTTCTGATGGATACGCTTCGCGTTAAAATTTCAGGGGGAACGGACGGCTCCTTTCAATCACCGAACAACTGGCACGCCTACTTCATCAACCGAACGCCGACGAAAGCGGGTTCCTCCGCGATCATGTTCACTCCGAAGCGAGGGGCAAAGCTCGGCTTTGCGCTGGGCTCTGCCGTTACCGTGAGGAAGGGAGTCGTTACGAAAATAAGCAAAAATGAGAACGCCAGCATTCCTGCGGACGGCTGTGTGCTCGTTTTTACCGGCTCTGAGGAAAAGCTGGCAGCCCGCTTCAAAGTAGGAATGAAGGTGGATTACCGGGTGGATACAAGTAATGATTCCGGTCAAGCGGTCAACTGGTCGCGTGTCCATACAGCAATCGGCGCAGGGCCGCGGCTTGTGAAGGATGGCAAGCTGGCTATTATTCCGGCGGGAGAAGGCTTTAGCAGCTCCAAGATCTTACAGGATTCTGCCGCCAGAAGCGGAATTCTCGTAAAGAAGGATGGAACGATCATGATTGCAACCGTACCCGGCGCGACCATCAATCAATGGGGTCAAATTATGCTGAAGCTGGGTGCCCAGCAAGCAATGAACCTCGACGGCGGCGCATCCTCGGGCATGCTGGCGCAAGGAAAGCAAATAACAGCTCCCGGCAGACAGATAAGCAACGCGCTCCTGTTTGGGACGAAGCTGAAATGGTAAGCAAACGATAGGCTGGAAAATAGAGCTATTTTTCCGTTCGCATATTTGTCGCATTTGTAACCATTGACAATTAACTTGATAACGATTATCATTGATAAAGTGAATGATAATCGTTATCAAATTTCGTTGCGAAACGTCATATAAATAAGAAAATTAATGAGTTGGTGTCTGCTCACGGGCAGCGGAAGGAGCGTGCATGTCTCAATGATTCGTCTAACAACCTCGAATCTCGACATTGCTTATGATGATCGCCTTATCGTCAAGGACTTAAACATTGCTATTCCTCAAGGCAAAATTACAGCGCTTGTTGGAGCGAACGGCTCCGGCAAATCGACGATTTTGAAAACGATGGCCCGGATTATGAACCCGGCGAAGGGCAGCGTCTTGCTGGATGGCAGGTCTATCCATAAGCAGTCAACGAAGGAAGTAGCGAAGCAGCTTGCGATTTTGCCGCAAAATCCGACCGCGCCGGACGGCCTGACGGTTGCCGAGCTTGTATCCTATGGACGTTTTCCTTACCAGAAGGGCTTTGGCTCTTTGAGCAAGGAGGATCGCAATATTGTACAGTGGTCTATCGAAGCGACAGGCATGACTGATTTTGCGGAACGACCGGTCGACCAACTCTCAGGTGGTCAGCGTCAACGCGCATGGATCGCCATGGCGCTGGCGCAAGAGACGGACATTTTGTTCCTTGATGAGCCTACTACTTTCCTGGATATGGCGCATCAGCTTGAGGTACTTCATCTATTGCAGAAGCTTAATCAGCTTAATAATCGTACGGTTGTCATGGTTGTGCATGATTTGAATCATGCGACGCGTTATGCGCATCATATGATCGCCATCAAGTCAGGTGTCGTAGCGGGTGAAGGTACGCCTGTCGAGGTGATGACGCCAGAGATTATGCGTGAAGTTTTTAATATCGAAGCAGATATCGTGCCGGATCCGCGCACAGGTCTCCCGCTTTGCTTGCCATACGCATTGGTAGACCAGCCAGCCGCAGAAAAAGTAGTCGCTAGCAGTCGACCGCAGCTTGCAAACAGCTTTGCCGCAGCGGCAGGCGCTTAATAATAGAAGATACGGTTGCGAAATCCGCGTTCTCACTAAGGTGATGCGGATTTTTGCTGCGTATCGAGAGGCTTGGTTTATAAGGGCTGGGTTATCGTTTTTCTCTGCTGCATCAAGGGTTTTCGGCTTTTTTTAAAAAAATAAAAGTTTTTTCAAAAAAACAGTTGCATTTTTTTTTCGAGGGTGATATATTATTACTTGTCGCCACGATGACGCGGTTCACAAATGGCTGACAAAAAACACCGTGCGGAAGTGGCTCAGCGGTAGAGCATCGCCTTGCCAAGGCGAGGGTCGCGGGTTCGATTCCCGTCTTCCGCTCCATAACATGTGCCCTTAGCTCAGCTGGATAGAGCGTTTGACTACGAATCAAAAGGCCAGGAGTTCGAATCTCTTAGGGCACGCCATTCTTTCTAAGAAGCAATACATGATGAAATTCCCGGGATGTAGCTCAGCTTGGTAGAGCACCTGGTTTGGGACCAGGGGGTCGCATGTTCAAATCGTGTCATCCCGACCATCTTTAAATTTTCATATGCGGGTGTAGTTCAATGGTAGAACTTTAGCCTTCCAAGCTAATAGCGTGGGTTCGATTCCCATCACCCGCTCCAGATGAATACGAGACAGTCCTTGATAATTCAAGGGCTTTTTTTTATATTTTTAAGACGACGATCATTTTTTGTGAGAAATGGCCTGCTTATTGGCTTCAGGGCTTCAACCCTGTAGTTTTTTGTAGTATGATGGTAGAAGTCAAAAAAACGAATAGTAACACCTGTGCGAATTCATTAGGAGTATCCATGCCGGCAATCCATTGCATGCCGCTGCGGCTATTCCCATCAAGAATTCAAGTACAGGCCTATGCATTCGCACACTTTTGAGGAGGAACAGTATGTCGGATCAATCTGCATCTATTACAGTGACAAACCGGACGCAGTCCAATAATTTACTGCGACGGGATGTACGCTTTCTAGGCAACATTCTCGGCGAAGTGCTCGTTCATCAAGGCGGGCGCGAGCTGCTTGATATGGTTGAACGCATTCGTGAGCAAAGCAAAGCGCTTCGCGCTGAATATGTGCCGGAGCTATTCGAGCAATTCAAAGACACCGTATCGTCCCTTAGCCCAGAGATTAGACATCAAGTGATCAGGGCATTCGCGATTTATTTTCAGCTTGTTAATATTGCCGAGCAAAATCACCGGATTAGACGGAAACGGGATTATGAGGTTTCCAGCGGTGAAGCGGTACAGCGCGGCTCGATCGAGAGCGCAGTTCAGGATTTGAAGGAGCGCGGCATCGCGATTGATGACGTTCAGGAAATTTTGAGCGGCATTTCTCTAGAGCTTGTGATGACAGCACACCCGACAGAAGCGACACGTCGTGCGGTGCTGGATATTCATAAACGGATTGCCGAAGATGTGATGGAGCTGGACAACCCGACATTAACCTACCGCGAACGCGAGAAGCTTCGTGAAAAGCTGATGAACGAGGTTTTAATTTTGTGGCAAACCGACGAGCTTCGCGACCGCAAACCAACGGTTATCGATGAGGTTCGTAACGGCCTTTATTATTTTGATGAAACATTGTTCGAGGTATTGCCAAGCGTATATGAGGAGCTGGAGCGCTGCCTGAGCAAATATTACCCGGATGAGCATTGGCATGTGCCTGATTATCTGCGCTTCGGCTCGTGGATCGGTGGAGACCGCGATGGGAATCCATCCGTAACCGCTAAGGTGACTTGGGAGACGCTTACGCTGCACCGTCAGCTGGCCATACAGAAGTACGAGGAAAAGCTGGAAGAGCTGATGGGCTTTCTCAGCTTCAGCACGAATCTGGTAACGGTAAGCGATGAGCTCGTGGAATCGATCCGATTGGATCGCGAGCATGTCGAGCTGAAATGCGTAGATTTGTGGAGAAATACGAAGGAGCCTTACCGCATTAAGCTGGGCTTCATGATGGAGAAGCTCGCGAATACGCGCAATGAGAAGCTTACAGGCTCAGCGATGCGTTACAATCACCCGAATGAGCTGCGAGAGGACCTGCTTGTTATCGATCGCAGCCTTCGTCATCACTTTGCGGATTACGTAGCCGATACGGACTTGGCAAAGCTTGTGCGTCAGGTTGAGCTTTTCGGTTTCCATCTGATGGCGCTGGACGTTCGTCAGCATAGTCAGGAGCATGAGAATGCAATGACTGAAATTTTGGCGAAAATGAATATTGTGGAAGACTACGCTTCACTGTCCGAGCGAGAGAAAACCGATCTGCTGCACCGTCTGCTCATCGATCCGCGCCCGCTTACTTCGGGGCACCTGGATTATACGGAATCGACGCGTGAATGTTTGGACGTCTATCATACGATTTACCGGGCACAGCAGGAGTTTGGCGAGAACTGCATATCCAGTTACCTGATCAGTATGACCGAAGCGGCAAGCGATATGCTTGAGGTTATGGTATTTGCAAAGGAAGTCGGCCTGTTCCGGAAGGAATCGGACGGTACGATTCGCTGTACGCTGCAGTCCGTGCCTCTGTTCGAGACAATCGACGATCTTCATGCGGCGCCTGCGATTATGAAGGAGCTGTTCGAGATGCCGATCTACCGTCAAGCGGTAGAAGCAAGAGGCAATCTGCATGAAATTATGCTGGGCTACTCCGACAGCAACAAGGATGGCGGAGTTGTGACGGCGAACTGGGAGCTGCGCGTGGCGCTGAATGAAATTACAGCCGCTGGCAAAGAGTACGACGTGAAGCTGAAGTTCTTCCATGGCCGCGGAGGCGCGCTTGGCCGCGGAGGCATGCCGCTTAACCGGAGCATTCTGGCGCAGCCGCCTCATACGATCGGCGGAGGCATTAAGATTACGGAGCAGGGCGAAGTGCTTTCCTCGCGTTATTCGATGCAGGGCATTGCCTACCGCAGCTTGGAGCAGGCGACTTGGGCGCTGATCACGGCTGCCCGTCTGGCGAAATATCCGGAGCAAGCTCCTCAAGCGGAAGCAGAGTGGGATGAGATTGCACGCTCTATTTCCGAGACGGCGCTTGAGAAATACCAGGATCTTATCTTCCGCGATCCGGACTTCCTGACGTACTTCAAGGAATCGACGCCGCTGCCTGAGGTGGGCGAGCTGAATATCGGCTCTCGTCCTTCCAAGCGGAAGAACAGCGATCGTTTTGAGGATCTGCGCGCGATTCCGTGGGTATTCGCATGGACACAGAGCCGTTATCTGCTGCCGGCTTGGTATGCTGCGGGTACGGCGCTCAAGCAATATGCGGGCGATGATGCAGGTAAGCTGGAGACGCTGCGGACGATGTATGAGCAGTTCCCGTTCTTCCGTTCGTTGATTGACAACCTGCAAATGGCTTTGGCGAAGGCTGATCTGGTCATTGCCAAGGAATATGCGGATATGATCAAGGACCAAACGATCCGAGACCGTATCTTCGAGCTAATCGAGCAGGAGTATAAGCTGACTTCGGAGCTCATCCTAAGTATTACGGGCCAAAATGAGATTTTGGATAATGTTCCTGTTATTCAGGAATCGATCCGTTTGCGTAATCCGTACGTCGATCCGCTCAGCTACATGCAGGTGCAGCTGTTGACCGAGCTTCGCGCTTTGCGCGACGAGGACAACGATGATCCGCAGCTGCTGCGTGAGGTGCTGCTTACGATCAACGGTATTGCTGCAGGCCTTCGGAATACGGGCTAATGTAAGAAGCCGACTAGTTGAGGAGGCTCATCATAAGAAATGCCAGACGTGGTTGAAAGACCGCGGCTGGCATTTTTTCTTATGTTCATTTTAAATCCGCTTAAGTTTGCTTTAAGGTACATCCTGCATGATAGATACATTGGCAGTAGGCGATATCTACATGTGAAAGGATGATAAACATGAACGAAGAAAATAATCGCTCAGAAGAAAGCCGTACTTATTCATCGCATGCTTCAACGACGATGAACCGGAACGAGACGCCGGTCACTACTTATATTTATGAATCAAGCAAGTCAACGAACGACATGAAGGCTTCTTATGAGAAGGAGCTCGGCATGCAAATGGGCATGATCAATGCATCGTTGGGCGGCGGCAAACGGCCGAAACGCAAGGGCAGCCAATCGGCGAGGACGATGCTGGCATCTTTTCTCATCGGGGCAGTTGTAATCGGCGGTTTCTCCTATGCGGCTGACAAAAATAATATGTTCAGCGGCGGGTTGCCTGCATCGCTAGGCACAGGCAGCGGTGCAGCCGGCATCGCGGCTCAGCATGATGCGGGACTAACAACGGCTTCGCTCCAAACAAGCGAGGACATCGCGGGGATCTATGCCAATGCAAGTCCAGCCGTGGTGAAGATCGAAAATTATTCGGAGCCAGCCCGGACTAACTCGATGTTCGATGATCAGAGGTTCCGGCAATTTTTTGGCAGCGGCGAGTTAAACAGTGGAGGACGTCAGCAGCAGTCAGAGGAAGGGCAGGGAGGCACGGACCTTCAATTGGCTGGCTCCGGAACGGGCTTTTTCTTCGAGCAGGACGGCTATATTCTGACGAATGAGCATGTTATCGCTAATGCGAAAGAAGTTAAAGTAACCGTTCAAGGCTATGAAGAGCCGCTAACCGCGAGGGTGTTAGGCGCAAGCTATGAGCTCGACCTTGCTGTGCTGAAGGTGGAGAGCCAAAGCGGCAAGACGTTCCCTACACTGCCTTTAGGAAGCTCTGACGAGACGAAAATTGGCGATTTGGTCATTGCGATCGGCAATCCGTACGGCTTCGATCAGACGCTGACGATGGGGGTGCTTAGTGCGAAGGAGCGTCCGATTACTATCGCGGATGAGCAGGGCGAGCATCAATACGAGCATTTGCTCCAAACGGATGCCTCGATTAATCCTGGAAACTCAGGCGGTCCGCTGCTGAACGCGAAAGGTGAGGTCATCGGCATCAATACGGCGGTCAATGCGGAGGCGCAGGGTATTGGGTTCGCCATTCCAACAACGACAATTATGAAGGTATTGGATCAGTTGAAGACAAATACGCTATAATATAGTCAAGTGCTATGATGAAGCGAGAGGTCTGGAAGCTTAGCGGCTTCCAGCCTTTTTGTCTTGTCTCCTTGTTATCCCTGGCCGAAAGTCAATCATATACCTAGCCTTAGGTCGATTGCTGATATAGCTTCAAACGTTTATAATTGGCAGATACAGCCGTTTTGAAGAGTGGCAAAGAGATAATGTTGGCTTAAATGGATGGTTTGGGGGAGTCAAGGTGAATGTATTGGAGGCCCGCCTTGCGCGGCTAGCGCTTAAGGGCGATCAGCAGGCATTTGCTGAGCTTGTGGACTTGTATCAGGATAAGCTTTTTCATATGGCGTATCGGATGCTGAACAGTCGCCAGGAGGCGGAGGACGTCGTTCAGGATACTTTCCTTCGCGTGTACAAAAACCTGGACCGCTATGATGATTCTTTGAAATTTTCGACATGGATATATAGAATTGCTACAAATTTATGTATAGACCGGCTGCGCAAGCGCAAGCCGACCTACTCGCTTGATGCGGAATCGAATGAGCATGAGGGGTTGGATGGCTATTCGATGATCCCGAGCGACAACCGCACACCGGAATCGGAGCTGCTGCTGTCGGATACACAGCGGATTGTTCATTCCGCGATTGCATCGCTGCCGCCGAAGTATAAGTCGGTGATGACACTTCGTTATATGGAGGATTTATCGCTGCAGGAAATAGGGGACGTGCTGGACATGCCAGTGACAACCATTAAGACGCGAGTACATAGAGGCAGGGAATTTCTTAGGAAGAAGCTCGAACATAAATTATGATCTTTTTAAAAAAAGTGAAACATCCCTTCATGCGGAACGTATCCTAATAGCGAGAATAGAACTTTTTGCATGAGCAATGAAAGAAAGGACTGGCTGCTATGAAATGCAACGTCGCCATCGTATGGATGCATGACTATTTGGACGGCGAGCTGCCCAGCAAAGATATCGTTACGTTAAAATCCCATTTACTCTCTTGTCCGGCTTGTCGCAGTCGGTTTGAACAGCTCCAGAAGACGGACGCCGCGGCGTACCACACTTTAGAAGCGATTAGACCTACAGCGGATTATGACCAGAAGGCGTCTGAGGAGTTAACGCAGCGTATTATGCAGCAGCTTCCGAAGCAGCAGAATAAGCGGCGTACCGGAATCGTACGGTTTATTTACAAGTACCCGGGCGTTACTGCGGCTGCTGTGTTTGTCCTCGTTATGCTCGGCAGCTTCTTCACCATGTGGGAAGAGGATGCCAAGCTGATTGTCTCAGGTGAGAATCTTCAGCAGGTCATAATACAGGGCAATACCGTCATCGTGCCGGAAGGCGCTCATATAGCTGGCAACCTGACCGTGGAGAACGGAACGGTTGATGTGAAAGGCGCTGTAGACGGTGACGTAACCGTTATTGACGGCAGGCTGCTATTAGCTTCAACAGGCCATATAGCGGGACAGAGCCGAACTATTGATCAAGCGTTGGATTGGTTCTGGTTTAAGGTAACGGAAACTTTTGGCGGTAGCTCTCGTTAAGAAAAGCGGCCTCCCTTGCGCAGGGGGGCATTTTTTTTATTTTATTTTTCGATAAAAAAAGGATTTGCAAGCACATATCTAGAAAATAATAAAGTTGAAATCCGAACAAAGAGGGAAGCGTAATAGGCTGTTGGGGGTTGACATATGAGTTATTTCTCGGATTCTAGTTGGCACGATTGGTTGAAGGATCTCATCGATGTCGGTATCGTTAGCTTCATTATCTATAAAATGATTCTGCTCGTGCGCGGGACTCGCGCCGTTCAGCTGCTGAAAGGCATTTTTGTGCTTGTTGCCGTGTGGGCGATCAGCACATGGTTCAATTTATATACGCTGAAATGGCTGATGAATCAGATGTTCACGTTCGGAATTGTGACAGTACTCATTATATTTCAGCCCGAGCTGAGAAGGGTACTGGAGCAACTGGGGCGGGGCAAGCTGTTCGCACGATCCTTCTCGCTTGACCGCGATGTAATGAGCGAGCAAATTGACGGCGTTATTAAAGCCGTTCGCTTCATGTCGGAGCGCAAGATCGGGGCGCTGATTGTATTCGAGCGGAACACGGGACTTAATGAGTTGGTTGAATCGGGCATTCGGATGGAATCGAAAATTACTTCGGAGCTGCTTATTAATATTTTTACGCCGAACACGCCGCTGCATGATGGCGCGGTTATTATTAGAGGCAATCAAATCATGGCTGCGGGCTGTTACCTGCCGCTGTCGGAAAATCCTTTTATAAGCAAGGAGCTTGGAACAAGGCATCGTGCGGCCATCGGTGTGAGCGAGGTTACGGATGCGGTGTCGGTTACCGTATCGGAAGAAAATGGAAAGATTTCGTTGTCTCTGGGCGGTATGATCGTAAGAGATATTAATGAGGAATCGCTGATTTCGAAGCTGTTCGATGAGCTGACGCCGAAGACGAATACTCTAAATAAGGAGCGGGTGAGCGTATCCTCGTTCTGGAAGCGTAAAGGAGGACGTGATGGATAAATGGATAAGTCACCCCACCTCATTGAAAATTTTTTCCGTTATTATCGGTTTGCTGCTGTGGGCAGTCGTACATATCGATCCGAATTCGACGCCGCAGTCAGCAACGTCCAATTTTGACAACAAAATTATCGAAGCATCCGTCATTACGGCCGAAGGCTTGGATACCGAGAAATATGTGCTTACAGCCATGGAGCCTTCTGTTGTAAGACTGGATGTACAGGGCCGGTTGACGGATCTCAAGCGAGCATCTTCGGATGACGATTATATCGTGAAGGTGGATTTAAAAAACGTGAAGCCAGGCATACAGGAGCTGCCTTTGACGTATAGCCTGCCTAGAGGCATTCAATTAATTCAGATGTCGCCGAGCACGGTTACTGTACAGATTGAGGAGATTGTCACGAAGACCTTCGAGCTTCAGGTGGCCACGCAAGGCACTCCTGCGGAGGGTTTCATTGTAGGTGCTCCTGTAGTCGCTGAGCCTGCGAGCGGAATTAAAGTCACGCTGCCGAAGGATGATATGGACCGCGTCGGAGTCGTATCAGCGGAGGTTAACATTGACGGAGCAGACAAGACGGTTGTTAACAAAAAGGCTAATGTCGTCGTATACGATAAAGACGGCTTGGAAATGACGAATGCAATCATATCGCCGGCAACAGCGCATGTCGAGGTCAAGGTAACGCCGCCGTTCAAGACGGTGCCGCTGCAGGTGAGGTATTCCGGGAGCTTGCCTGATGGCTTCAGCCTAGTCTCCATTAAGCCGGAGATGAGCGAGGTAACGATATATGGTGACCAGCAGACGCTGGATGGCATTCAGGTATATGACGGCGTGGTGCTCGATCTTTCCAAGGTGATGGAGTCGGGCAGCATACAGGTGAAGACGCAGCTGGTAGATGGGATCAAGTCGATCGAGCCTGCCGAGGTGACGCTTGATGTTGTGATTGCTCCCGATACCATAAGAACCTTCACGGATTTGCCTGTAACGGTTGAGGGGGAGAGCAGCGGCCTCACGGCAGTGTTCCGCATTCCTTCCAGCGGCAAGCTTGATCTGACGGTAAGCGGGGCGCAAGCAGTCATTTCCGATGTGCAAGCGGGTGAGATTAAGCTTTTGGCAAATGTTGAAGGGCTTGGCGAGGGTGTGCATGAAGTGCCGGTTCAGGTCGATGTGCCTGATTATGTCCAGACGGTGCTGGCTGAGGGACAGACATTGACCGTTACAATCGAGTTGGTTAGTAATACGGCCGCTAACACAGAGATGCCGGAATCAGAGGAGGCTGGCACAACGCCGACCGAGCCGTCTTCCAGCCCTGATCCGGGGCCTGGCGGCGGAAGCGGGTCCAATGCCAGCGCTGGCGGCAATTCTACGGGGAACAGTTCGAATCCGGCTGCATAATAAATTTCATCTGAACATCAAGACAATCATGAACGAAGCATATAACAAAGGAGCATATTTAACATGGGGAAATATTTCGGAACAGACGGCGTGCGCGGCATCGCCAATCGCGAGCTTACGCCTGAGTTAGCTTATAAGATCGGCCGCTGCGGCGGTTATGTGTTGACGCGTAAGGCGAATAAGCCTAAGGTTGTCATTGGTTTGGATACACGCATTTCTGGCCCGATGCTGGAAGCTGCGCTTATTGCAGGCTTATTGTCGATCGGAGCAAGCGTCGTGCGTCTTGGCGTAGTATCGACGCCAGCAGTTGCATATATCACGCGGGAGATGAATGCGGATGCGGGTGTTATGATTTCCGCTTCGCATAATCCGGTTGAAGATAATGGCATTAAATTTTTTGCCGGCGACGGCTTTAAGCTGTCGGATGATACGGAGCTGGAGATCGAGAGCTTGATCGATGCACCTGCAGATGGCTTGCCTCGTCCAGAGGGCGGAAATATTGGGGCTGTATCGAGTGATGAGGGCGCGAAGCAGCGTTATCTTGATTATTTGAAAACAACGATCAAGGGCGAGTTCAGCAGCTTGAAAATCGTGCTGGACTGTGCGAACGGCTCTGCATACGAGCTTGCGCCAGCCGTATTCCGCGAGCTTGGCGCGGATATTATAACGGTTGGAGCGGAACCGGACGGCCTCAATATTAATGCGGGTGTCGGATCGACGCATCCGGAATATTTGCGCGAGCAAGTGCTGAAGCATGGCGCGGATCTTGGGCTTTCCTTTGACGGCGATGCGGATCGATTGATTGCTATTGATGAGAAAGGCGACGAGGTAGACGGCGACTTCATTCTGTGTATTATCGGCGATGCCATGAAGCGGGCAGGCAAGCTGAAGGAGGATACGATCGTAACGACGGTAATGGCGAACATCGGCTTCTTCAAAGGTGCGGAGCGCATCGGGCTGAAAACCGCACAAACCGCAGTCGGCGATCGCTATGTTATGGAGGAGATGCGCCGCGGCGGTTACAATCTTGGCGGCGAGCAGTCCGGCCATGTTATTTTCCTGGATCATATTACAACAGGAGACGGCATTTTGACGGCGCTTCAGCTTGTGGATACATTGGCGGCTTCAGGCAAGAAGCTGAGCGAGCTGAAAGGTCTGATGCGCAAATATCCGCAAAAGCTGGTTAACGTTCGCGTGGCAGACAAGAGTCTGTATCAAGGCAATGCTGCCATCGAAGCCGCGGTGAAGCGGGTAGAAGCGGAGCTTGGCGATAATGGACGCGTATTGGTGCGTCCTTCAGGAACGGAATCGTTAATTCGCGTCATGGCGGAGGGTCCGGATAAGGAGCAGGTTGAGGCTTACGTTGCTCAAATTGCTGACGTTGTGAAAAGTGAGCTGGGCTAATTGTTTTAGCAGGTTATGTCGAAGGCTTGTCGGTTCCTGGAATCGGCTGGCCTTCGCTGCACTTATATGGTAAATTTCCAACGGAATTTTCAATTCATGGGTTGCATAGCCTTATGAAAATGAATATGATAGGAAGTATGATTCAAGAAGGAAAGTGAGGATCGAGGTTAATTAAGCATGTAAAGCGCCAGAGCTTGCGTGATGAATGATCCGCAGTAGAGCTGTTTAAGCTAAGCTTGAAGCGGGTATTCATACGGGAAGCTGACGAGGTGAAGGTGTTCGAAACATTCGGCGGGGACCTTCCGGTATTTGCAAGCCAACCGAAAGCCGTTACGCAAAACGGCCGGGCGACCGGTCCTGACAAACGTGCGGCAGGCTGCCTATTTTTGTGATGCAATTATTCATTTATTTGCTCCCGTATGTCCAGGGTGCCGCCTGAGGGGTGGGCACGGGCAGAAGGGTTACATTTTCCTAAAGCGTTTGGGATTAATCTGTGACAACTTCATATTTGCCCTTGCCACGCATTGGCAGGCATCCGGTCAGGACGGGAAAACTAACCTATCGGAGGCTTATTAAATTATGTGTGGAATAGTAGGATATATTGGTAAACGCGACTCGCAGGATATTTTGATCGAGGGCTTAAAGAAGCTGGAATACCGGGGTTATGATTCCGCGGGTATTGCTGTCTTTACAAAGAATGGTCTGGAAATTACGAAGTCGAAGGGTCGTTTGGCGAATCTTGAGGACTTGCTGCGCGAGGAGCCACTTGCTGGCTTTGCCGGAATTGGTCATACACGTTGGGCGACTCATGGTAAGCCGTCGGATGTGAATTCGCATCCGCATACGGACAACTCGATGAAATTTTCCGTTGTGCATAACGGAATTATTGAGAATTATTTGAATCTGAAGGAAGAGTTGACGGCAAAAGGACATGTATTCGTGTCGGAGACAGATACAGAGGTCATCTCTCACCTTGTTGCTGATGAGTATAAAGGGAACATAGTCGAAGCGGTACAACGTGCGGTTAAGCGCATGCGCGGAGCATTTGCCCTTGGCGTATTGACTGAGCATGAGCCTGAGCGTCTGGTTGCTGTTCGTTTTGCAAGCCCGCTCGTTATCGGTGTAGGCGAAGGTGAAAACTTCATCGGTTCCGATATTCCGGCGATCCTGGAGCATACGCGTGACGTGTACATTTTGAACGACGGCGAAATGGCCGTATTGACACGCGATGGTGTCGAACTGATGACGACAGAAGGCGAAAGTATTTCCAAGGAAATATTTCATGTCGATTGGGATATTGTGACGGCGGAGAAAGCCGGATTTGATCACTTCATGCTGAAGGAAATTCACGAGCAGCCAAAAGCATACCACGACACCATGCTGAGCCGTATCTCGGAAGACGGCAAGTCTGTGGATCTGAAAGAGCTTGGCATGACAGCTGAATATATCAAGTCGATCCGCAAGGTTCACATCGTAGCCTGCGGTACGGCATATCACGCTGGACTTGTCGGCAAGACGGTTATCGAATCGCTTGCTCGCATCCCGGTAGAAAATGACGTTGCATCGGAGTACCGTTACCGTTCGCCAATCATTACACCGGATACGCTTGTTATCGTGGTAAGCCAATCCGGAGAAACTGCGGATACGCTTGCTGCGCTGCGCGAAGCACAACGCAACGGCGCTCGCGTGCTTGCGATCACGAACGTTGTCGGAAGCTCGGTTGCTCGCGAAGCAGACCACGTGCTTATTACATGGGCGGGTCTTGAAATCGCAGTTGCATCGACAAAAGCTTACACATCGCAGCTTATTGCGTTCTACCTGTTCGGTCTTCATTTGGCAGAAACACTTGAAACGCAATCGGCTTCTTATATCGCTGAAGTTATTGAAGCCATGCATCAGCTGCCGGCTCAGGTTGAGAGCATTTTGGAGCAATCGGCCGTGCTGAAGCAAGTAGCAGAATCGATCTCGCACCACAAGCATCTCTTCTTCATCGGCCGCGGCGTAGATTACGCAGTCGCTCAGGAAGGCTCACTGAAGCTGAAGGAAATCTCGTACATTCACTCCGAAGCCTACGCGTCTGGCGAGCTGAAGCACGGTACGCTGGCGCTGATCGAGGACGGCATTCCTGTCATCGCGCTATTAACACAGGAAGAGCTGTATGAGAAATCGCTCAGCAACATCAAAGAAGTGAAGGCGCGCGGCGCTCACGTTCTAGCGATCGCTAACGCTGGCGCAGAAGAGGAAGTAAGCAAGTCAGTGGATGAGCTGTTCACGATTCCGAAGACCTTACCAATCCTCACGCCAGCCCTGGCGGTTGTGCCGCTGCAGCTGCTCTCTTATTATGCTTCGCTTGCGCTGAATCATGATGTTGATAAGCCGAGGAATTTGGCTAAGAGCGTGACAGTGGAGTAAGGATTTAGGGATAGGGAACTTTTTGATTGTGGATTTTAATATAAAATGTCACACGATTTTAATATAAAATGTCACAATCCCCAAAAAACAGCCTGCATTCTTCGAAATGCAGGCTGTTTTTATATGAAAAGTGATTTTATTAGGAAAATAAAGTATTGGACTGAGAAATAAAGTGTAGACTCAGAAAATAAAGTTTTAGACTGACAGTGCCATTAAGCTAACGGGCAGGATTGCTTCATCAATTGTCGAATCCTTTGTTCACGAATAATATCTATAACGGGGCAGGGCATGGAGATTAAGATACGAGAAGTTGTAGCAAACGATTATACTGAAGTTGTTTTCTTATGGAACGATGTACTCGGCGTTCGTACTGTTACGGATGAGAACTTTCGCGTTTCGATGGAACAGATGATGAAAGCAGGCAATTATAAAACGTTTGTAGCGTTACTTGAGAATCATGTTGTTGGTTTTATTTCAATCGTTCATGCATTAGCTGTAGGGTCTGCGAATGGTTATCTCCATATAACCGGACTTGCAGTTAATAATGATTTTCAGCGTCATAAGGTAGGCACTGAACTTCTACGATTCACTGAAAATTATGCGAAAGACAGAGGAATATCCAGTATTATTCTATGTAGCGGAATGAACCGAACGGGCGCCCATGCTTTCTATGAACATAATGGCTATGATAGAGATTCATACTGCTTTGATAAAATAATTAACCTTGACTATTGAATATCATCCTGTTCAATTAACTGGGAACTATAGCTCAATAATCACCAGGACGAGGCTGCCATAATGAAAAGGCAGCCTCGTTGAGCTAACGGGCAGATTAGTACAAAATCAAGATGAGTAAAATATTGCATGTACGGACGGCAAAAACTGAAGGGGAATGTTAACTGGATAGATATTGGAATTACAGAGTTCTAAAGAAAGATTGGAAAAATGGATTTGTTTCCTACGAAGTTTGTGAAGTTTATTATGAGAATGGCATTCCTGATTCATGGATATGGGGTAAGAATGTTCTTAGTGGTGATAGTAAGGAACACTTAGAGGATAAGATTCAATCTATACTAATAGCGTTTAAAAAGCCGATTCTTGAAATAATCGGTGATGATGAAGATTTAGTCGAAGTAAAGGAATGAAAATTCCATCCGCTAACGTGGTAATGAAGGTTATTAAGAAGTGGAGTGAGATATTTGAAAAGACCTTTCGGGGTTCAAATTCAAGGTAGTGTTTATGCAAAAGAAGGTGATTTAGGGCATAACGAGTTTGTAGATGCATTTATTGAGTTTATCGAGAGCAAAGGATGGCAGTTTGGAGGTGGGACTGTCCAAATAGATGAAAGCGGTGAAAGAGCAGACGATATTGATTAAGATAACGGGTAGGATAGTTTGGAATCAGAATCAACGAGGTGATTGAATGATGAATGTGGAAGAAGAAATAAAGCAAATTATAGACCAAGTGATTGAACTACCCAGAAGAGATAGAACTTTCATATTGGAACTTTTAGAACACCGTGAATGGGGAGTAGCTCTTGAACATTTTTGTGCTGCTGTCACTCAAGAAAGAATTCAAATAACAAATGAACTTTATAAACATATTGAAGTGGTATCTAGGGAGATGGACATGTGGGATGATATTCGGGAAGAACTTAAGGACTGTTCATTCCGCTAACGGGAGACGTTAGTTCAGCTATCCAGGAACAGTTTGCCGCCGCGGCAGCTGCTCCTTTTGTCGTTAAGCTAAAGGGCAGGATAGTTTAAAATCATTCGCAGTGAACCTTATCCTAATTAAGGCTAAGGTTTTGGGGATTCCGTGCGGCGAATGGACTTGACATATGTGTCATGCGACACATATGAGTTTCTCATCGGGCTCCCGTCGTAAATTAATGTACCGGCGACCACCAATTACCAGATGCGACCAACATACAAAGCAGCCTGATCGTATTGCCGAAATAATCGTTGTCATCGAAACTGGCATTTTCCATATGCGTCCAAAGTGTATTAAGCCACTCTTGATTGCCGGCATGGATCATCGCACTTACAGCAAAAGGAGACAAGAAGGCCAGATGATTCACGAATGGCGTCGGCAGATCGTTGCCATTTAAATAGTAGCCTGCGCGAATCTTTCCCGGATCGCCTTTGGTTTTGCTTTTGATCCACTTGTTCAGCTGCGTGAACTGGGCATAGGCTCTTCTGTCCCCCGTCAACAAATAGTCTAACGGAATGCGCCATGTCGTCCTGCAAGCATTCATATAGTAATCGCCGTCATAAGGGCCTTCCAAAAAATGAGGGGGAGCGGGTGCGAAGCGGCTGTTTTGTTTTACGGAAAAATCGGGCAATAAGCCTGTCTTTGAACTAAAATCAGTAAAGAGCTGCTTTGTAATGGAGTAAGTTTTATTTACGACCCAGCCCCATTTTGGAACATCCGTCGCGATCTGAAAAGCTTTCAGGTGCTCGGTCATAAAGTCGGAGGGCCGGGTTCCTCCGTTATATTTGGGCGTATCCGGGTTTACCCAGTCCCCCAGCTTTAAAAACCAGTACCTCTGGTCAACGTCGTCTTTCAATATAGCTGGAATTATCTTTTGTGCTTCTTGTAAATATTTGATCGTTCTCCGACTTCCCCATTGGTTATGGGCCAATAATAGGGAAAAGGCAATATCCATATCGCCGTCGGTGGCGGAATCTCTACCCTCCGCGTCCACGATATTGCCATTAACGTCTTTAACCTGCTTCCAAGCCATTAACAAAGGGTTGTTGGAACTGGGATGAGCTTTGTAAAAACGAAAGAGACCGTCGAAATATTCCTGTGCATTCAGATCATAGCCTGCCATGTAAGCGGTCAGAAGCATGCCGTGCCCATGGCTTTCCGATGTAGATGCGGAGTTCGGCGGTTCGGCTTGCCCTTCCAAGTTGTAGTAAACGTAATATTGATCGTTTGCGGTCGGATTTCGGATCAAATACTTTGATTTCCAGATGTCGTAAAAATCTTTTACGGTTTGATCTAACCGTGCTTGGCCCACATGGTTTGGTTTAATCGTCCCTTCTTTGTATCTCGCATGCTGGGGGAAAGGTCTTTTGGCTTTTGATGCTCGAGATTCGAAAATAAAGAATCTTTTCCAATCGGCTGCTTTCATGTGAATCCCCCTCAGGCTTCCGAATAATATGATAAAAATTATGTGGCTCTTCAGGGGTTAAGAACCGCTGAAAGGTAAGAGGGAGA
Source organism: Paenibacillus praedii (assembly GCF_049725345.1). NCBI lineage: Bacteria > Bacillati > Bacillota > Bacilli > Caryophanales > Paenibacillaceae > Paenibacillus > Paenibacillus praedii. The sequence goes on along the minus strand of NZ_JBMWAM010000032.1, from coordinate 655 downwards.
GAAGTTATCCTTAAGTTGCCGTTACATTCAGCGCGGTGAACCCTATCACAGTGAATCATTACGGGGAACGATAATTAAGGAGCTTGCTTTACAGTAACGGGCTCCTAGAAAAAAAGCAATTGACATTGCGAATGACGTTCAATGTCGTCAAGCCGTCCCTCCCAATAGATTACTAATGCTTTAGCGTTGCGATTTCGATTATAATTTGGCTAGTTTTTAAAGCTATTATCTAGAGGGGATCGTGCAGCATGATAAAGAGTGAAAAATCGTTCGTAGCGGCGTTGTTATTATGCCTATTGCTAGGCGGATTCGGTATTCACCGTTTCTACGTTGGTAAAATTGGAACAGGTATTCTTCAACTGATTACTTTAGGTGGATTCGGTATTTGGTCACTGATTGATTTAGTAGTCATTATCGTTAGTAAGTTTAAGGATAAGCAAGGATTACTAATTAAACCTTAATATGCATGATTCAGAAGTCCATGGTGAGCAACTGTGGGCTTTTTAAATTTCGCTAAAAAAATGCTAGGATTGTTAAGTCTCATTATGCTAACGGGACACGATAGCACAGCGGTGGAACCGATCCATCGCTTGTTTTGCATTGCTGGAAATCCGCTCAGCTAACTGGCAGGAATGTTCAATAAAACAATTTTGGT
>NZ_JBMWAM010000031.1:0-33294 GCF_049725345.1 Paenibacillus praedii | reverse complement strand
AGGCAGTTTTACTCGTTGTTCAGTTTTCAAAGAGCAATCTTTTCTTTCGTGTCAGCCGTATGTCTCACTGGCGACTTAAATAATATATCATGTAGCCCAAATGAATGCAAGCTTTTTTTAAAAGTTTATTTTAAACAGATGATTGTCCCTTTCCTACAGCTTATTTTTTCAATACAACTAAAAAAACAGTGAGTACATGATTGCCGCCGGAAGGTTCTTTGTCTCCCTTACGCTGCAGCACATACTCACTGGTTTATTATCATAGAAGCTTTACCTAAGGACCTCTTTAATATGAAGATGTCTTTCTACCGTAAGATTAACGATTGCGCCTTCAATCGATACCCAAGGCCTAGTTGGATGTGTACGATCAGAAAACACAATTTCACCAATACGTTCATCACTCAGCTTTATAACTGTACCATTATGAAATTGAGTAACTTTCTCGACAAAGGTTCGAACATAGGCAGGGTCAAGCTTGCCAAATGCATCACTCTGAATTTGCTCCAGAACGAGATATGGTGAAGCTGCCTTGCGATACGCTTTGTTTAAAGTCATAGCATGAAAGATATCTGCAATCGCAACGATTTTGGCGTAGGGGTGTATCTTAATCGCATCTATACCAAGCGGATACCCACTGCCGTCTACCTTCTCGTGATGCTGAAGCGCGGCCATTTTGACACCATCATTCAGAGCAGCTACGTTTTTGAGCAGCTGATACCCAAGTACGGTATGGCGTTTCATCTCTTCTTTCTCTTCAGGCGATAAAGCGTTAGGCTTATATAAGATCGATTTATCTATTCTTATATTACCGATGTCATGCAGTAGGCCGGCAAAGGCAAGCTGCATCCAATCCTTCTGCGGGAATCCTGTCCATTGCGCAATCTGATAGCAGGTCATAGCAGATGTGATGCTGTTATGAAGAATATAATCTCGTTCTACAAACTGACGAGGCATAAACGTCAATATATTGTAGCTCTTGATATGCTCTAACAGCTTCTCAAGCTGCTTCCTGATATCCATAACCGGCATAGCTTGTCCAGTAATGTAAGAGTTGAATACTTGCCGAAGCACCTCTAACATCTTCTCATATTCATCATGAAGAGCTGAAGCAATGGCCACTGGTGCAACCGCTTCTTGCACCGGCTCTTCAATATTTTCCTCCCGCTTATTAGTGGTTGGAATGCCGTTTTCTAAAACAACGCTTATAACAAGAAAAGCTTGTAAAATTTCTATTTCCTTCTGGGTGATAACTTTACCCTTCTGAAATAAAACACCGCCAAGCGGGGTGAGGACATCTTCCCCTATCTTATCACCTAACTTAAGCTGTGATAACGTTACCGCTGCCACTTGTGTCCTCTCCCTTTTTCGCTTTGATTTTTATGACGCAGTCATTTATTCTGTCGGTGTCTCGCTGCTCTCTTGCTCGTCGTTATCTTCCAAAACATCATTTTCTTCACTGCGCGCGACACGAGTAACTGTTGCGACAGTATCTTCATCACGGGTATTAATCAATCTCACACCCTGCGTGTTGCGGCCCATTGTCGAGATGCCCTCCATGCTAGTGCGGATCATAGTGCCGGAAGCGGTCATAATCATCAAGTCTTCATCATTTTCAACAACCTTGAGGGATACGATCGGTCCGTTCTTATCCGTTACATTGAGTGTCTTAATTCCTTTACCGCCACGATTTTGAATACGGTAATCGGCCACTGGCGTACGTTTGCCATATCCCTTCGATGTTACGATAAGAATATCCTTATCAGCCACAATAACATCCATATCAATAACAGTATCGTGATCGTCCAGCTGAATTCCCTTCACACCGGTCGCTGAACGTCCCATTGAACGAACATCCTGCTCAGAATAGCGAATGGACATCCCTTGCGCGGTTCCCATAATAATTTCTTTATTACCGTCCGTCAGCTTCACTCCGATCAGATCATCATCCTCACGAAGCGAGATCGCAATAAGACCTACTTTTCGAATATTAACGTAGTCATCAAGCGGCGTCTTCTTCACAACCCCTTGTCTTGTAGCAAAGAACAAGAAGTGCTCCGAGTCAAATTCTTGAACCGGTATTACTGCATTAATCGTCTCACCCTGCTCGATTTGAATTAGGTTGATGATTGGTGTTCCGCGTGCAGTACGACTAAGATCCGGAATTTCGTACGCTTTAAGCTTGTACACCTTCCCCTTGTTCGTAAAGAACAGAAGGTAATGGTGGGTATTGGATACAAACAGATGCTCTACAAAATCATTGTCTTTTGTATCCATTCCGATTACACCTTTGCCGCCGCGCTTCTGACTGCGGTAGGTCGTAACTGGAAGTCGCTTAATGTAGCCGGAATGCGTGATGGAGATTATAACATCCTCGCGAGGAATCAGATCCTCGTCCAGAATTTCTTCATCGCTGGCCATAAGCTCCGTGCGGCGCTCGTCGCCGAAACGATCCTTCACCTCAGCAAGCTCGGTGCTAATAATGTCTAGCACAAGCTGCTCGTCCGCAAGAATTGCCTTGTATTCAGCAATTTTTTTCAATAGCTCAGCGTACTCCGCTTCTATTTTGTCTCGTTCCAGCCCTGTCAGACGCTGCAAACGCATATCCAAAATGGCTTGCGCCTGTTCATGGCTGAGTGAGAATCTGTTAATTAGCCCTTCGCGAGCCTGATCAGCCGTCTGGGAGGAACGAATCAAGGCGATAACCTCATCCAGATGATCAAGCGCAATACGCAAGCCCTCAAGGATGTGCGCGCGAGCTTCGGCCTTCTTAAGCTCAAACTCCGTACGACGACGAATAACGACAATCTGATGCTGCAAATAGTGATAAAGCATATCCCTGATGTTAAGGGTTTTCGGCTCACCATTTACGAGCGCCAGCATATTGATACCAAAGTTAGTCTGAAGCTGCGTATGCTTGTACAAATTGTTAAGCACTACGCTTGGATTCACATCTCTGCGCAGCTCGATAACAACGCGCATACCGTTTCGGTCCGATTCATCCCGCAAATCGGTAATGCCTTCGATTTTTTTCTCACGTACAAGCTCAGCTATTTTCTCAACGAGTCGAGCCTTAATGACTTGATATGGAAGCTCATGCACGATGATTCTTGCTTTGCCGCCATTCTCTTCAATTGTTGCGCGAGCACGCATCGTAACCGATCCACGGCCAGTCAAGTAAGCTTGACGAATACCTTGACGCCCCATGACGAACCCGGCTGTCGGGAAATCTGGTCCCTTAATGTAATCCATAAGCTCAACTGGTGTAATATCCGGATTGTTAATCAACGCCTGTACGCCATCAATGACTTCATTGAGGTTATGCGGCGGGATATTTGTAGCCATACCAACAGCGATACCCGTAACTCCATTGACAAGAAGGTTCGGATAACGCGCGGGTAAAACAACCGGCTCCGATTCTTCACCATCATAGTTGGGAGCAAAATCAATCGTTTCCTTGTTTATATCGCGAAGCAGCTCCATAGCAATCTTCGAAAGACGGGCTTCCGTATAACGCATTGCTGCAGCAAAATCGCCATCGATTGAACCGAAGTTTCCATGTCCATCCACGAGCATATAACGCATGGAGAAATCCTGCGCCATCCGTACCATCGATTCATACACAGCCGAATCGCCGTGCGGATGATACTTACCGATTACTTCTCCTACGATTCTAGCCGATTTCTTATGCGGCTTGTCCGGCGACATGCCGAGCTCGGACATCGCATACAAAATACGACGATGCACCGGCTTCAGTCCGTCCCTAACATCGGGAAGAGCACGGCTTACAATGATACTCATTGCGTAATCCATAAAGGAATCACGCATTTCCGTACCTATGTCCCGATCTCTTATTGATATACGTTGTTCTTCCGCCATGATTTACCTCCCTGACGCCATCTATCGCTGCTCTCAAAATTACCAAAACCATTATATTACTTTCTCAAAAAGCGAGCATATAAACCTTAAATTGCTCATGCTTTTGGAATTCTTGTTAAGCGCATGCTAATATGCAGAAAAATAGGTGAATTCCTGTCTTCCACACGCCAAAAATCACCATAAAATAAATAAATCCAACTTTCATTATACCACTCAATCCCAAGTCTGTCTCCTGCATCATTTCAAGCTACCGCGAGTAAAAACCTTCTTGGAGAGGAGTAACTACGTTGAGAATTCAACACGTAATGAGCAAGTGGGCCAAAACAAGAGTACTGCTACGATCCGGCTATTTGTATAAATATATACCCGACACGAAGCTGTTTAGCCGAAGCAGCATGCTAACAATGCTAAAAAAATACGGGATGGTATATGTCAAGCCAGTCAATGGTACATTCGGCAATGGCGTCATTCGCGTGGAAAGAACAAATGTTCCTACGCTAGGCTATCGTTATCAGCTGGACACAGTCGTTCGATTCTTCCCAACCTTTAAGCAGCTCTACCAGCAGCTTGTCAAACAACAGAAATCTCGGCGCTACATCGTTCAAAAAGGGATTCATCTTCTGCGTTATCAGAAACGGCGCTTCGATATCCGTGTGATGGTCCAGAAAAACTTGAAAAATGAATGGGAAGCAACCGGAATCATAGGCCGTCTTGCGCATCCGGCAAAAATAGTAACTAATTACCACAGCGGTGGAACGCCTATGTCCATCGGTCAATTAATGAGCGGCCATACAACGACATCTGAGCTCATCGCCTTCAAGAAACGCCTGCTAAAGCTCGGTATTGTCATTGCGAATAAACTGGAGGAAGCTTATCCAAACCTAAAAGAGATAGGCGTAGATATCGCAATAGACGCGAAGCTGCACCCCTGGATACTTGAAGTAAACACATCCCCTGATCCTTTTATATTTCGCAAGCTTGCGGACCAAAGCGTTTTCCGCAAAATTCATCGGTATGCCGTCGCTTACGGGAGGTTCAAAATAAGAAGCAGTCGACCATAACGGTCGACTGCTTCTTATTTTCATTTCTCTTAGAAATCTAGATTGGTCACGTATTTTGCATATTTCTGAATAAAATCACGACGCGGCTCAACATTATCGCCCATAAGCGTATCGAATACGACATCCGCTTCTATGGCATCCTCAATCGTGACCTGCAGCATGGTGCGGCTCTCTGGATCCATCGTTGTCTCCCAAAGCTGAGAGGCGTTCATCTCGCCTAATCCTTTATAGCGTTGAACGTTGACCTTTACACCTTCCCCGAACTCGGCAATGATTTGATCGCGCTCCTTCTCGGTCTGCGCATAACGAATCACCTTGTTGCGCTCTATCTTGAACAGCGGCGGCTGTGCGATATAAATATAGCCGGCTTCAATAATTTCACGCATATAACGGTAGAAGAAGGTCAACATTAACGTACGAATATGCGCACCGTCGACGTCGGCATCTGTCATAATAATAATTTTGTGATAACGCGCTTTGGCGAGATCAAAATCATCGCTGATGCCAGTACCGAGCGCCGTAATAATCGCACGAATTTCGGCATTTCCTAAAATTCGATCCAATCGCGCCTTTTCAACATTCAGAATTTTACCGCGGAGCGGCAAAATAGCTTGGAAGTGACGGTCGCGTCCTTGCTTAGCAGAGCCGCCGGCTGAGTCGCCCTCTACAATATACAGTTCACTAATGGAAGCATCCTTTGACGAGCAATCGGCTAGCTTACCTGGCAGAGAGCCAACCTCGAGCGCGCTCTTACGACGCGTTAGCTCGCGCGCCTTACGGGCTGCTTCGCGAGCACGCGCCGCTTGCAGACCTTTTTCAACAATTTTGCGGGAGACGGACGGATTCTCTTCGAGAAACTCCTGTAGCTTCTCCGCAAAAAAGGATTCTACGATTCCCCGCACTTCACTGTTGCCAAGCTTGGTCTTCGTCTGACCTTCAAATTGCGGCTCAGGAATCTTTACGGAAATAATGGCGGTTAGGCCTTCGCGCACGTCATCGCCGGAAAAGTTAGAGTCGTTATCCTTTAGCAGATTATTCTTGCGCGCGTATTCATTAATGATCCGCGTCAGAGCGCTCTTAAAGCCTGACTCATGCGTACCGCCCTCATGGGTGTTGATGTTGTTCGCGAACGAATAAATATTTTCACTGTAGCTGTCATTATATTGCAAAGCGACTTCTACGTGGATATAGTCCTTCGCACCTTCTACATATATGGGAAACTCGTGAAGCGCTTCGCGGTTGCGGTTCAAATATTTGACAAACTCGTTAATACCGCCTTCATATTTGAACGAATTGGACACGCCAGTCCGCTCATCGCTTAGCATAATCTCGATTCCTTTATTTAAAAACGCCAGCTCGCGAACGCGCGATTGCAGCGTCTCATAATCAAATACGGTTGTTTCTGTGAAAATTTCAGGGTCCGGTGTGAATGTTACCTGCGTACCCGTCTCTTCCGTGTCTCCGATAATCTTAATATCGTATTGCGGAGCGCCTTTGCGGTATTCCTGCTGGTAAATGTGGCCTTCGCGTTTCACTTGAACAATGACAAGCTCAGACAGCGCGTTTACGACCGATACGCCAACCCCGTGCAAACCGCCTGATACCTTATAACCTTCGCCACCGAACTTTCCGCCGGCATGCAGAACGGTCATAACGACTTCTAGTGTCGATTTTTTCAGCTTCGTGTTCTCGCCTACTGGAATACCGCGTCCGTTATCAATGACGGTGACGCTGTTATTCTCATGGACGATAATGTCGATCTTTGTACAATAACCGGCTAAAGCCTCGTCAATACTATTATCAACTACCTCCCACACGAGATGGTGAAGACCTTTGCCACTAGTGGAGCCAATATACATCCCCGGACGTTTGCGTACCGCCTCTAAGCCTTCCAGGACCTGTATCTGACTCTCGTCATACGTATGCTGCTCCAAAGACATGCAAGCTCACTGCTCCTCTCAAACTGCTCTTCCTGATCGCCATCACACTACCCATTAGCTGCAAAATGATGGGCTCGTTTCTTTAACGTAGAGGATGAAATAGGCGAATAATAGATTTTCTGCTTCGTCACTACGATTGATTTCGGCTCTTCCTCGCCTATCGTCTCGACGTCCTTGCGCTTGCGTGCACCCGCGACGAATTGCTTGGAAAGTTTGGAGGATTGCTCGATAGAAATATCAAAAATGGCCACCAGCTCCGCAGCCCGAATAATTTTATCGCCGCCTAAATGGATGTACATGTCCTCCACTCGCCTTTCCTATTCGTGCCTTAGCGTGTCACTCTGCCATTCTGCACATGATAGATGCCGGCATCCTGAAGCTTGGTGACATTCACGCTTTCAAGGCCGGTTGTTGTTATAAAGGTTTGTACTTTACTTTGAAAAGTTTCAATAAGCTGTGTCTGACGATTATGATCAAGCTCCGACAATACATCATCCAGCAGCAATAGCGGGTACTCTCCGATTTCCTCGTTTATGAGCTCTATTTCCGCTAATTTTAAAGATAGGGCCGTCGTTCGCTGCTGCCCTTGGGATCCAAATATTTGCGCTTCCTTGCCGTTGATAAAAAACGCCAGGTCGTCGCGATGCGGTCCCGCTAGCGTAATGCCTCTGCGAATCTCCTGATCTTTCACCTGTGTTAACTTTATCATAAATTGATCAAATAAAACAGATTCATCTTGCAGAGCGTCTGTATCGAAAGAAGGACGGTACTCAATCGTAAGCTGCTCAGCTCCGTTCGTAATACCTGAGTGGATCTGCTCGGCAAACGTTTGTAATTTATGTATAAAGTGTTTCCTTTTTTTCATAATTTTAACACCATGCTCTGCCAGCTGCATATTCCACACATCCAGCATCGTCTGGTTCGCTCCGTTGCCGTACGAAGCTTTAAGAAAATTGTTCCGTTGCTGCAGAACCTTGCCATACTGCTGCAGTGTATGCAAATAACCGGGCTGCACTTGACCGATTTCCATATCCAGAAACCTTCTTCGTATACCCGGCGTTCCTTTTACGATTTCGAGATCCTCCGGCGCGAACATGACGACATTAACAGAGCCTATAAAATTGCTTAGCTTGCGCTGCTCAAGTCCATTAATTTTTGCTTTTTTTCCTTGGGCGGAAAACAATAAATCAAGCTTTACCCTGCCGTATTTCTTATCGACTTCACCTGCAATGCGAGCTGATTCTCCCTGCCAGCCAATCAATTCCTTGTCCTTCGATGTTCGGTGCGACTTCGAGAGCGCAAGCACGAAAATCGCTTCAAGCAAATTGGTTTTGCCTTGCGCATTGGGCCCTAGAAACACGTTCACCTGGTTAGGCGTTTGCAGGTCAAGCTCACTGTAATTGCGATAATTTTGCAGCTGAATGCTTGTTAAAAACACGTTTTGACCTCCCAGGCCTCTCTGTGCGCTACGCTTTGCCTACTTTAAAAACGCCGCAGCCTTCCACATTTACCTGATCACCGGCATATAGCTTTCTGCCGCGCCGATTATCTTCTTCTCCGTTTATGAGTACTTTGTTTTCCTGCAGAAAAAACTTGGCATGGCCTCCGGTAGCAATACAGTCGGACAGCTTCAAAAATTGCCCCAGCGTTATATACTCCGTTTGAATGGCGATTTCCTTCATCGGAACGTCTCATTCCTTTCTTTTACGGTTAATTCGTGCTTAGCCTGTCGTACGGTAAGGCAAAATAACATACATGCTGTAATCATGATCCATTGGACGAATAATGATCGGGCTCATTGCGCCAGTAAAACCAATAAACAGCTGTTCACTGTCAATAACCTTGAGCACATCGAGCATATATTTGGAATTAAACGCGATGCGCAGTGGCTCTCCTTTAAAATCCTTCGCTTCAAGCTGCTCTGTGACACGTCCAAGTTCGGTGGAGCTTGACGAGATTTCAATAGAGTTATCCTCCTGCGTAATTAGACGAACAATGTTCGTTTTCTCCTCACGGGACATCAAGTACGCCCGGTCGATCGCGTCCATCACATTTTTTGTATCAAGCACGAGTTCTGTTTTGAACGTTTGCGGAATAATTTTAGAAGTATCGGGATAGATCCCGTCCAATATACGCGTAAAGAACAATACGTTGCCAAGCTTAAATAAGACCTGATTGTCTGTAACTAAGATATCGACAAGCGCGTTTTGATCCGGCACCAGTTTGGACAACTCGATAAGTGTTTTTGCTGAAATGACGACGTTACTAAATTTATAACCGGCATCCGTATCCAACTGCGAAGTACGGCTTGCTAGTCTATGTCGGTCCGTAGCTACGAATTTGAGCTCACCTTCCTGTAAATTCCATAACACACCTGTCAGAATAGGCGTTTGCTCGCTTACGGAGGCGGCTAGTACGGTTTGACGAATCATCGCTTTCAATAAATCGCCTGGCATTTGCAAAACTTCATTTTGTTCGATAGAAGGAAGCACGGGGAATTCCTCCGGATCAAGGCCCACCATTTGAATTTCGGTAGAGCCGGAGCGAATGATCGTCTGATAGTTGCTGCTCACATCGATAATGACTTGATCGGAAGGCAGCTTTTTAATAATTTCGACAAAAAACTTTGCTGGCAGCACGACGCTTCCCGGCTTATCCACATGTGCAATAACGAATTGATCCTTTTCCACGGGAATAAAGCTTTGTATAGAAATATCGGTATCGCTTGCCGTCAGCGTTACACCTAAATGGGTAACCTCGAGCTTTATACCACCGAGAATTGGGATTGTTGGGCGTGAGGATGCTGCTTTTGCTACTTGTTGGATCGCATCGTTTAATTCATTTTTTGAGATCGATAATTTCATGATTTCACTCCTAGCGTTCGTATAGGTGGATTCGTGAGACAAAATGTCGTTTCTGCGCGAAATGATGGTTATGTGACCGAAGGTTCACTTAACCGCGTTTGCGCTTGTTTGATGATGTTTTTTTAAAGATTTTTAGTAGTCGTAGTAGTAGGGACCCTGAATATGTGGATAACCTAGTGGAATGCCGATAAAGCAAGCCTATCCACATGTGCATATAGTGTGCATAGGCTTGCTTGGTTGTTCACATATGATTTTTAATTTTTTCCGTCAGGTTTTGCACAATTTTGTATAGGTCTTGGTCTATCTTAAGCTGCTGCGATATTTTCTCATGCGCATGAATGACTGTCGTATGATCGCGACCGCCGAACGCTTCGCCAATCTTCGGCAGTGAAAAGTCCGTTAGCTCACGTGATAGATACATCGCGATTTGTCGTGGATAAGCCACAGCTTTAGTCCGTTTTCTCGCTTTAAATTCTTCTAATCGCATGCCGTAGAACTCGCCGACCTTCGTCTGAATATCCTGTATGGTGATCATCCTCGGCCTGCTGGAAGGAATAATATCCTTTAGTGCTTCAGCAGCCAAATGCGATGTTATGTCCGCATTAATTAAAGAGGAGTAAGCTACCACTCGGATAAGCGCGCCCTCCAGCTCACGTATGTTCGTATCGATTTGATTGGCAATATAAATCATGGCTTCGTTTGGAATATCAAGGTTTTCGGCTCGTGCCTTTTTGCGAAGAATCGCAATCCGTGTCTCTAAGTCAGGTGGCTGGATATCCGTGATTAAGCCCCATTCAAAGCGTGAACGCAACCGGTCCTCAAGCGTCGGAATCTCTTTCGGAGGCCGGTCACTTGAAATTACAATTTGCTTCCGTTCCTCGTGCAGCGCATTAAAGGTGTGGAAAAACTCTTCCTGCGTCTGCTCCTTACCAGCAAGGAACTGAATATCATCGATCAGCAGTACGTCGATATTACGATATTTTGTACGAAAGCTCTCACCGCGGTTATCACGGATCGCATTGATGAATTCATTCGTAAATTTCTCTGAAGAAATATAAAGCACCTTGGTATTAGGGTTATGGTCCATAATGTAATGGCCAATCGCATGCATCAAGTGTGTTTTTCCAAGTCCAACGCCCCCGTATAAAAACAACGGATTATAGGCTTTGGCCGGCGCTTCAGCTACTGCTAATGAGGCCGCATGCGCAAATCGGTTGTTGGCTCCAATGACGAAGGTATCGAATGTATACTTCGGGTTAAGCATATGGGTATGCGTTTCCTCGTTAACAACAGGCGAGTGATCTACCCTTTGAGGAAACATCATGACTGGCTCCGCGCTTTTTGCTTCTTCTATTGAGAATCGAACGTCAACCTGTCTGCCCAAAAACTCATAAAGCGTTGTTCGAATCAGCTTTGTATAGCGTCCTTCCAACCATTCGGCCGCAAATGTTGTCGGCGCGGTCACTTCAAGCATAGATTCATCGACAAAAGAAGCTTTCGTTGCTTTGAACCAGGTGTCAAAGCTAGGTTTGCTTAATTTAGTCTGAATGATTGACAACACTTGCTGCCATAAATCATAGGTATGGCTGTCCACAGACTGTCACTCCTTATCTAAATCGCCGCCAGGGGCGCAGGTACACGAAAAATTGTCGAAAATAAGGGTATTATAACGAAAGCATCCACATTATGACGCTAGTGGTGGCATTGAGTTATAAATAGGGGATGAGTTTGTTCACAATGTTATCCACAGGCTGTTGATAAAATTGAGGTGTTAATAACTTAATCCACAACGAAAACATAATTATCATAGCAAAAGATACCTTATATTTCAACGAATTCGCATATTTTATCCACATTCTCAACTGCTTGTGCATAAAAGTTATCTACACCACTACATATTGTTTATATCTTGTTAAGATTTCGACAAAGTTCGTTTTAGGGCTCTGTGGATTATTAACATGTTATTAGTTTTAGGGGAAGTGAGGGTTTTCATGCGCTTATCCACAAGGCTGAAGCGGAAATATTTATAGCAGCACTATCAGCCGTATTGAATATTGACTTTTGTTCGCTGACGTGGTTTAATAAAAAAAGCGTTTTTTTTGATGGAACACGTAGTATAGGAGGTGCAGATCAATGAGACCTACATTTAAACCAAATGTAAGCAAACGCGCAAAAGTGCACGGATTCCGCAAACGGATGAGCACAAAAAATGGACGTAAAGTTTTAGCAGCGCGTCGTCAAAGAGGAAGAAAAGTACTGAGCGCATAAGCAGAAGACCACGTCCGGTGGTCTTTTTTTTTTTGAAATTTAAAGTGTGATTAAGCGGAAGTCCATTCGGGGGCTGCTTATACTGCACTATTTTGGTGATACTTAATAGATGAATAAAAGAACGGTGGCCATTAGTCGTGCATAGAAAATTGCGTCTTCGTAATCGAGAGGAATTTAGCCGAATATATCGTGGCGGTAAATCATTTGCCAACGGTCAGTTCGTTGTCTATTGGTCGAAGCAGGCCTCTGCGGATCCCTTTCGTCTAGGCGTTTCAGCAAGCAAAAAAATAGGCAATGCAGTTGTTCGTAATCGAATGCGCAGAATGATAAAGGAAATTATTCGTCATCAGGCAGACCGGATCGTTCCGAAAACGGATTTTATTCTTATCGTAAGAAAACCGGCGACATTAATGAAGATGAAGGAAATGGAGAAAAGTATTCTCCATGTGCTGAAGAAAGCCGGTTTGCTGAAGAGCACACCGCATATGAAATCGAAGCAGTCGGAGTAGAGTTATTTCTGCGGCAATTCGGTCTTGATTCGTATGCCGAAATACGATATTCCTTCCAATAGAAGAAAGCGGATGCATGGACAGGCTCGTTGTTTCTTTGTCCTATAAATTATGGTATAGTCTAGATTGAAAATATATGAGCGTATTTACTGAGCCGTCAAAGCTGGAGGCTGTCTATTGCGCTTGATTTAATGGCTCTCAGGGAGGAGTTTTATTGTTGTTTTGGATGACGAAGAGGAAATGGCTTTTGGTATTAGGTCTGGTTCTGGTCATGGGATTGCTCGCAGGGTGTACGCCTACTGATCATACAACGGATACCGCGGATTTACAGCAGGGTAACTTTTGGGAGAAGAACGTCGTCTACTATTTTGCAATAACGCTCGATACGTTTGCCGGATGGTTCGGTAATTCGTACGGACTTGCTATATTGCTTTTGACGATTATTGTAAGAACTTTGATTCTGCCATTAACATTGAAGCAGTATCGAAGCTCCAAAGCGATGCAAGCACTCCAGCCGGAAATGGCTGAAATTAAGAAAAAATACAAGGATAACCCTCAGAAGCAACAAGAAGAGACGATGAAGCTGTTCCAAAAGCATCAGGTAAATCCAATGGCCGGCTGTTTGCCGCTCATTGTACAAATGCCAATATTTATTGCGCTCTACAATGCGATTTATTGGAATCCTGATATTCGAGAGCATACGTTTCTATGGCTCCAGCTTGGCGAGAAGGATCCATATTACATTCTTCCGATCCTTGCAGCTGCAACGACCTATATTCAGTCGAAGATGATGCAGAAGCAGCAAACCCAAACGATGCCGGGCATGGGCATGATGCTTGCTATTTTCCCAGTGCTTATTTTCGTTATGGCGATTTCCTTCCCAGCAGCGCTTCCATTATACTGGGTGTACAGCAACATCTATACGATTATTCAAAACTATTTCCTGTACGTTCGTTCATCTGACAAGGGTAAGGAGGCCCCTGCGAAATGAAGAAAATCGTTGCATCAGGAAAAACGATAGAAGATGCTGTACGAAATGGGTTAACACAATTGCAAGTCACTGAAGACCGCGTTAAAACCGTTGTGCTCGAGCAGCCTGCGAAAGGTTTTTTTGGATTGTTCGGTACAAAGGATGCGAAAGTTGAGCTTGAGCTTATCCCTGATGCTATGCAGGAAGCGGAGCATTTTCTCCGTGAAGTTGCAGGCACGATGGGACTGCAAGTGAACATCGATCGAAAGCAAACGAGAGAAGGGACTTTGCTGGCCGTATCGGGCAGTGGAGACCTGGGTATGCTGATTGGACGTCGCGGACAAACGTTGGATGCATTACAGTACTTGGTTAATATTGTGGCTAATCGATACTCGGACAATCATTTGCGTATCGTGCTTGATGCAGAGGATTTTCGTGAGCGCCGCCGCAAGACGCTGGAGGATTTATCCGAACGTCTGGCAGGACGCGTCATTCGGACCAGAAAAGAAGTTGTCCTGGAGCCGATGTCGCCTCATGAGCGGAAGGTGATTCATTCGCAGCTGCAAAACCATCCTAGGGTGAAGACATTTAGCAAGGGCGACGAACCTAATCGGAGAGTCGTCATTGCGTTAAGGCAATAATTAATCGTCATAAAAATATAGGAATTTATACGCTCTACGCAGCAATGGCTCATAATGGTCATTGCTGTTTTTCCATTTGAGAGGTGCTGACAGGCGATGATATACGATACGATTGCAGCGATTTCGACAGCAGTCGGAGAAGGCGGCATAGCAATTATACGAGTAAGCGGTCCAGATGCTATTGATGGGATTGCACGTGTTTTTCGTTCGAAAATAAGTTTGAAGGATGCGGAATCGCATACGGTTCACTATGGTCATATTATTGACCCGGCGTCAAACGAACCGGTGGAAGAGGTCTTAGTCACACTCATGCGTGGACCACGCTCGTTCACCGCTGAGGATGTAGTAGAAATTAATGCGCATGGCGGCGTGATTGCCGTCAAGAAGGTGCTTGATATTGTTCTGCAGCTGGAAGGATTCCGAACGGCTGAGCCAGGTGAATTTACGAAGCGTGCGTTCCTGAACGGCCGCATTGATCTTATGCAGGCTGAAGCCGTTATTGATTTGATTCGGTCTAAATCCGATAAGGCATTCACGGTTGCCCGCAAGCAGGCAGAGGGAATGTTGTCCAAAAGAATTAAGGCGCTGCGCCAGACGGTGATTGAGCTGCTAGCGCATATTGAAGTAAACATTGATTATCCAGAACATGACGTAGAGGAAATGACGAGTGCATATATCCGTGATCAATGCGGCATTGCTATCGATGAAATAGATCGTTTGTTAAAAACGGCGAATGAAGGCAAAATATTACGTGAAGGTATTGTGACGGCTATAGTGGGCCGTCCGAACGTTGGAAAGTCTTCGCTCATGAATGTGCTGACCCAGGAAAACAAAGCGATCGTGACGGATATCCCAGGCACGACGCGTGACGTGATCGAGCAATTCGTTGCCCTTAACGGCATTCCGCTTCGCTTGCTGGATACGGCCGGTATTCGGGAAACGAATGATGTTGTAGAACGTATTGGTGTAGAGCGTTCGAAAAATGCGCTTGAGGAAGCGGATTTGATTCTGCTCGTACTGAATTATAATGAGAAGCTGCAGATAGAGGATCGCGAGTTGTTGGTACAATTGAAGGATCGTCCGGTAATAATTGTTATAAATAAGACTGACTTGCCGCATCAATTAGAATTTGAGGTGGTGGAGGAAGCCCTCCCGCAAGCTTTGATCGTTCAAATGTCGGTGCTGCAGGAGGATGGTCTTGATCGTCTGGAAAAGGCAATAAGTGAAATGTTTTTTGAGGGACAGCTGGAATCGAATGATTTGACATATGTAAGCAATGTTCGGCATATTTCTTTGTTGAAGCGTGCGAAGCAGTCGCTTGTTGATGCGATTGAAGCGTCGAATATAGGAATTCCGATCGATGTCATTCAAATCGATGCACGGTCTGCATGGGAATCGCTTGGGGAGATACTTGGCGATGAAGCAGGGGATTCGTTGATTGATCAAATTTTTTCTCAATTTTGTTTAGGGAAATAGAAGAAAGTGAAGGTGAAGTACAATGAGATATGTAGCAGGAGAATATGACGTTATTGTCATTGGAGCGGGACATGCTGGCTGTGAGGCGGCACTGGCTGCTGCGCGTATGGGCTGCGAGACGCTGCTGCTCACCATTAATTTGGATATGGTTGCATTTATGCCATGTAATCCATCGATAGGCGGACCTGCCAAAGGTCATGTCGTTCGGGAAATTGATGCTTTGGGCGGCGAAATGGGCCGAAATATCGATAAAACGTTTATCCAAATGAGGATGCTTAATACGGGTAAAGGTCCGGCTGTGCATGCGCTGCGTGCACAAGCAGATAAATTCGATTATCAGCATGTGATGAAGAAAACGATCGAGGAGACACCGCATCTTACGCTGCGTCAAGGGATGGCAGAGGAGCTTATTGTTGAGGACGGCAAGTGTCTAGGTATTATCACCAAAACAGGCGCCGAATATCGCGCGCGCACCACTGTTGTTACAACGGGCACCTATCTGCGGGGGAAAATTATAATGGGTGAGCTCATGTATGAGAGCGGTCCAAACAATCAACAGCCTTCCGTAAGGCTGTCGGCGAGCTTGAAGGAGCACGGTCTCGAGCTTGTTCGTTTCAAGACGGGCACGCCTCCGCGCGTACACAAGGATACGATCGATTTTTCAAAAACAGAAATTCAGCCAGGCGACGACAATCCTAAGTTTTTCTCGCACGAGACGGAGTCATCCAGCAACGAACAGCTTCCTTGCTGGCTTACTTATACATCTGAAGCAACGCACAAAATTATTAATGATAATTTGCACCGTGCACCGATGTTTTCAGGTGCGATTGAAGGCACAGGGCCGCGATATTGTCCTTCAATAGAGGATAAAATTGTGCGATTTGCCGATAAACCGAAGCATCAGATTTTCCTTGAGCCCGAAGGCAAGAATACGTCTGAATATTATGTTCAAGGTCTATCGACGAGTATGCCTGAGGATGTCCAATTAGGAATATTGCGATCTATTCCAGGTTTGGAAAAAGTTGAGATGATGCGTAATGGCTATGCGATTGAGTATGATGCTGTCGTTCCTACGCAGCTGTGGCCATCCTTGGAAACAAAGGTGATTGATGGATTGTTCACAGCTGGACAAATCAATGGAACCTCTGGTTACGAGGAAGCCGCTGGTCAAGGAATTATGGCCGGTATAAATGCTGCACGCAAGGTTCAAGGTAAAGACCCTATCATTATTGGGCGATCCGAAGGGTATATTGGTGTTATGATCGATGACCTTGTCACTAAAGGAACCAATGATCCTTATCGTTTGCTCACTTCACGCGCGGAATATCGTTTGCTTCTCCGCCATGATAATGCAGATTTACGGTTAACTCCTATTGGCTTTGAAATTGGATTGATTTCAGAGGAACGCCATAATAAGTTTTTGCGTAAAAGAGAACTGGTTCAATTAGATATTGAACGTCTGCAAGGCATAAAAGTGAAGCCTGATCAGGTAAATGAAATGCTGATTGCGGCGGGTACCGCTCCAATGACAAACGGAACAGATGCATTGTCATTGTTGCGCCGTCCTGAAGTCACGTATGCGATGCTTGAATCCGTTGTGCCTTCGGTTCCAGAAATGAGCGATGAAATGAAGGAACAGGTTGAAATTCAAATTAAATATGAGGGATATATAGAAAAGCAGTTAGTACAGGTTGCACGGTTAAACAAAATGGAGAAAAAGCGGATTCCCGATGATATCGATTATAATGAAGTCCATAGTTTGGCATCGGAAGCAAAGCAGAAGCTGTCATTAATTAGACCGCTTTCTATAGGTCAAGCTTCTCGTGTTGCAGGTGTAACGCCTGCAGATATATCCATTCTACTCGTTTATTTGGAACATTATAATCGAGTCACTGCTGCGAGGAGCTCGTAATGGATACAACGCAACAATGGTTTACTAAGCGGATGGAGGAGAGAGGGATTACACTCTCTCCCATTCAACTTGAACAGTTTGAGCAATATTTTCGTTTGTTGGTTGAGTGGAATGAGAAAATGAACCTAACTGGAATAACAGAGAGAGACGCTGTTTATGAAAAACACTTTTTCGACTCGGTTTCTCTATCTTTTTTTGTGAATATGAATCAGGTCCATACGCTCGCGGATATAGGTTCCGGCGCGGGGTTTCCAAGTATTCCTTTGAAAATCTGTTTTCCTCATGTTTCCGTTATGATTGTAGATTCTTTAAACAAGCGAATTCAGTTTCTTTCTCATCTTTCACAGCAGCTTGGATTAAGTGATGTCATTTGCTTACATGGACGTGCAGAAGACATCGCACAATTACCTGCGCATCGAGACCATTATGATTTAGTAACTGCTCGTGCAGTTGCTCGTTTGAATGTTTTGAATGAGTTTTGTTTGCCTTTTGTCAGAAAGGGCGGCTTGTTCGCAGCGATGAAAGGGTCTAAATCAGATGAAGAGCTCGGTGAAGCGAAGTTTAGTTTACAAGAGTTAAAAGGAAGAGTTAAAACGCAGCATGAGCTATCGCTCCCAAATGAGCAATCAGAGCGTCATATTATCGTGATAGAAAAAACGGATACCACACCACGCAAGTATCCTAGAAAAGCGGGAATGCCTCTTAAACAACCATTAATGTGAATTCCGTTAGTGTTCCACGTGAAACATTTACAACGATAAAAATGCAACAATTATGTGTTCAAATGAACAGTCAAGCAGGAGATCGTTTTAAGGAAGTCGAATTATTAATAGTAGATGAATGATCTGGACAACAGTTGTTAGATAAATGAAATGACCAATCTATTATTCGTTTTACAATGGTTCATTATGTTAGAATACATATATGGATTACGCTTATTGAAGGTATATCCTTTTATTCCTAAATAACTATTGTGATGGATATGCGCGAACACGAAATCTTTGTTTTATGATATCTATGAGCTGTAGATTCACTCTCATGCAGTAGCATGCTTATTGTTAAAACCTTGAAGCTATTACTAATTTGTAATACGTATGCCTTCACTTATGAGACGATACGTATTATTGAATTGAAAATCGTATAAACATCATTGTCATTTATCAAACAACGATTTCATAATTTTAGCTGAATGCAAGGTTCATCACATGATCGGGTGGTAATTATCGATATGAAAGAACAATTTTCTCGTTTGTTCGGCTTGTCTGACCAACGTACTCAGCTGGATGAGGTTCGACAAATACCGATACAGGAAATCGACGCAAGTCCTTTTCAACCGCGTACCATATTTGATGACGATCGAATTGATGAGCTATGTCAAACGATAAAAACGCATGGAGTTATTCAACCTATCGTCGTTCGTGTTCGCAACGGCAGATATGAGATTATTGCAGGCGAACGTAGATGGCGCGCGGTTACTAAGCTCGGATATGATACAATTCCTGCTATTATTCGTGAATTTAATGACTCTCAAACGGCATCCATTGCGCTAATTGAAAATCTTCAACGAGAAGGCCTTACAGCTATTGAAGAGGCATTCGCCTACCAAAAGCTTATTGAACTGCACCAATTAACGCAAGAAAGTTTGGCACAACGCCTTGGCAAAAGCCAATCCACAATTGCCAACAAGTTGCGATTGTTAATGTTAAATGAAACGATAAAGCTAGCATTAATGGAAAGAAAAATTACAGAGCGTCATGCTCGTGCTTTATTATCATTAGATAATGAAGAATTGCAATTGAAGGTGTTAGATGAAATTGTTACAAAAGATCTGAATGTCAAACAGACAGAAGTTCGAATTGCTTTTCTCAAAGAAGCGACGAAACAAAAGAAAGCGAAACGAATCTCTTTTACTAAGGATGTCCGATTAGCGCTTAATACGATTCGTCAGTCAATTGAAATGGTATCTGGCTCAGGACTTGAGATTAAGACCAATGAGAAGGACTATGAAGATCATTATGAAATTATTATTCAAATACCTAAACGTTAATCTGTAATTATGGATTGGATGGTTTATATATTTGAGATTATTTGAAATAAATGCCGCCCTTATTAAGGGCGGCGATGCCATTTATAGCTAATTTGTTTGTTATTTAAAAAATATTTAAAATATAAGAGAGTATAGTTTTACGATATACTAGACTTATATATAACCGCAAAACGGGCATTTTCCGTTATTGCTTGTCGTATCATGCAAGGTAGCATATTAAAGCTGTACACATAGAGGTGAGTTTGGTTGTCTAAAATTATTGCTATCGCTAATCAAAAGGGTGGAGTCGGTAAGACGACAACATCTGTTAATTTAGCTGCATGTCTGGCATCGTTAGGGAAAAAGGTTCTGCTTGTAGATATTGATCCCCAGGGGAATACGACGAGCGGACTTGGTATTAATAAAGGTGATGTAACGAATTGCATTTATGATGTGCTTATTAATGAAGTGCATCCCAAGGATGCCATGTTTGAGACGAGTGTGCCAGGACTGAAAATCATTCCTGCAACGATTCAATTAGCAGGTGCCGAGATTGAGCTAGTGCCTACGATTTCGCGGGAGTTGCGTTTGAAAAAATCGTTGCATATGGTTAAGGATGATTTTGACTATGTTCTAATTGATTGTCCGCCATCACTTGGCATTCTGACAATCAACTCATTAACTGCTGCAGATTCTGTACTTATACCGATACAGTGTGAATATTATGCGCTGGAAGGATTAAGTCAACTGTTAAATACAGTTCGACTGGTTCAGAAGCATCTGAATACATCGCTGCAAATCGAAGGTGTGCTATTAACGATGCTTGATGCAAGAACGAACTTAGGCATACAAGTTATTGAAGAAGTTAAAAAATATTTCCAACAAAAGGTGTATCAGACTATTATTCCGCGAAACGTTCGCTTAAGTGAAGCACCGTCTCATGGACAAGCTATTATCACATACGATCCACGATCTAAGGGTGCAGAAGTTTATCTTGAACTCGCAAAGGAAGTGATCATGTATGAGCAAGCGGCTAGGTAGAGGGCTGGATGCGCTTATTCCATCGCTTTCTGTAAATGATGATGATAAGGTTATTGAGATTTCGTTATCACAACTTAGACCCAATCCATATC
Organism: Paenibacillus praedii; assembly: GCF_049725345.1. Lineage (NCBI taxonomy): Bacteria > Bacillati > Bacillota > Bacilli > Caryophanales > Paenibacillaceae > Paenibacillus > Paenibacillus praedii. The sequence goes on along the minus strand of NZ_JBMWAM010000031.1, from coordinate 12,618 downwards.
AGCCTAGAAAAACATTTGATGAAGATTCCATCAAAGAGCTTGCGGAATCGATAAAGCAGCATGGTGTCATTCAACCAATTATCGTTCGTACGGTATTAAAGGGTTATGAAATCATTGCGGGAGAGAGACGGTTTCGAGCATGCCAGTATTGCGGCAATGCAACGATTCCAGCAGTTGTAAGATCATTCTCTGATCAGCAAGTCATGGAGATTGCACTAATTGAAAATCTCCAACGTGAGGATTTGAATGCAATTGAAGTTGCCATTGCTTATCAAGCGCTTATTGATAAATTTAAATTGACGCAGGAAGAGCTATCGATGAAGGTTGGTAAGTCGCGTTCACATATTGCCAACTTTGTTAGGTTGCTTTCGCTGCCTGCAGAAATTAAAGAAAATGTTTCACGTGGAACAATTTCGATGGGGCATGCACGCGCTTTGGTTGGGATTAAAGATGAAAAGGTTCAGAAGGAACTGGCAGATCTTGTGATTTCAATGGAATGGAGTGTACGCGAGCTGGAAGAGGCTATTCAAAAGCTCGACTCCAAGCAGCCTGAAGACAAGGTGAAGCTGAAACAAAAAAATCGAGATCCATATATTGATGATCTCGAGGAGTCATTGCGTGAGAAATTCAAAACGACAGTGAAAATTAAACAGCAGAAGGATAAAGGTAAGATTGAGTTGCAGTATTACAGCAAACAGGATCTGGAGAGACTGCTTGAGCTTCTCCAATATATGGGTTAGAAAAACGAAGCTAACGGATTGAAAAGTGAGTGTATACAATGGCATACCTGAGTTGTAATCTTGCTTTTGAAAGATTAAACTAAGGTGTGCCTTTGCTGTCGGTAAGTGATTACGGAAGGTGTGGGGAAGTTGGCGAGTAGCGAACAAGCAGTCATATATTTAGATCATGCAGCAACATCCTGGCCTAAACCGGTGGCAGTTACGGAGGCAGTTATGTCTGCAATGCTAAATGATGCGGCAAATCCAGGGCGAGGCAGCCATGCAATGGCTGTTCGTGCAAGTCGAATTCTATTCGATACGAGAAAGCAGCTAAGTAAACTTTTCAATATAAAAAATCCGAATGATATCGCATTTACATCTAATACGACAATGGCATTGAACATGGCTATTAAAGGATGGTTGAAGCCTGGAGATCATGTCATTGCTACTTCGGTTGAGCATAATTCAGTTAGACGTCCGTTGTATTACTTAGAACAAAAAATGGGTATCGAGGTTACCTATATAGAAGCGGATGAACAGGGGTCATTAAATGTAAAAGATGTTGCAGCAGCTATAAGGTGCAACACGACATTAGCAGTCGTAAACCATAGCTCTAACTTGCTTGGGACGATTATGCCGATCGCTGATATTGCTGAAATCACTCATAAACATGGTATTAAGCTGCTGGTCGATGCAGCGCAAAGCGCAGGCATTATTCCGATTGATGTTAGGTCGATGGGGATACATATGCTGGCGTTTCCGGGCCATAAAGGGTTGTTGGGACCACAGGGCACAGGAGGGCTATATATTGATCCAGAGCTGGATCTAGAGCCATTGCTGCACGGTGGGACAGGGAGTCAATCCGAGGCTCGTGAGCAGCCTAGTGTGAGGCCTGACCGTTATGAAGCAGGTACGCAGAACACACCAGGCCTAGCGGGTCTTAAGGCAGGTGTGCAGTATGTCTTGAATGAGACCGTGCAGAAAATCCATACTAAAGAATGGGACTTAGCACAAAGACTTATGCTTGGCCTAGAGCCGATAAAGGGAGTAAAGCTGCTTGGCCCAAAAGCTGGAGAAGCAAGAACGGGCATCGTTGCTTTCAATGTGGAAGGGATTGATCCTTCAGAGCTTTCTTTTATTCTCGATCAGCATTATCGGATCGCTGTTCGCGCGGGATTCCATTGCACACCGCTTGCGCATTCATGTGCGGGAACTGAAACTACGGGGGCAATACGTGCGAGTGTGGGCATTTTTTCAACAGAAGGAGATGTTGATGCATTAGCGGAAGCTATCAAAGAAATAACACAGCAGTATGGGCTATAGCATTATAATGGGGGCGGAGTAACAGCGATGGAAGATTGGACAACAAATCCTATGAATGCAGTAACAATTGTTTTAGCTTTGTTTGTTATCGTTTTAATGATTTGGATTGGCGTTGTGGGCAGACGACTGAAAAAGCTTAGAAAGCTATATACAGCGGTCATGGGAAATACAGGTGTAAATAACATTGAAAATGTAATTGTTGAATTAAAGGAAAAATTAACTGAGCAACAGCAATTCACGCAGCAGCTGCAAGCGAAGGTTGATCATGTCCAGAGCGTGCTTTCACAGCAAAAAGGAAAAATCGGCATTCATCGCTATAATGCTTTTGCAGAGCAGGGCAGCGATCTTAGCTTCTCTATAGCTATTGTGAGCGAGGAGAAGGATGGAGCAGTCTTCTCCGGTATTCATAGTCGTGAAAATACGTATGTGTATGCAAAGCCGCTTACCAAAGGCGAGTCTGCTTACCCACTAACCCCAGAAGAGAAAAAAGCTGTTTCAGAAGCAAAATGAGTGAACTGGATTTCATGTATGTCTAACATTCAGCTATGATCCGCAGCCGCTGCTTCATCTCTTGCGCTGCTTGCATGAACGAAGTTGGCAATCGCGGTGAATAAGCTCAAAGAAATGATATCGGCCATTTTCATGACAAGATGAAGCCTGGTGTTTTGTAATACAAAGTATTCCATAAAGCCGCCGACATTTACGATACCCGTTAGATGGATATCGCCAACCGGCGGCAGTTCTTTATTGACGCCAGCTCCGGGACGCACAGGGCCTGTACCTACTTGAATGCAGCCAACGCTTGAGACCTGACCAAGACAGGCATCAATTCCAATAACAAATGGTTTATGAAAGCGACGGTTAATCTCCAGCAAGGTGTCATCAAGATTCATGGCATGAACAGGCTCTTCTAATGTACCGAACAATGTAAAATGAGGACTCCGGTATTTGGACAATGATGTTCCAATTATAGGGCCGAGAGCATCGCCAGTAGAACGATCGGTGCCAACGCATACAACAACGATAGGACGATTGCCGGACATATCCTCGAGCATTGCAGTCAACCGATTGATCAGTATCCCAAGAACATTAGCGGTCGTATAAGGCACCTTTAAAGGTGTATCTTTCATAAATGGAAGCTTCATAGAATCCCTCCGATAATACTCGTATGCTACTAGTATATGGATGAGCTAACCATTTTATACGTAGCTTAGTTTTATGATTAAGAATAAGCATGTAAACTGCGCATGGAGCGCAAGCTTTGATGGAGGACATACTCATGCTAATCGCATTTGATTCAACACAGCAGGCTTTGCGCGCGGAGATGCTGCTGGAGTACGCTGAGATTGAAATTGATATTTGCCCTACGCCAAAGGAAATAACAGCAGGCTGTGCGCTTTCCATTGATTTTCCGGATGAACACTTATTGAAGGTGAAGGAAGTTATCGTCCAAGAAAGTGTAGAAATTAGAGGTATATTTAAGTCAGCCATAATCGGATACGAGCAAATTGATCTATAGCGCAAAGGGCTAAGGATAGGTAAAGGAGGAGTACATCTGTCTTTTCAAGAAATGTATCATGAAGCGGCAGGGTGGTTAGGAAAAAACAACCTGTTAGAAAATTTCGGGAATGCAGCGCTTCGTGTCTTTGTGATATTGATTATTAGCCGTGTTGTTGTGTGGGTGATTCATAAGACGATTGATCGTGTCGTGATTGAACGTGAGAGTAAGCGATTGCTTAATCATGTGAGGCGAATGAGAACCGTTGGGAAGCTGCTCAAAAATGTAGCCTCATATGTTATTAATTTTATTTCGGCTATGCTTATATTGTCTGAGTTTGGCGTAAATTTGGGACCGCTGCTCGCAGGAGCGGGGGTATTAGGATTAGCTATTGGCTTTGGTGCTCAAAGTTTGGTGAAGGATATTATAACGGGATTTTTTATTGTGCTGGAGGATCAGTTTGCGGTCGGAGATGTCATTCAGACGGGGCAATTTAAAGGGACAGTGGAGGTGATTGGGCTTCGTACCACAAGAATTCAAAGCTGGACTGGGGAAGTACATATTCTCCCGAATGGCATGATCAATGAGGTCACTAACTATTCAATCAATAATTCATTGGCAGTGGTGGATATTTCGATCGCATATGAGGAAGAAGTGGATCGGGCGCTTGATGTGATTCGTTACACAATGCTTGGTATACAGGATGAAAATCTTGTGAAAGTGCCTGAGGTTCTGGGCATTCAAACCATCGCGACGACAGGCGTATCGATAAGAGTCATTGCCGAATGCTTGCCAAATGCTAATGCAGCGATTGTGCGTAAATTAAATATGGAAATCAAAAAAGCATTGGATGGGAAAGGAATTGAAATTCCGTATCCACGAATGGTTACGTATCATCGCAATGAAAAGGGAGGCGAGAAAGATGGAGCGTAAACAATTTGAGCTAGGTGATATTGTTCAAATGAAGAAGCAGCATCCATGCGGCTCAAATGAGATGGAAGTTATACGAATGGGCATGGATATACGCATTAAATGTGTAGGGTGTAAGCACAGCGTGCTTATTCCGAGAGCAAAATTCGAAAAGAACATGAAGAAGGTATTGCGCTCTAAAGCAACGGAAGAGGGTTTCACGGAGGCCTAAAGTACAGAAAAATTATGATTGCATAGTTAACAACTTTGTGATATATTATTTATTACATGCGGAGAGGTACCCAAGAGGCCCAAGGGGGCTGACTCGAAATCAGCTAGGCGTGTCAAAGCGTGCGTGGGTTCGAATCCCACCTTCTCCGCCATTATATTAACTTCAAGCGGTTCTAGACCAGAGCCGTTTTTTTATTTCTCTTGAAGATAAATTTCGGGCAGGAAATTACCTAACTGATTCAGGCTTAGAAATAAGCGATTAGCTAGGTTGAAAATAGGGAATCAGCTATGCTTATTAATGAATGAGTGTTACATACCATGACTAATATGAACCTTTCTAAAGTGTATCCAAACACGATTAGGGAGGTTTTTTTATTATGGCTAAGCAGCTAAAGAATGAACTTGACCGTATCCGGTACTATGTTATAAAAGCCGCGCAGAACTCAAGTATATTAGTGCAAAAAAGAAAGCCCAACAGCATTCGAATCCAGCGTTTAATGGCATACAAAAAAGCAATAAGTCGAAGCCTTTTAGTTGTTGGGGTGGTGTAATGAAGACAGACAAGCGCACAGGGCGTAGGACAGTTCGAGAACGCTTTACAGAGGCTCATGAGACCTTTACCTGATTACACAATTGAGGATGCTGTAGAGTTGTTTATGGGCGTGAAAAGGGCATGTAATCTGAAGGAGCGCACTTTAAAAGGGTATGAAATCAACATGCGTTACTTTTCAGAGTGGTTATTGAAATCATAGGATGATATTAATGTTACTGATATAACAGTAAAGATGCTTCGTGAATATGTCTTATGGTGTTCAAATGAAAAACAATATTACGAACATCACCCATACAAAAGTGAGTTTGATAAAGGAAGAATTGGAATATCTCCAGCAAGCGTGAATGTTAGAATCCGTGTTTTAAAAACATTCTTTGCAACGCTTCAATTAGAGGGGGGGATAAATATCAACCCTGCTGAAAACTTGTCATTGATGCGTGTTGACGAAGATACTGTACAGCCTCTAACAGATGATGAATTAAAAATGTTGCTGGCATCTCCGAACCAAAAATATTATTCTCAATTCCGTGATTATGTCATTATGGTTCTAATGATTGATTCAGGAATGAGGCTCAACGAAGTGTGTTCATTAGAGGAAAGGGATGTAGATTTTAAGGCTCGTCAGATTGTATTGCCAGCAGTAAAGAATAAAAATAGAAAGACCCGCATTCTTCCTTTATCGAGTGAGACCATAAAGTTACTTATGCAGTTAATGACGGAAACAAAAGCGTATTTTGATTCATCATATGTTTTTACAACGAACTATGGTGAAGCGGTCAATAAGAAGACGATACAAAAGGCATTTCAAAAGTATGCACAATAGGCAGGAATCAAAAAAAGGGTAAGCCCTCATGTGTTGAGGCATAACTTTGCAAAGATGGCGGCACTGAACGGAATGGACATTTTTACGCTTATGAGAATCTTGGGACATTCCGACATCTCGACAACGAGGAAGTATGTGCAGATCAACGATGAGGATGTTAAGTGACAATATATGCAGTTTAGCCCATTGCAGAGAATAGTGAAGAGAAAGTAAGACTATTAAGCTAAGGATGTACATTTTCAAAGTTGTCGGCAACGCGCCGCGAGCAAGAGAAAACCATTAGGTACTCTAAATGTGGAGAATATAAGCAATATTATAATATATAGGGTTTGATTTATTCTTATCCCAACAAAGAAATGATAATTGTTTATATTCACCACATACAGCATACCTAATCATACAACCAACTCAAGTCATCACTCATCTCAAAGAATGACTTGTTCGACACAACCTTGAGTACTTGTTTCGGCTCAACTCGGCTCTGTTCGAATTTGCCTTCATTGGTGAATGTCCTAGTGTTGTAGTAGTATGTGAATGCATTAAAATCATGGTTAATACGATAGTTGTTTATCTCTCTCTTGAACTCTCCATACTCTCCATTGTGAATGGAATCACCTCGAATTACTTTAATAAGTCCTATTTCTTCCAACGATTTGATATAGTTTTCAACGGTGTTTCTATGCAGTCCTGTTCCCCCTGCAATGTAGGCTGAGTGGACAGCCTTCATGTCATTCATTAAGACATACATTCTGCAAAAATCTTATTAACTCGGGTGTACCAATTCAAAATGTCGCAAGACTGGCCGGTCATGAATCAATTCAAACAACACAACGCTATGTAGAACCATCTCAATTAGATCTTAAAAAAGCTATTGATTCAATGTTTGGAACAACAGTCTAATTTTTTTTACTTTTTAGTTCTTTTAAAGAAGGGTTCTCAATAATATTGAGGAATAAAGTACAGTACAGAAAAAACAGGTTGCACCCAATACATTCAGTACAGCTTAAAAATTCACAATATCGCTAAAATTAACGAGACAATTTCCAGTTTACTTTATCAAAGCTATTGTGTAATATAATGGCTATAGATGAATCTTGACACACAATATACCGTATGTTAGAATTTCTAACTGCCTATTCAGGAACCTAATTCAATATTAAGCATATAGTATATTGGTTCAGATGCATAAGTTTTGTTTACTTAGGCATAATAACATATACAGCATTACACATTACCTCTTGAATGAGAATCAATGAGAATCAATTTTCATTTTCTATAAAAAGTTAGAAAATTGAAGGGAAGACCTATTATGTCAGCAACCACTACGCAGAAACAAGTTGCTGTGGAGCAGTTAGTACCCTACTTAGTTTATCGCCATGTAACCGGAGAAAATCCGTCCACAGACAATATGGATAACAGAATAATATGGCAAAAGGTTGGGTACTTTGCTAAACAGTTAGGTATGCCCTTTAATGAGTATAACTTTTCATGGTATATTAGAGGTCCATATTCACCAGCCTATACTTCAATATTGTTCAGTATAAAAAGTAATTTGAAAAATATACTAAGTTCTGAAGAACAATTTCAACTAAATGAACAGGCATCAAATAAGCTTACTCCTTTGAAAAGATTGATAGACAATCAACCAACAGGTACTTCTTTATCAATTTGGCTTGAGTTGTTAGCTTCCATTCATTTCATTAAGAATGATACTAATACTAATAAGCAACAAGTGTATAATAAATTAATTAAAGAAAAACCAAAGTTAACAGACCAGGTCAATTTTAACAATGCTTGGGAAATGTTAAAAATTGAAAAATTGTTGTAAAATTATGACTCGTACTTGTATAATTCAAGTGCGGGTTATTTTTATTTTTTGGGGGATATAATGTGACGGATATTGATAAATCGTATGATAAGTTTTTAGCATTAAAGCATATATCGAGTGCATTAACACAAAAAGAGCTGAATGAATCCGATACACGATTAAGATTGATTGATACAATGTTTATTGAAGTGTTAGGTTGGGATAAGGCAGTCATACATAATGAACTAAATATAGGCGATTTGGCAGAAGACAATAGTCACAAAACACTTTATGCTGATTATTTGCTAAAAAGTGATATAAACACATATCTAATTGAAGCAAAACGATTTGGTAATTATTTTAAATTACCAACAACCGGATCGAAGCGGGTGTATTCAGGAAAAGGAACAGTATATGTACAGAACAAAACTGTAATTGATCAAGTTAAAAAATACATGATGAAAATTGGGACACCTTTTTGTGTTCTTACGAATGGTCATCAATATATTATTATTAGAAGGCCTATGCCAGCACAGGATAAGGATATTATTGTTTTCAGAAGCTTTGATGATGTTGATGCAAATTTTCAACTCTTTTATGACATCCTAAACCCATTTAATAATGGTGATGGAATAATAGATGATATCATCAAAGCACCTGACGAAATTAGGCAGCCCCCAACACTAAATATTAAATTATATAATTTAATAAAAGAAAAAGACAGATATCCTTTTGCTACTACTAATCTTGAATTAGCACTAAATTCATTGTTAAATATGTATTTTGATGATATTTCAGATGAAGACCAAGTCAGGTTGCTTAAACAGTGTTATTGCGACCCAAGTGGGATATATAGTGAGTTTGCTGGAACATTGAAAAATAGGATTCTTGCTGATCCAGTAAGTAGTATTAAACAATTAACAAAAAAAGATATTTATGGTGATTTCGGAAACTTTGAAAAACAATATAAGCTTGATCTAGAAACTAATCCAGGTGCAGTTTATGTACTGTTGGGTGATGTAGGTGCGGGTAAATCAACTTTTCTCACTCACTTTTATCACTATGATTTAGATGAAGCTACTAGAAAAAAAATCATTTGGATTCGAATTAATAATCTTCGATATAATGGACCCACAGAAAAGCTTAATGATTGGATAACAGAAAAAGTTAATGAGTTATTATTTGAAGATAAATCAAAAGTGTATGATGATCTACATCTTAATGAATATGATACATTAAACAAAATTTATGAGAATGAAATATCACAACATATTAAAGGTTTCGCACCAAGTTTACAGGCTAATGCCGATTTCGTTGACAAAGAAATTTCGGAACTACTTAAAGAGCTAAGAAAGAACATTGAACAAAGAATTTCAAAAACAATACAGTATCTTAAATCGATTGATAAGCATATATGTTTTGTATTTGATAATATTGATCAAAAACCGTTCGAAGAACAAAAGGAACTGTTACTAATCTCTCACAATCGTGCTCTTTCTTACAAAAGCACTGTAATAACTGCAATGCGTATGGAAAGTTACTACATGATTAAAAATAAACCACCTTTTGATGCGATTGTAGTCAATGAATATCGTATTGAGGCACCGAGTGTAAAAGACCTGTTAAGTAAAAGGCTTGATGCTTTTAATAATCATCCTCAAAACGAAGTTATTTATCAGAAAGATCAAAAGACTATTAAAATACCATTGAATAAGTTTGTCACAGTGATTAAAAACACAATTGAAAAAGAGAGAAATGTTCAGAGCTTTTTAAGTGATATGTCAGGTGGCAACATGCGTAGACTATTGGCGATGTTCAGAACATTTATAAAATCTGATAGATCTAAGATTAATGAATTAGTTAGACTGGTTGAACATGTAAGTGCTAATTCTTATGTTAGCTATGATGATTTTTTTGAAAGTGTCACAAAAGGAAACGATCGCTTCTATCAAAGTGATACTTCTGATATTAAAAATTTGTTTGTCTATAACAATGATGGATTTTATTCACATTTCACTTCGATATATATTCTAGAGTACTTAGATAAGAGAGCGTTTAACTTTGGTACAAAGGGTTATGTTGAAATTGATGAACTTTTGGAAAAATTCTCTATGTTTTTTACGGATAAATCCAAGCTTGTGAATGTTTTATTGCCATTGATGAATGAGTTTTTAATTAGTTCAAATGTTGGAAGTAGACGAGAATTTAACGGAACTCAATCAGTAATTATCACTGAGGTTGGGAAATACTATCTTAATTCTTTGATTTTTGATTGGCGCTATCTTCAAAATGTAATGATTGATACTCCTATTAGAATAGAGACGCATGCACAGGAAATTTTCAAGGTTTATCAGCCATTGATAAGAGGAGTAGCTAACAAAAAACATTATTATTTATTGATAAAACAATGTATCTCCATATTTCTGGATTATCTAGAAGAAGTCGAATCTCAGGATATTAAATTTTTAGAAGCTACAACTGGTAGCCCAGTACCATTTAAAGCATTTGTTCCAAAATTGAAAAAGGGATTTACCGCTTCAATTTCGACAGTTCAAACTTGAAAGCCCTAAGAGTTTATCTATTCGGTAAATGTCTGTCATACTGACTATAATACCGTTGTACCACAAGAGGCGTCAGGTAAAAAGGCAATGTGTTCATACGAATGAAATTTTTATATAGTCGAAAACTAGAGTATTATTTAGAGCTAAATTGAATCCTTAATGAAATAACTTTGTACTGAAATACTTAATCGGTAAGGAAAGTATCAAACAAAAAAACCATATGTTGACCATGTGGTTTTTTATCCACAAACTACTCTCAAATTTTAAGTTTTCAATCAATTAAGTCTTTAGTTTTCATCAGTAATATGGTATTATATTACTAAATTTAGAGTATCTAGGATATGTAACTTCGACTCATTCTTAATATAATAGGCTTTTCTCGAATTTACCAATTTACCGCTGACTCGAAATCAGCTAGGCGTGTCAAAGCGTGCGTGGGTTCGAATCCCACCTTCTCCGCCATAACATAATTCCTTATTCGATAAGGGATTGGGACTAGCTATTAAAACAAAGCATTGATGATACATATCTGGATGATTTCTAATATCTAACTAATCAACCTTCTACATGAAATTGATGTGGGAGGTTTTTTTGTTATGGATACAGGGGAATGAAAAAGCGAACAGGTAAGAATCAAATGATAATTCGGAAGATGACGAATGAAACGATGAAATTTGACAAGCAAGAAGCGAAGCAATCGTTTCGATTCTCTAGACTCGGCAGCAGCATTAAACACCCTGCTATTAGCAGAGATAGAAAATAACCCCATAACGTGAGACGAATCAAAACACCTTCAAAAGAATTCAACCATGTCGTAAGATATGGGGATAACCTTGGAGGTGTTTTTGCGTTGGCAACAAGAGTAAGCTACCCGGTGGAAATGAAAATGAAAGCAATTGAAATGAGACTGGCAGGAATTTCAGTGAAGGAAGTCATGGAGGAGCTTGGAATACGAAATAAGACACAAGTGAAAACGTGGATGAAATGGTATCGCAATGGTGAGTTGAGACGACTGGAGCAGCCTGTAGGTAAGCAATACACCTACGGTAAGGGACCGGAGCATGAATCTGAGATGGAGCAGTTAAAGGTGGAAATTCGGTTTTTGAACCAACAAATCGATGTTCTAAAAAAGTACAAGGAGTTGGAAAGGAGGTATCACCAAAGATCATAGTGGAACTGGTGGAGTCTGTTCGTGGAGAAATCACCGTTACTCAGGCATGCAGCTGGTTCGGAGTTCCTCGCGCTACCTACTACCGTTGGAAAGTCGCTCTTGCGAATGAGCAATCGGACTCCGTCACGGAGAAGATACGCGAACTGTGTACACAACATAAGTTTCGCTATGGATACCGGAAAATTACAGCACTACTGCGAAAGGATCGAACAATTAATCACAAACGTGTGCAGAGAATTATGCAACGTGAGCAGCTGCAATGCCGTGTGAAAGTCAAGAAAAGGAGACCTACAGGGCAGCCTCCATACGTTGCAGAGCATCTGTTAAAGCGTGAATTTCAAGCAGACGCACCGCTGAAAAAACTGGTTACAGATATTACGTATTTACCGTACGGCGGGAAGATGATGTACCTCTCGTGTATCTTGGACCTCTATAGTGGAGAAATTGTTGCCAGTAGTATAGCGGATAGGCAAGATACTACCTTAGTGCTTGACACGCTTAATCAACTCCCGTCTTTGCCAGGAGCAATGCTCCATAGCGATCAGGGCAGCGTCTATACGTATCAGGCTTACCAGGAGGCCGTAAAAGGAAAAAGCATTACCATGAGCATGTCCCACAAGGGTACGCCCGCTGATAATGCCCCCATCGAATCGTTTCATTCCACACTAAAGTCTGAAACGTTCTACCTCGAAGGTTTAACCTGCACAACGACTGCAATCGTTGTGCAGACCGTTCGAGATTACATTCATTACTATAACTCAACTCGTATTCAAACGAAACTAAATAACCAGTCGCCGGTTGATTTCCGACGACTGACTGCTTAGACTTGAAAGGTGTTTTGATCCTTGTCTCGAAAACGGGGTTCAGTCCCATATGAACTGTGACCCAGATTGTAGACGATTAAAACAAAGAGCCCTAAGCTCAACCAGCAAGCAGGTGACCTCTGAATTCATCGGGGGTCATCTTTTTTAATGTCCACTGGTATCTTTCTGAGTTGTAGTAGCTGATATACTCCCTAACTCG
>NZ_JBMWAM010000030.1:0-48865 GCF_049725345.1 Paenibacillus praedii | reverse complement strand
TGATGCTTGGATTACTGAGAAGATAAAAGTAAAGTCAGTTGAAATCCAGAACACTCCTTAATCAATTATGAAACTTAAATAAACTATGCTTTCTCGGTCAACTATGTTGTGTTAAACTGCCCGTTAGCGCAACAAAGGGCTACCGATCCACGCCCTTTCAATCAGCAAGCCCATCAAATATTATTATCCCTTATTTACACGGCGTTCTAAAAAGTAATCCACCAGAATGTAGATGATACCAGCAATACTGAAAAAAATGATGGCGGTAATACTGTTCAAGTCATATTCCCTTATAAAACGTTCATCGTATGCCTTGTAAAATAACGCATACCCTCCAATACCACTCAGTATTAATATTAATACGCGACCGATAAAAGGGTTTGTGATCTTTCCAACCACCCAGGACAGTGGCCAGAGAAAAACGGGGTAGATGACAGTGGAAAAAAGGAAAATCATAGAGACAAAAATAAAGCCAATATTTCGTAAACCGTAATATTCGCTTGTACCAATTTTGTACCCTTCCATTAGCTCTACTCCCAGGAACGCCAGTGTAAATAAAGTAACAGAAGTAATCCACAGGATTATGTGTTTGACTGCACGCAAAGTGATCCCACCAGTTCTGAAAGTTTTCGTCCTATTAGTATTTGACGCTGTATTTTGTTATAAAGTTGCTTTCAGATGGTGGGTAATAATTGATACAAAATGCAACATAACTGCCCGTTACTTCAATGAACCCAATGAAGAGCTGCCTGAAGCAAACTCCTCCACTATCGTGTCCCGTTAGTTTAATAAACGGTTCAAATGTTCCAGGACTTGAAACCCGACGTATTGTTCACGTTTAGGATACTTCCATCGATAATAACAATTCCAATAACTCACCACTCGACTTTGAATTGTTCGATAAAGTTTGGGGTTTTCACCTACAAAGGTTTTTATGAAGTCGGCGTTAAGCAATGAACGGTTTTGATAGATAACCTGTAAAATCTCCTCTACATATTCCCCAATTATGAGCATCAAATAAGCTGTTACCCATGAACACTCCGTTACCTTAGATAATGCATTCTTTACATTGTTTTCCCGTATATAGCCGTTGTGGTGACGTGTGTACAAGGTGTAAAGAATGGTTTGTTGTTCAACCGTTAGAGACGATATTTGTAACTGAATAGGTTCATCGTAATAAATTCGGGACGGAATATTTAGGGTTTCCCCCGATAACTTCAGTTCCTCAGAATAAGAAAAAGTAAGATGTGTTGTCTGGGGAATAATGTCCAACACTTGCCGTACGTCTTTGATTAATTCACGTGGGAATGCCCTGACTAAATCGTATTTCTCTTTTTCTTCACTTTCCATTGAGTCACTTCCTCAACCCAATTATCTTAAACTATCCTGCCCTATAGTTGAACAGCAACCGTGGATCGTCTGCTCAGATTAGATATTCTCCCTTAATGTCAGAAAATACGTGTACCAGTCACTTCGGTTAGACTTGATCAAAGCCAGTGCTTCATTCAAAGCGATCCCTGTCAGACTCCCTAATTGTTGATAATCGACTATATTTTTTCTAATCCAGATTTCAGGATTCCCCTGCACTAGCTCTAATCATCTCATCAAATTTAGGATCATTAGCGACTTTCAACAGAGTATGTATCACATGGTCATCATCAGATTTAGATAGATCCAAAACAGCGTCGTCAATTTCGTCGTCTCTTGCATGTGCATCAAAAATAAAAGCAATCAATTTTTCTATATCATTATTCAACCCAGTCACCTCAAGAATTGTAATTTTTTATCGTTAGGGATTGCACTATACTGCCCTTTAGCGTAACGAGGCTGCCATAAAATTGCGTGGCAGCCTCCTTGATTTCCTTTATTTAACTATCGTACCCGTTAGCTGAATATCACTAAGATTATTTAACAAGAATTTTAATTGGATTCATTGTTAATGAGATATCCTTAGAACTGAATCCGTCAATTTTTACAAAGAGATTTTGTTTCCCTTTTTTCGTTGCTATAAATTCATCTTCAACTTCAACTATTTGTCCTGACTTAAATTCTGTTAAATATCCCTTATCCGAATAACTACGCTCTTCGTTACTGCCAGAAAAGAAAAAACGAATTATTGGTTCTCCATGGGAAACTCCAATGGGTTCAACACCAGTATATTTTAGAGTTCCTTTTACTTTTATTGCTTCACCAGTATCTATAGCAGTTGGCGTTGTTACTTCGAGAACAAAATCAGATGCTTCTACACTTTGAGTCACAGTATCTGCATTTTTTTCTATTGATGAACACCCAGCAAATATCATGGACACCACTAATACTAACATTAAGATGCAGCTAATCATTTTCGTCATTTCATATCACCTCGTCATACTTTAACGAATAATTTATTGCATTTGTTGCTCAATTTCAGGATTACAAGTCATTCAGCTATCCTGCCTGTTAGCTTAACGAGGTTGCCATACAAATTTCGTGGCAGCCTCGTTAATTTCCTTTATTTAACTATCGTCTCCCATTAGCTGAATAACTCATGCTTTTCAGCGTTTACCTAACATATCCCAATACTCGCTACATAGCCGTTGGAGTTTACTAATTCCGATCGTATTACCATCAGGATCTTGTATTTCAATCTGTGACGTTTTAAAGATCAGAAACCCAACAAGGTCTTTCTCGCTTGAACGACAAAATACCTTTACTCGGTCACTTTCCTGGTCAGCTTCAAGAATTTCAAGTTGTAGATCAATAAGCTCATTGACTTTAAATATATTTGAGCTAGAATCCGACATTTCAAAGTAGAAGACTTCGACATATCTAAGATCGACGAATATATGTTGGAAAGTCGGGTCCAACTTCTCCGCTAAATAAGGTATATCAATTGATAATTTATAACCGTGTTTAAAAGTGGCAATTCTTTCGATTGTCCCATCGTGCAACAGGTTAAAAAGCAGAGCTTGATCTTCTACGTCCATTAATAAGCCCCCATACAAATGTTAACTATTGAGTTCATCTGCCCTTTAGCTTAACGAAGCTGCCGTACATATTCGCGGTAGCCTCGTTAGTTTCCTTTATTTAACTATCGTACTCTGTTAGCTTAACAATTTAACGTCCGAAGCACCGCCTAATACTTTGCTAGCTCATTAACAGCATGCTGTATCTTTGTAGGAATTTCCGTATCCACTTCTTCCCCGTACTTGAATAAAAGTAAAAATGAATCAATGTTGTAATTTTTATATGCTACCCCTTCCGCTGTTGCTGGGAATTCAGCCCATCCTTCCTGCTGTTCGTGCTCGGAAGGAAAATGATAAAGTATCAATTCTTCGCCATTTACTATATAAACCTGTGGCTCTATACCTCTCAGTGTCACTTGCAAGTCGCTTTTTAGGTTTCTTTCGCCATTTGTTACAGTGAGACCTTGTTTAACCAATGCGTGAATAATGTCCTCTTTTGAGGTAACTACTTCGCGAGTTAACAATACCATTTCTTTTGCGGTAAGAACGACCGACTTTTCCTTTTCAATACTCCCCCTGATATTCACTGGTTTCGTAAGAACAACTTTGACGGTTAATCCTGACGAAAAGTCGTTCATCGTTAAAGATTTTCCGCTTTCATCGCGAAAAGTCGTCTGATCTGTAAATTGAACAGGGCACCCGTACCCGATGTCATTGATGGCGCCTTTTTTTCCTTTGTTCACTCCTTCTGAACAATTGACGACAAAACTATCCGCTTTGACGTCCTCGATTTGTCCCTGAAATGACTCGGTGGATCTTACGCATCCAACTAAAATAATACTTAAAAAGATCAATATCAATGCAGCACGATTAATATTAACCACCCCCTTATCCACTCAATAATTTAGACGGAAACTACGAAGTAATGTTGCGCAATCCTGCCCTTTAGCTTAACGACAAAAGGAGCAGCTACCTCGGCGGCAAACTGCTCCTGGATTGCTGAACTAACGTTTCCCGTTAGCTTAATGATCTAGGCGTTACTTGTGATACGCTTCACCGTTACGACTCAAAATGAGATTCAAAAAGTTAGCAGATTCCCCACTATCCCTAACAATTATTAAATTTCCATATTAATGAATATTGTTCTTACCAAAAACATAAATATTACAAGCTTAACTAACATACCTTTGTTTACACCTTGCTTAAACTTATTATTTATTAAATTAGTGATAATTCGTTTTTAATAAAATTTAAATATCTTTTTAATACAACCTTTTTTGGGAGAAAGAAGCCGATTTATGAACATATTTAATAAATTCCTTTTTATCCTTTTATCAATTTCCATTATTCTACTTGTCTATTTAAATTTCTTTTCTAACACAAAAGATGCCAAAAACCTCATATCTCAAAATGAGCCAATCACTCAAAACGCTATTAAAACAAACCTGCCATTGAATAAAGGTGGTGGTTGTGAGGAAGATGCTAACAGGTTTCGCGAATCTAATAATCGTATTTCAAATGCTAGCCAAGGCAATTGGAAATTAATTTGGCAAGATGAATTTGAAAACAACTGCCTAGACCCCAGTAAATGGAATATTGAAGATTGGTCAGCAGAAAAAAACAATGAACTACAATATTACTCCCCGAATAACGTCAAAGTCGAAGATGGTGTTTTAAAGTTAATCAGCAAAAATGAAAGATATAAAGGAAAGGATTACACATCTGGGGCTGTCCAAACGAAAGGAAATTTTGATTTTTTATATGGGAAAGCAGAAATGAGGGCTAAACTCCCAGCAGGTCAAGGGATATTCCCAGCCTTTTGGATGATGACTGATAAGGAAAATACTTGGCTTCCAGAAATAGATATTATGGAAATGCTTGGCCACCAGCCTGATCAAGTATGGATGGTTTCACATTGGTTAGGTAAGGACGGAACTTTAAAAAGTGAATCTAGCGCCTTTACAGGTGCAAATTTTTCGAAAGACTTCCATACATTTAGTATTGAGTGGACCCCACATTCTATTACGTGGTTAATCGACGATGAGGAAAGATTCAAAACAGTAAAGAACATTCCAAGTGAAAAAATGTATTTATACTTAAATACGGCGATTGGGGGAAACTGGCCCGGATCTCCAGACCATACTACGGTATTTCCTGTCAGTTTTGAAATAGATTATGTAAGGGTCTTTAAGGGCAATGAAGAGTGAGCTGAAGATAACTAAGTCTTATTCTTTCAAAAGTATCTGACATGATAATAATTTCTATAGATAAAATAAATAAATTCATCTTTATTGCTTAATAATTATGCTCTACAGCAGCAAATAAGTTGCTAATTTTTTTTAATCAATAGTTCTAAATAAAGAACAGTTGAATAATAATTAAAGAACACAAAAATACCTTTATTATCCTTCATAAAATCCCTTTTATGAAAGTTGGAGAAATTTTCTATGATATTAACTATCTCAATGATTCTATTCTGCCTTTTTATTTTGTTCCATATCCTATATATTTTTATTCCGCTTTATACAAGCAACTCACAAAAGAGAGCTTATCCAATAAAAGAAAAAGGAATTAGCATACTGATTCCTGCATATAACGAGACACTTGTCATTGAAAACTGCCTAATTGGAATTCTCAATGTGAACTACAATAATTTAGAGATTCTATTTATAAATGATGGCTCTACTGATGACTCACTTGAAACATTCAACAAACTCCTTATGCTTGTTAAAACCTCAAAACCCAAACAAGGGGTGCTGAAATATGAGAAAGTAAGGGATGTTTACCAGTCGCAAAAATATCCCTATATTTGGGTGATTGATAAAGAAAACGGTGGAAAGGCAGACTCACTCAATACCGGGATAGACTTCGCTAAGAATGAAATCGTGATCACTTTAGACGCCGATAGCATTCTCGAGTCAAACTCATTAAACGAAATGAACCTAACGTTTACAGAAGACTCTGTAGTAGCAGCAGGTGGATTGGTGAACATTGTACAAGGATTTAGATTTAGTGGACAGAAACTAATCCCTTGTTTTAAACTACCTGGCCTCATTCGCTATCAAGTTGTTCAATATTTGTGCGCCTTTTATTTACATAAAACCACCCAATCAAAATTTTCATCCATTACGGTTATAGCTGGAGCCTTCGGTGCCTTCCGAAGAAGTATACTAATTCAAGCAAAAGGCTACAGAAAAACGGTTGGTGAAGATATGGATATTACACTACGAATCCAAGAATTAATCGGCACTGTTTTGAAAGGAAAACGGATTGTTTTCGTACCTGAAGCAGTTTGTTATACTGAATGTCCTGCAAGCTTTAAAAATTTATTTAGACAGCGTATACGTTGGCAAAAAGCGTTTGTTGACTGTGTCATTACATACCGCAAGTCATTTTATAAGAAATTGAATCTCAGAGTGTCCACCTACTTATTTTTAGATTCTCTTTTACTCGGAACTATTTCTGCATATCCAACCCTTTTTGTTCCAATCATCGTTCTTTCCACATTAAACCACTTGAAGTTATCATTAATTCTACTAATCATGTCAATTGTATTAGCAATCATGCAAGATATTGCTACATTGATTGTAGCAAGGAGATTCGGACATTTTTATAGTTTAAGAGACCTTGTTTCATTAGTTTTCTTTCTTCCAATTGAAGTCATCTTCTATCGAATTACAGGGTTATTTTTTGTTACTCTTGGAACCGTTCTCTATTTTCTTGATAAAGATGGATGGAGCCGTTCAGAACGAATAGGAAAGCCAATTATACTTGATACTGGCGACAAGGCCAACATGAAGATACACTCGAGGGGGTAATGGAATGAAAAAATACGTCATCCCCAATCTATTATTTACTGTTTTTTTCATAGCTGTTTTTACTCCTCTATGTTATCTGCTTTTCAATTATGTCCTTAACTTTGGACTGCCACCTGTGTCGGCCAAACAATCATTAAGTAATTTGAATGTTTCTCCAATTTCAGTTAATCGTGATTTTTTTGAAGTAGAAGAAAGTGCTGACAAAGTAACCGTTCTAATGTATCACCATATTATTCCGAAGAGTCAATTAAAAAAACACCATTTTACAAAAAACGGAAAACTGATTGATATGGTCGTAACTTTGGAGGAGTTTACCAAACAAATGAATTATTTGAAGGAACAAAACTATACTGTTTTATCGTTAAAAGAATTTGAACTATTTATTACCAATCAAAAGAAGGTTCCAGCAAAAAGTGTATTGATTACATTCGATGACGGATATAAAAATGTGTTTGAGTTTGCTTATCCTGTTTTGAAAAAACATGAATTTTCTGCAGTTCAATTAATCATTACCGGATTAATTACAGAAAGAACCGTTTCATATGACTCCTCCCTTCTTCAATATGCAAGTATTGATGAACTGAAAGAGGCATCTGATGTGTTTGATTATGGAAACCATACGCATTCCCTTCATCACAGGGATGACAACGGAGTCACCTACTTAAAATTATATGATTGTGAAAAAATACAAGAGGATCTTGCCAAAGCAAATGAATGGTTGGGACATTCAAAAACTTTTGCAGCACCCTATGGTGAGTATGATGCCAATACGCTAGATATATTAAAAGAACTGAAATTTAAGATGGCCTTTACCGTCAGTCCAGGATACGCTGAACCATCTCAGCACATCCTGGAAATCCCTAGGTATGCCATATATCCATTTTATAATATGGAAGATTTCATATATATTATAGAGCAAAATAAGGATGTATCTTTACAAAGGTAGTTGAAAAAGGAAGGTGCCGGGCACCTTCCCTTATATCATCTTGCACTAATGTTTGCCTCATTTTGTTTAATCCATTAGAGTAAGACTCCTCTTCGAACTCATTTGCCCTTGTTCTTTTGCTCAAACGAAAAATATGAATGAATGATAAAACCTCATTTACTTATGATACGGCTCACCGTAATGTATCTAAGCTCAAAGTACGGTTTGACCACAAAATCTACATCAGTATATAAAGACGAAACCACTCCTGACCATGGAGTGGTTTCTTTGAATAGAACTTCTCTTTTATTGCCCTAAGGCACGAACAGAACAATTAAGCTAAGAAACAGAATTACTCCAATAATGGCGGACGTAATTTTGACCAACCATTTGTCCCTTGATACAGCAAAAATACAGCCACGACAACAATAAAGAGCGCTCTTGCAATGTTCTCATTTATTCTCAATGTTTCGGGAATCAAGATGACCGTTAGATAAAGCATTATCGTCATTGCTAACGAATAACCAATCAGTTTCGCCCAAGTCTTCAATTTCAAATCAGTCCCTTGTTACAAGTTATAACGTTATTATCATTATTCCCCTAGTGACGGTGATTGGACTATCATACCCATTGATGCCCTCAAATTAAAAGCAGTCTATCCAACTCCGTCTTGAATTATTCTGTTCGTTAGCGGAACGACAGAGGAAGCAGCTCAACACAGAAGGTAACTCCATTCAAAGAAGTTCAAGGAGACAAAGTGTAACTAACCAATGCCCGCCTGCGTCTATATTGTTAGATCTGGAAAGGGTGGAAAAGATGCGTGAAAAATGGGGCTTAGGCAATTGTCTGATGATTCTGTTCGGTATGGCGGCTCTTCTCCTCGGGCTTGTCGGTTGCGGAGAGGAGCCGACAGCGATATCTACCTCTCCGCCTGCCGCCACGAGCGGAGAACTTGTATACAAAGAAACTTTGTTAAACGAACAGGACACGGTCGAAACCTTAAAGGCGAACGGAGTGGAGTTGACGGCTGATCCCGCGGACTCCTATTTTGAATTGAATAAGGTGAAGCCTTTTAATTATGCGCTCCCAGGCAACGAGAAGATCATGGTGTATGTGTATGACAACGCCGAAGGAACGAGAAAGGCGAGGCTCGATTTCGCGGATCAAACAAAGATGATGGACTTGAACTTGCCTATATTTTATGACATCAAAAACGTGCTGATCCTCTACCAGCACAATGTGAGCGGAGACCGTCCCCAGGAACGAACCGCTTACCACTCCAAAATTGAAAGCTCAATCGAACAGTTGCTCGGCGATGAGATTTACATCACACACGTTAAAACCTATAACCTCGCCAAGTTGGAGAGCTTTATAAGCAACTTCACCGATCATCAGGCCGATCAACTGAAAATAACATCGTTAACGATCGAAGGTGATCCGATCTATATCTATTTGCTGACGAACGGCACCAAGCTGCAATATGTGTATGACAACAGCGAAGAAGCTTTTGCGGGAAGCGACAAAGGCGTCTCCAAAACGGAATGCGCGAAAATCGAGCATCAGCGGACGGAGGAAGGACATACTCTTTACGTTACAACTGGATGCCAAAACAAAGGTCAAAGGTATATTCTGACCGTCCCCGAGGATGCGCCAGAACCGACGGCCGAAGCGGTTGAAACCGAAAAAGTGTCCCTGTTTCCCAATGACAATTCATATTACGACAACACCGAGCCGCTGGGGTAACGTTTTGTTGAGCAAATCTGCCCGTTACTTAAATGAAAATGGGAGCAGCACTTTGCTCCTTGGTATGGTTGAACTATCGCTTAACAGGTATTGCTTGATGATTGGCAAATCGGGTGGACTGATTTCAGATGGAATTTCCTTAGAATCAAAAAAGCGTAATTCCATCACTTCTTCTCCATCCTTTTCTAAAGTGCCGATATAATCATTACATAGATAAGCGGTAACAACATTATACACTTCGTCACCATGAGGATATTTGTAATAAAACTCGTTGCCTGAAAACACATCAAACATTGTTAATGAGTTCGCGATTAAACCTGTCTCCTCAAATAGTTCTCTCTTAGCTACCTCTGGGAGGCTCTCTCCTGGCTCTAATGATCCTCCTGGTAAACCCCATAAACCATTGTCCGTTCTACGTTGTAATAATAAGCGATTTTTATCGTCGGTTAATAACACACATGCACCAACCATGATTATGGGGTGTGTGCCTATATGTCGTCTTAATTCCATAATATAACCCAAGATGATTGCTCCTTAGGAAGAGATAGAATTCTTATGATTATTCGTGTAAAAATGTCTAAGTTCCTGCTTATTCCTAACAGAAGTTATTGCGTTATCCTGCCCGTTAGCTTAATGGCACTGTCAGTCTAAAACTTTATTTTCTCAGTCTACAACTATATTTCCCCGGTCTACAACTTCATTTTTCGGTCTAATAGTTTATTTTTCTAAGACATCAACACCAAGTGACTTAACCTCTTCCTCCACTTTTTTCTGTGAAAGTCTAGCCTTTATGTCACTTACCCCTGGGATGGTTTGAATCAACTCGTATGCTTCTTTGTAGGGTTGAAGATGAGCGTCGATCTCTGCATCAAGCGCAGCGATAGATTGCTCGAGAAAGGCAATATGTTCCCAGTAATTGCGAATCATGAGTATCTGGTGCGTGTTGAGCGTTCCATAGAGTGATTCGGCTACACGAGCGACATTACGCTTGACGTTACCGTGAACCCACTGCTCGATGTCGTCGGGGTCGACATCACCTTGCGCGATTAACCGTTCCAGCAAGTTGCGGCCGGATACGCCAAATACATCTGAAATCACCGTGCCGAGTTTTACATTCGAAGCTTCCAGTACCTTTTGAATGCGATTTTTCTCAGCCGTTAAGTTGCCGATCCGCTTTTTGCGCAAGCGTGTGAGATCACGTAGTTCTCGGAGGTCCTCGGACGGAACAAAGCTTTTCTCGATTAACCCCACCCGCAAGAGTTTGGCGATCCATTCGGCGTCGCCGACATCCGTTTTGCGTCCGGGGACATTCTTGATCCGCTGCGCGTTGGCTAGGGCAATATCAATTTAGCCTTCCAGCATGTTGTACACCGGTTTCCTCCGCTTCACCAGTCAACACGCAGACTACACTCGTTTCTTGATGAACGTCCAATCCGGCACAACGAGTAATCAATGTCTCTATAACCAAATCCTCCAATCGAATAATCCTAACGATTGGCGCATTCGTTCTAATTCTCCATTTTTCTGTCCGCGGTCATTCAGCCATACAGCGCCGAAACCAGCATGGGGTTGTTCACAGAACGAATGCTCACAGTTTTAGTGACGGGGTCGAACCACCAAAAAGAACCACGTATTTCTGTCCAATCGCAGTATTACTCAGTATGGAGGAGAATGTGCTGCGCTAAACTCTACTTTCATGTTGGGGATGCGGCAAAAAGCCATGAATGTTTTAGTATGTTCAGAGCTTCCGTTTCCGAGGTATTCCGGTATAGCGCATCTGGTCAGATAAAGCCATTGCTGCCTTCACTCTGTTACCCTTTCAAGCCTGTTAAAGTAATGCCCTCAATAAAATACTTCTGTCCAATCAGGAAAACAAGGATGGTCGGCAAAATGACAACGGTAGCGGCTGCCATCATATAGTTCCATTGGGCATTAAACTGTCCTTTGAATTGCTGCAGACCTATCGCCAGCGTATAATTGCTCTCCGAGTTCAGGTAGATGATTGGCGCAAGGAAATCATTCCAATGATATAGGAATGCGAACAAACCTACGACGATCAGTGCAGGCTTTATTAACGGCAGCAAAATTTGCGTATAAATCCGGAATAGGCCCGCTCCATCAATCAGTGCCGCTTCGTCTAATTCTTTCGGTATAGTCCTAAAAAACTGCCTCAACAAGAAGATGTTAAATGCCCCCCCGCCAAACCAGGACGGCAGAATAAGCGGGAAGAAGGTATTAATGGCACCCACGGATCTCCATCCCAGAAAGGTAGGGATCAAAGTGGCTGCAGTCGGCAGCATGAGACTAGTCAAGATAAGTGCAAACATTTTGTCACGGCCCGGCCAACTCAACCGTGCAAAACTGTATGCGGCCAGACTGCTTGTCAGCACTGTACCGAGGACACTCAACACGACAATCGTTAGCGTATTGATGAAATACGTGTGGAAAGGAAATAGAGTCAAGGCATCTACATAATTCCCGAACTCAATGGGGGACGGTATCCATATGGGTGGTATGACAAAGATCTGATCCAGGGTCATCAGCGAGCTTCTGAACATCCAGTAAAAGGGCAGTAGACACATGATGCTTCCTGCCGCCAAAACCAGGTAGACCAGCATCTTGGAACCGATTCGAACCATCCTAATCATTTGTTCCCCTCACCTTCATAGTAGACCCACTTTTGGGAGGTTTTAAAAACAATATAAGTGAAAATCATAATAATAATGAAAAGGAACCAGGCTACCGTGCTGGCATAAGCCATATTCGAGAGTTGGAATGCTTCCCTGTACAGGTAAAAGACAATAAATAGGCTGGAGTTGTTTGGACCGCCCTCCGTCATGATGTAGGCCTCGGCAAAGATCTGGAAGCCGCCAACAAAGCCCAGGACGAGATTAAAGAAAATGGTTGGGGTCATCATCGGAATCGTAATATAAAGCAATTTGTGAAGCCTGTTTCCACCGTCAACTTCGATTGCCTCATAAAGATGATTAGGAATACCCTGTAAACCTGCCAGAAAGATAACCATTGTATTTCCTGTCGTCCATAATCCCATTACGACAAGGGATGGTATAACAGTGTCCGCGGAATAAATCCACATGCTCGTTGGAAGTCCTACCGATTTCAGCAGATTGTTTAAAAGCCCAAGATCGGGATCTAAAATCCAGATCCATATCATCGAAGACGCAAATACCGGAACAATCGTAGGCAAATAAAACACCGTACGAAAAAGCGCTTTCCCCCATATTTTCTGATTCATAAGTATGGCGAGGAAAAAAGTAAACACGATGTTAAGCGGAATGCTCATAAATACATACTTAAAGGTAGAGGACAAAGATTTGTAAAACAGCCCGTCACTGCTGCGGAACATTTGAATATAATTTTCGAGTCCAATAAACTTAGGCGTGTTAACGAGCCTGAGATCCGTAAATGTCAATACCAAGCTGGCCAGCATCGGACCTAATGTAAACAGTAGAAAACCTAATATGGCGGGCAGCGCGAATAAAATTCCCCACCACATTTCTTTTTTCATTCTCTTCTTTTTTACGGAATGATTATGCACCTGCGCTGCAATCAGCCCGGCCTCTGCCATGGTTCACCTACCTTGTTCAAAATCCGTGGCAGGCAGATATGCAATGCCTGCCACGGCCATCCGATCAGAATAGAATTAATGCGACCACTCGTACACGCCCTCCAGTAACGGTTCTACCTTAGGTTTAATTTCATTCATAGCATCCTCGGCTGTTTGCTTGCCTTGCCATACGTTATCAAGAGCAGGCGTTACGATGGTGTCGATTTTCGCATAGTTTTTCAACAAATCCGCAGGACCCGGTTTGGTACTCTCTTCGAATAACGGCTTGATCATGACATCAATATAACCGTCCGGATGCTTGTCATTCACCGCCCATTGATTCAGCTTTTCTTCGTCGGTAAGCCATTCCTTTAAAACAGGTATGGAAAGTCCGTCCGAATAAATACCGATGGCTGAGCCCGGATCGGCGGCGAACTTGTAAAATTTCCAGACTTGGTCAATATTTTTGGTAGAATTAAAGATGACGACCGGAGACGCAAGAATCACCGCTGCATTCTCTTTCATTCTTGGGTACAGGCCATAACCAAAATTGGCTTTGGCCGCACTTAAATCCAGCGTCAGCCAGTTACCGCCGAAAACCATTGCCGCCTTCCCGGTCTGCAGTGAGGTTGCAAGATTCGGAAGGCTCTTCAACTGAACTGGGTTGGGAGCCACATGATGGACATTGATCAAATCCGCCATTTTTTGAATAGCTTCATAGGCTTCCGGCTCTGAGAGGCCAAAGCTCATCCCGTCGTCAGACACATATCCTCCGCCATTCGAGAGCACAAGCGGCAGATAGTTCGCCCACCATGTTTCAAACATCACACCGTATTGCTTTATTTTCGTCGGATCAAAATCAGGATCCAGCGCCGTTTTGCCACTCTGATCAACTGTCAGCTGTTTGGCCAGCTCCACAAACTGATCCCAAGCCATGGTATCCTCCAGACTGCGAGGCAAAGGCTCAATTCCCGCTTTTTCAAATACGGTTTTATTGTAGTACATTCCCATCGCACCAATGCCAATACGTCTTCCAAGCGCTTTGCCGGGTTCCCACTCAAACCAGGTGTTTGGGGCGTAGTTATTCAGATTAAAATCCGGATCGCTCTCCAATTGTTCGAACACGTTATACAGCTTGCCTTCCTTTGCTAATTCATACGCCTGGCCCTCTGACATATAAGCCAAGTCCGGTGCATCGTTACCGGCTACCATGGTGGCTACTTTCGTATCATAATCGTCATTGGGCACATGAATGATTTCGATCGTAACTTCCGGATTAAGCTCCATGTATTTCTTCGAATAATCCTCAACGGCCTTTTTCTCATTCGGACTCCCCCATACCATATAGCGTAATTTGACAGGGCCCTTATCCGCTGTTTCCTTCTCTGTTTGTGAGCCATTGGTATCCGTTTGTGCATTGGTATTACCGGTTTCGGAAACGGCTTGCTTGTTCGAGCCTGCATTGCTGCAAGCGATCAATCCCATAATCATGACGATCGACAATAGAATAAAACCCATTTTTGACAAACTCATTTTTCCAGCCCCTCACATAGAGAATGTCTTACTTTTTCTTCGTTAATTCAAAGTCCGGAATGATGACTTCCTTGCCGCCGTTCATGGCCGACTCATGTGCGCAAATACCGGCCGCCGTCCACACAGCCGCTTTCTCTTCGTCAACGTGAGGCGGCCTTTCCTCCACTATACTGCTGATAAATTCATGAACCAGATGAGGATGCGATCCGCCGTGTCCGCCGCCTTGGAGAAAGGAGAGGTGCGGATTGCTTTCATCATATACTCCCCGTGTCGTGAACCGTTGGATCTCTTTCGGCAAACTTTCCGGACGGTCTGGAATATCCACCCGCTCCCAGGTAATAGGACGCCCTCTGTGCTCCGTCAATTCGCCCATGCGCATAATGATTGGCTTCTCATCTTCCATTTGTTGCCACTCAAACGTCGCTTTTTCGCCGTATACATTGAAGCTTTCAGAATAAGCTCTTGCCGTATGAAACATGGTCCGCGTCAACTCCACCGCCACATCGGAATCCTCCAGCTGGTAGATTGCAGTTTCAATCGGATATGGATTCCCGTACTTTTGAACCAATTCATCCCGCATGCTGCCTGAACCGAAGCAATGCACTTTCGTGGGACGTTTGCCAATCAAATCAAGCACTGGTCCCAGCGCATGCGTTGGATGCATGAGCGGAGGAAAGCCCTTCCAATAATCTGGCCATCCATCCATATCCTGATAGTGGGCGCAGCGCAGAAACTGGATTTTTCCCAACTCCCCGGTTTCGTACAATTGCTTGACGTATAAATATTCACGAGAAAAAACAGCCGTTTCCATCATCATATAATTTTTACCGGATTCCCTTTTTGCCTCAAGAACCGCATTAACCTCGTCAAGCGATAGTCCCATAGGAATCGTGCATGCGCAGTGTTTGCCTGATTTCAGAACGGCCACGGAATGCGGTCCATGGTGCGTTACAGGCGTAACGAGGTGAACTGCGTCGTATTCATCCGATGCCAAAATATCATTCATATCCGTAAATCTGCGTTCCACTTGAAATTTATCGCCAATTTCCTTCACCGTGTCGGGATTGCTGTCACAAATCGCCAGGTACTCCACATTTGGATGATGAAGATAAATCGGAACAAATTCTGCGCCAAATCTGAGACCTACAAGTGCTACTCTAATTTTTTTATTTTTCATTGAAGTCCTCCACAAAGTGATTTTTTTTATTAAAATATACTTGTCTTCAAATATGAATTTTAAGGATGTTAATTCCATGCACATCTCACAGACTTCCTATCCTTGGTTTAGGTTGAAAGGCGATGCAATGATCGAAACGATCGGTCGGATCTCCGCCATTAACAAGCACCCAAACCGCGTGCTTCCCTATTGGGTGATCGGTATAGTGCATTCAGGAGAGCGCACGGTTAAATTAGGAAGATACAGCGGAAAAGCAATGGTGGGGGATTATTTCCTCATGCCGCCGAATCAGTACCACAGCGGTATCGAGATTGATGAGCATGATGTGTCATTCATTCATTTTGCAATGCAGGGAGAAGCCATCGATATCCCCCTTGAAATCGATTCGAGCAGAATCGCCTTGCCGGTCTTCGGACAAATACCAAAGGACACCGACCTGTTCAAAACGTTTCACTACATGTACGACCAATATCGTTCCGAGCTGGTCGATAATCATTTTTTGAATATTCAGCTGCAAGCTGCACTACATCAAATTAGCTTCCATATGCAAAAGAGACAGGTACTAAATACTCGTAACAACCGAATGGGCGATGAAATTTTTCAATTTATTCTGACTAACCTGACAGAAGAGCTGACTGCGGAGGTGTTCGAAGATCGTTTCGGTTTAAGTTACAGACAGCTCAACATTAATTTCAAAAAACAATTTAAAACAACCATTAAACAAAAGGTTATTGAGCTTCGCATCGATCATGCGTATCAACTGCTAATGTTAGGTGAGACGATCGCGGATGCAGCTAATAAATCGGGATTTAAAGATTATTTTTACTTCCTAAAATGTTTTAAAAAAATAAAACACCTGACACCGAAAGACGTGAAGAAAAGCTTTTTTCACTAATCCTAATCCTTAAAAATGTGGCCGGAAGAATACTCTCCCGGCCCTTCTCATCAGATCGCTAGACCGACAGAGGGATTTCCAACATAATCACACTGTGCTTAGGCAGCATAAGCTTGAGGCTGTTATTCTGATCCGCCTCTACTGTGAAGTGGTCCTCCGTAAAAGCGGCATCCAGGACATAATCGTCGGCTTTGAGAAGCGTACAGGACGTTTTTCCCAATATACCCGATCCATCAGCATTTATAATGATTTCTGCAGCTTCAACAGGGCTCCGATTTACGACGGTCAGCGTCAAGCTGCTTCTCTCTTGATTCAGCGAACCAGCAGCGTCCAGAATACCATCCGTTAGCGATGGCGTGACCTCGATCGCACGTTGATCATAATGCCGCTTAAACAGAGACATCACCTGTCCCATCGGTGTCAGGAAAGAATTTCCCTCTCGGACAATGATCGCTCCTTCATTAACTGGTTCAAAGAAGCAGCCTATTTCGATCCCCAATCTCTCAGCATCCCGGCAGAACATATTGAGCATCGAAGCCGTATATATCCCCTCTACTATGCCGGGCCTACGATACCACGCATACCATACGTTCCACTCATCGAATGAGATACCAATGTTCGCGCCATTTGGAAGAGTCTCGTTCATCTTTTCCCGGATCTCCCGGATCATTTCTGATTCCCGATCCGCCATTGAAGCTAGTTTTAGAAATGCTTTGTCTCCGCTCTCCCCCCCCAGCCAGACCTCCATTCCTTCCGGTGCATGACCCTGCGGATCAAATGGCGTATAGCTGTGATGAGAAATTAATGCAACGTTTTCTCCAAACTGGGTGAGCCCTTTCGAGAACCATTCGTCGTTGGACCAAAGTCCTGATGAGCAGAGTATGATCGAGTCATCGGCGGCTTTTACGGCAAGTACGGTGTCATTCACCTTACTTGCATATTCCTCCGGGTCATTCGGGCCTTCCATATGGGAATAGCCCAGTTCATTGCCTAGCGACCAATATTTGACCCTGTATGGCTCTGCATAGCCGCGTTCCATGCGGAGTTTTCCCCATACAGTATCCGCAGAGCCATTACAATACTCCACCCATGAAGCGCACTCTTCCGGAGAGTCCCATGCAATATTAAATGAAATAAACGGCTCGGCTCCTACTTTTCGGCAAAGGGCAATGAACTCATCAATTCCGATTTCATGGAAATCAAATCCGCCCGTATGCGGAAGTGTTTCGTTTTCCATAAACGAATTGAGGGGCGCACGCCGGTCCGTTTCAAGCAGCCCGTCCTGCCACCTGTAATCACCTGCGAAGTTGCCTCCAGGCCAGCGCAGAACGGGAGCGCCGATTTCCTCCAGCAATTTAATTACATCCTTGCGGAGTCCCCATTCATTATCGGCCGGCATTAGAGACACAGCACCAACGTTAGCTATGCCCTTCCTGCTGAACGAGATTTCGATACGGCCATCCTCATCCGTCTTTGAAGAAATGAATGTAAATACATGAAGCATCCAATCTTCATCCAATGCCTGAACCGTTTCGAAATGAATCGTCTCTCCAAGGCTGTCCTTAATGGTGATATCTACAGGAATCCCACCGTCGCCCTTGAGCGCCACACGCACCTCGTATTCAATTCCTTCAAAAAAGGCAAGTCGATCCTGACCGATGCCGCAGCGATGGCCTTCGATCGGATTGAACATTCTTTGGCAATGAATTTCATTCCATCGGTTCATCGATTTGGACTGATAATGATGGGTATAAGCATGCTTGCCGTCGAGCAGAAACCTTGCGCTGTCAATGCCGATGGCATACCATTCCATTGCTTGCCCCGTAATCTGGCTCGGCTTTCCGGCGAATTTGCGGTTGCGAATCATTTGCGCCGAAATCCCTTTCCACACGCTGCTTCTGGTATGCTCCAGGTTGTGTCCAAACAGCAGTCTCGAGATCCCCCCTTTTTCCTGTTCAGGGTCAAGGCTTATTGAATATTTTTTCATAAAATATATCCTCCTGTCGCATCTGAAATTAGCCTTTTACTGCACCATCGTTCGTCCTTGCCATGATGTATCGTTGGAAGATAACGAACAATAGAAACGAAGGCAAAATAATGAGAATCATACCGGCGGTAAGCGAATTGTATTCGGTCACAAACTGTTTCGTAAAAGCAAGCAGGCCGACATTGAGTGTGAGTTTATCGGTATCTTGGATAAAGGTATAAGAGAAAAAGAAATCGTTCCATACGCCCATGAAGTTGAATATCGCTGCCGTAATCAAAATCGGCTGCGAAATCGGAATAATGATCCGGGTGTAAATTCCCCAATTGCGGCAGCCGTCGATTTTCGCGGACTCCTCTATTTCTTTAGGGATGCTAAGGAAGTATGCTCTCATCAGAAAGATGGAAAACGGCAGCCCGAAGGCAACCATCGCCAGCACCAATGCAGTGTGTGTATTGAGCAGCCCTAAGTTTTTGAACATAATATAGATCGGAACAATGGTAATGCTGAGCGGCACCATCATACCGATGATAAAAAAGATTGCCCAGAACTCTTTTCCCGCAAAGGAAAGCCTCGCTAAAGCATATGCGGCCATGGAGGCGAGCAAAAGAATAAGAGGAAGACAAATCAGCACGAGTTTTACGTTGTTGATGAAGTAAGAATCCAACACAACATAAGCTTTTTGGAAATTTTCCCAGAAAATAACCTTAGGAAATGCCAAGGGATGGCTACTAAAATACTCATCCGGCGACTTAAGCGCAGTAAACAAGATGTACACGAACGGCATTAACCACATCGCAATGAACAGGCTCATCAATGCATAGAGGATTCCACTTTTGATCTTCATCGCTCTGGTATCCTCCTGTTAATAGTCATTGTTTTTTGAGGATAGTCGGTTGGAGAAAATCGATATGAAAAGAACGATGAAAGCAAGTACCCAAGCAATCGCTGTTCCTCTCCCCATATCGTGATAAGTAAACACCTGGGCATACGACCAACTCGCAAGCACGTTCGTCGCTCTTCCAGGACCACCGTTCGTCATAACAAATATGATATCGAATACCTGAAACGAATTTACAAGGGTCGTCACTAACACGACATTCAGCGTATTTTTGAGAAGAGGCAGTGTGATGTAAATCAGCTTTTGCAGGCGATTCACACCGTCGATAACGGCTGATTCATAAATATCCTTGGAAATCGCCTGCAGTCCGGACATGAACATGAGCATGCAAATACCGCTGTATGCCCATGAGGCCGCGAGAACAACAAAAAATATCGTATTGGGAGGATTACCGAACCAATCGAACGACCAATTCCCGCCGGAAATTAGCTTCAGGAAGTTGTTGATCAGTCCAAAGTTCGGATCGTACATCCAGGTCCAGATTGTGCCAATAATGATAAGCGATAGCGTGGCCGGAAAATAAAAGGCACCGCGGAAAAAGGAGAAGCCTCTTCTCGCTGTATTGAAAAGAAGTGCGAATACCAGTCCCATTGTCACCGGAAGGATCAGAGATGCAACACTCCACTTCAGGTTGTTTTTCAAGGCGATGTAAAAGACCGGGTCCTTCGTAAACAGGTAGACGAAGTTATCAAGCCCAACAAACTTTTTAACCGGATTGACGCCATCCCATTGATACATGGTTAGCCACAACGAATTGAGAATCGGATAAATAACGATCGCACAGTATACCAGCAGGGCAGGCAGCAGAAAAAGGTAAGGTGTTGCGAATGCCGTCAACCCAGTCTTCTTTAAGCCGGCTGGCGTTCGCTGCTGCACCGGTTTGATATCGACAGCCTCATTCTTCATGTTCTCCTCCTCTCTGGCATTTTAGGTACAGCCGGTCGCAGCGTTGCCTTACGCTGCGACGAACTGTCAGAAACCCTGCAGCCTACTCTTTATACCAGCCGAACTCTGCTGCTTTCTCATCTAGAATGTCGGCAGCTTCCTGTGGGCTGATTTCACCCGTCAGCACGCGCGTCTGAACATCAAACAGCACATCGGTCAATCGCGGCTCGGTTCCCATTTCGTTGGTCGGTACATATGAACCGGAGTTTTGCAGCAGCTCGACTATTTTTTTCTTCGTATCGTTTACTTTATCCAGGTCGATGGCACCGATACGAGCTGATGAGCTTTCTGGATTTTGTTGGAGGGTGATGCGTTGGGCCTCCAATGTGCTCATAGCGTTCAGGAACGCGGCAGCCTCATCTTTGTACTTGGATTCGGAAGACATGTAGTAGCCGTCGCCGAATGCAACGATCCGGTAAGGCTCGACACCGGTAGGGAAGGGAAAGAAATCGTATCCTTCGACATCCTGTTTATTATTTCTAAGGTTTCCGAACTCCCAAGAACCCGAATACCACATGGCCGCTTTGCCGGAATACCACAGATTGTTGGTTTGCGCTTCTTCATTTGATAAGTAGCCTTCCTGGAAATACTTGTTGTCGACCCAGTCCTCCTTCAGCTTGCGGAAGGCTTCAACCACTTCAGGTGAGTTGAATTTTGCTTCCCCGAGCAAGAGCTTGTCATGGAGCTCCGCCCCCGCTTCCATTTCCAGTATGCCATCGAAGAGACGGGTAACGAGCGCCGGCCATTTACCGGCCATGACCATCGGGATCACACCGTTTTCTTTCAGAGTAGACGCAATTTGAAGCAATTCATCATAGGTCTTCGGTTCCGACAAACTATATTTTTCGAAAATGTCTTTCTTATACCAAATCCCCATCGCATTGTAGTTGCCGGGAAGCGCATAGAAATCACCCAGAAATCTCTTTTGGTAACTCGTCGCCGATTCCGGATAGGCTTCATACCATCCGTATTGCTGTGCATATTTATCTAGACTTTCAACCTTCCCGTTTTTTACATAGAAGGATACGTTTTGACCGACATTCGACCAGAACAGGTCCGGCGCATTCCCGCCGCTCACGGCTATATTAAGCTGATCGTATAGCTGCTCCGGCCTTCCTTTGCCTTCAACTTTAATTTCGCCATTCGGATATTCCTGCTTGAACAATTCGATCGCTTTTCCAAGTGCCAGGTTGGTCATGGGGTCCGCATTGTCCGAAATCGTCCATAGTGAGAGTGTAAATTTCTCGCCTTTCTCTGCCCCCGCTGCCTCTCCGTTGTTTGCCGTGCCTTCCGTGTTGCCGTTGCTGCTGCTGTTTCCAGCATTGTTGCCGCCGCATGCCGCTAGTGCGAGCACTACGGCTACCAGTATGAATGAACTGGCCGACCTCATCCATTTCTTCACGTTATTACCCCCCTGCGTTTTTTGGTTGAATGATGACTTCAACCGGATACCTTTATCATGAGGGGAACCGCTTTCAAATTGAATGAACGATTTTTACAGTGTCCGGGTAATTTTTTTACTATTGTTTTTGCTTATCGATAAAGCTTTTTGCATTCGGCAGGCGTGTAGCCCCGATATTTTTTGAACGTTTTGCTAAAGTAATTCGTGTTCTCAAAGCCGACGGAGTATGCTACCTGATAAATTGGCAAATCGGTTTGAAGCAATAGACGGTTCGCTTCTTCAATCCGGATTCGAGTGACGTAACTCACGAAGTTTTCTCCCGCTACCTGCTTGAATAAACGACTCAAATAACTGGAGTTGAGGAAAAATCGATGAGCGACCTGATCCAGTGTAATCTCATCGGCATAAGCCTCCTGTACGTATGTTTTAATCTCCTCGATCACCTCGTGCGTTTCTTTTCTCCCAAAATGGTCATGATAAGATACCGCGCCAAGTTCCTTGTTTAACGCTGCATGACGGCAGGCATAGACAGCCTCCCTATAGGAACCTGCCAGGTTCCGCCACCCTGTACGGATGCCGCCTGCACCAACAAAAACGTCATGGCTTCCGTTGCCGTTCAATACTTGCCGAATGATCTCCGAACGTTCGGCCAACACTGCGTATTCGTTACCGCCCTTTATCTCCATTTCCATCACGTGCAGAAACTCTTCCTTCATTTTAAAATGAGACAGGCTAAATCCGTTATTAACGTAGATTCCGGCATGTCGGGTGAACTTCTCTTTGATTGCATCCAGCGTTAAACAACCCGTGCTGTCTTTGATCATCAGAACACTGAACGAGCCGCGCATAACGTGTGCTTGAAGAGCATTTACCAGCTCATTACCGTCGGCTTCGGTCAATTCTTGATTGTGGATCAGATCATAAAAGCATTTTTCGCTCCACAGAGGGAGGCTCCGGTTTAATAGTGCCAACATTCTGGAGTCATTCTCGTTCCGCTGCCTTTCCTTGCTGATTTCTTCAATGCTTCTTCGCAAGGCTGAATAAAGCTCCGTTTCATTAATCGGCTTCAGGATGTAATCGACCACGCGGTGGCTGAGCGCTTGTCTGACCAGCTCAAATTCTGCATATCCGCTAAGAATGATAACTTTGGTGGATGGCATCGAGTGTGTGATTAATTTCGTGAGCTCAATACCGTCCATACGCGGCATTTTCACATCCGTTATGATGATATCTGGTTTCAATTCGACGGCTATGCGATAAGCTTCCTCTCCGTCTGATGCCTCTGACACGTTGTGAACGCCAAGCGACTCCCAATTGATTTGTGTCTTCAGACTGCGTTTAATCCAAATCTCATCGTCGACGATTAATGCCTTATACATCACGATCCCTACCTTTCATGGTATAAAATCGGAAGAACAATCAGGATTTTGGTACCGATACCTGCTATGCTTTTGAAAAAAATATGGTACTTACCTCCATAACAATGCTTTAAGCGGCTATCCACATTATGGATGCCTATACTCGAATGCCCTTTCTTCACGTCTGGTGCATTTTCATACAAACGCCGCTTAAGTTTTTGCAGCGTGCCGCTGTCCATACCACAGCCATTATCAATAATTTTGATCACAAGACGGTTCCGCTGCCGCTTAATGATCAGTCGAATCATCCCCTTCTCGTTCATATGTCTAAAACCATGCTTGAAAATATTTTCAACAAACGGCTGGAGCGTAAGTTTCACAATGGAACAGCGTTCCGCCCCTGCATCAATATCCGTCGTCACTTCAAAATTCCCGTTCAACCTAAGCGTTTGGATATATAAGTAATGTCGCACATGCTCCAGTTCATTTGCCACTGTGGTCGTGTCTCCAGTTGTTTCAATCGTGTAGCGAAACATAGCGGCCAGTGATTGAGAGATTTGATCGATCTCACGAACGCCGTTTACAACCGACATGCTGCTGATAAGCTGCAGTGTGTTATATAGAAAATGGGGGTTTATTTGGGCTTGAAGCGCCATAAACTCTGCCTCTTTCTTCCGCAGATCCGCTTTGTATTCGCTTTCAATTAAATCGTTAATCTTATCAAGCATATTATTAAAGCTTTTTCCGAGACTGCCGATCTCGTCCGTAGCCGGAAGATCGGCACGTGCTGAGAAATCACCGATTTCTACCTGTTTCATCGACCGTCTAAGCCTGAAAATTGGTTTATAATTCGTAAAATAAATCGTAAGCAGGAAACCCAGCGAGAGGATACTGAAAGAGAATGTAACCAGAATATTGACGTTTCTCAATTGATCCATTTCTTTATTAATGATGCTCTTCTCCGTTATACTGATGACCTTCCAACCGCTTACATCTGAAACCTCATAGGTAAGAAACTTACTTTTTCCTTCCAGAATGATATTCGCATGCGTATGGCCAGATTGGATCGGATCAAGGACGGCTCTTTCATCAAACAGAGCACCTGTCTTAAATAATTCATCCCCAAGAAGGACTCGGTTGGTCTCATCCAATACCAGAATCCTACTGTCATATTGTCTTTGATATTTCTCAACAATGTTTCCGATCGAATCTAGCTTAAGATCCAGAAGAATGGTACATATGCGGTCTCCTGATATTCCTCTTATTGTTTTTACTACTGAAAATACGTATCGCTCGGAAGACAGCTGAAGTGCCCAAGGCTGATGCACACCGGAAATGACGGATTTTCCGATATGCAATTCGGAATTCCGGTACCATTGCTCGTTTTGCGGTTCAAACACAGCTTTCATTTGGTCGATCACCGATTTGTAAAAGCTATTTCCGTTGGCAGTGAACACATAAACGCCGTCCAGCTCGTCGATGTCGTTCACGATATAGGAAAAAAAGCGGTTCATCTCACGATTATCCTTGACGTATATCGGATTATCGCCCACATATTTCCCCCTGGTTACAACCTCCAGCAAATTGGGGGAATAAACGGACGAAGAGATTTTCTCTATATCTTTTAGATGGTCTTCGATCAAGTCTGATATTTGACCCGATAATACCGCATGCGAGTCGGTCACCTGTTTTTGAACCAGTCGGGTGGAGTACAGATACGAAACAAAATTCATAAGCAGCATCGGAATGACTAGAAACAGCAGGTAAAACACAATCAACTTTTTTTTCAAGCTCCATCTTTGCAGGAAGGAGAAATAATCGACTGTTTTTTTGATCAGCATGATTTTGCTCCTTTGCTAACGCTTCGTGAGAAAAATATAATAGCAAACGTCCATACGATTCAATGGAATAAAGACAGCATTATGAAAAAAACGGATGTCTGGAGAAAATAAAATACAAAAACCCGCCGAAAGGTAGTATTTTTACTGATTGCAAACGCGAAAATAAAAAAAAAGCGGATACGTCTCGTATCCACTTTCGTCCTATTATTCTTCTGGAGTACCGCTCCAAACAAAACTTGCTGCAGCACCGGGAGGCAGCTTGTATAAGAACGACTTTTCGCCCCAGCGAACTTTAAATTTTTTTTCCTCACTAGCAGAGTTTATCGCAACCATTACTTTCGTCCCATCTGGATTCTTGAACGCGACATTTTCAATATTTCCGTTACCGAATGTATTCGAATCTATTCGGTGTGCGCCTGGCTTCACAAATTTACTGGCATGGCCGAAAGCGTAATATTCCTCGTTGAATGTTACATTACCCGTCTGATCTATTGTAATGATGCCACGGCAGTCTTGGCATCCCCCGTTCGTCGGACCATGATTTTCGTCAAGTGCCAAGTTCCATTTCAGGACTGTTCTGGCCCAATTGCGTGATGCCCCGATAACAAGATTTTGCATATCCCACTTGAGGTTTCCACCGAAGTCAGTTGCCCATTCCCCTCCTGAGCTTTCTGTGAAATAAATGGCATGGTCGGGGTGTTTGTCGTGAACCTTCGACTGGTTCTGCACATCGCCCGCATAACCGTGAAAGGCCGACCCGGCTATATAAGGTTTCGCTTCTGCGTCATTCAATACTGCGATAGGGTAATTGGGTTCATCCCAATTGTGGTCCCAAATCACGATTTTGGTGTTCAAGCCATTTTCCTCAAAAGCTGGCCCCAGATTATTCTTAATGAATTCGGCCTGATCCATTGCCTCCATTCTCATTCCTGGATAGTCTGCAGGTTCATGATGAGGCTCATTCTGCGGGGTAACCGCATCGATCGGGAGTCCTTCCTTTTCATACGCTTGAATAAATTTCGTGAAATAATTTGCGTATGCTTGATAATATTCACGCTTCAAACTGCCGCCAATCAAAGATTCGGATGTTTTCATCCATGCCGGCGCACTCCAAGGACTAGCCATTA
This sequence comes from Paenibacillus praedii, assembly GCF_049725345.1. Lineage (NCBI taxonomy): Bacteria > Bacillati > Bacillota > Bacilli > Caryophanales > Paenibacillaceae > Paenibacillus > Paenibacillus praedii. The sequence continues at coordinate 22,703 of NZ_JBMWAM010000030.1, read as the reverse complement.
ATTTCAGTTCAGGATTAATCTCCCGAGCCTGTACAAGCGTTGGAATAATGTATGTCTTGTCGTGTTCTACGGAGAACTGCTGCAATTCCGGATCTCTTTGTCCTTCAGGAACATCGTTGTAGGTGTACATGCTAAGGGCGAAATCTGAAGCACCCATAGGAAGCCGTAAATAGCTTATGCCGATTCCTAAATCATGATCAAATAGCTTCTTCATTAATTCATCCTGTTGCTCGGGTTTAAGCTTATTTGCGATCAGCCATGCCGAGGAATCTGTCATTGCAGCGCCGAAGCCGTCCATTTGTTGATATTTAACTTCTTCGTCAATAGTAATGGTAGTATCATGTGATTCGTCGTCAAACGTGAAGGTTATGTCTTCCTCTGGTTGGAGCAGCTTACTCTGATCCGCTGTCGTCACCCAAACCTTCACTTGCCCCCACTCCTCCTGAGGAGCTTCGTTGAATAACCCCGTGCATGAAGTTAACGCTATTAAGAGACTAACCATTACAGCTATCTTCGTTAACTTACCCATGACGAAGCAGTCCCTCCTTGTATTCCATTGTTTCAAGCTCAATTAACGCTTGTTCGCAGTTATCTAGCCGCCACTTGCTCCAAGGTACCAAAATAATCCTTCTTCATTTCCTCACGCAATGTGAATGGCTGCAAGCCGATAGGTATATTCATGTTCTGTATCCTCCTTCATCTATTTTTAAGTGTCCAGCGTATTAAATCGCAAACCGAGAGGAAGCGGCTTTGGCCTGTCGCAGCGGCTGCCTATTTGGATATGGCTATTTTCACGAGATGATTCTTGTATGCTGTGCATGACATCCAATACGTGGTAGGTTAGTTCGCCGTTAGCCCTATGCTGTCTACCGGTTGCGATGGCATAACACATATCAGCCGCACCGAGTCCGCGGCTTTCGTCGGTAAAACCGTGTGTATACGCTACTTCCTTTCGTTCCCCGTCACGTCTTTGGATATAGATTGTGCCTCCAAAAGCATTTGGATCATTGCATATGAGCGTGCCCTGGGTACCGTATACTTCAAGACGCGGCATGTAGCCATACCCTTCTTTGGATGTTGTGATCGTGCCGACGGCTCCATTCTCGAAATCCAGTACCCCGCTGATATTCATCGGGATTTCAAGTGGAATCTGTGTGCCGTAAAGGGGAGATTTCGGATGGATGAAAGTAACGGTATCATGCAGTCGCTGTGCAGATCCGACAACACGCACAATCGGACCAAGTAAATGGACAAGCGCCGTTATATAATAGGGACCCATATCCATCATCGGATCCCCTCCTTCCTGGAACCAAAAAGCACCGTTCGGGTGCGTGCTTTCCGACGCATTGCCCATCATAATTCGTGCGTCCGCTGAGAATGGGGTTCCGATCCATCCTTCGTCGATCAACTTGCGGCAGGTCTGCAGTCCGCCTCCCAGAAATGTATCCGGGGCTCCACCGACCCTAAGATTTTTCGACGCGGCTAATTCTATTACTTTCTTGGCGTCATCCCGGCGCACTGCAAATGGCTTCTCCACATAAACATGCTTACCGGCTTCAAGTGCCAGCAAGTTGATTTCGGCATGCGCTTTCGGTATGGTCAAGTTGATAACAAGCTCAATCTCCGAATCAGACAACAGCTCTTCGACGGTTAAAGCCTTTGAAATGCCGAATTCCTGCGCGCGTTGACGGGCAAGCTCGGGCACAAGATCCGCACATGCGACAATCTCCATAATGTCATACTTTTCTGTACAGCTTTTTAAATAAGCGCCGCTAATCATCCCGCAGCCGATGAGACCAACTTTTACTTTTCGCATAAACAGAGGCTCCTTTATTTTCTTCTAGTAACAACAAAACGGTAGAAAGAAATCTTCTACCGTTTTATGTCACTTGAAATTATTGAGCGGATACAGATTTAAACCATTCGTTAACTTCCTCGGTTATTTTATCGCCGCCATTTGCCTTCCAGCTTGCGACAAAATCATCAAAAGCATCAATCGGCAATTTGCCGTAAATAATTTTGTTGAATGTTTCCAGCTCCGACTGACGCAACAGGTTCCATTTTGAAATCATAGTCGGTGTGGCCGCACCAGTAAAATAGTTTTGCTTGCGAATGTCCATTTGTGACATAACGACCTTCGCTGCATACCAGTTTTCCGGCTTACGGAATTGGGCGATTTGCTTTTCATAAGGGGTTACCGGTTCTTCGCCGTCTGCCAATTTAATAAGCGTTTTCATATAAAGGTCCGGGATCCGAGCCGGGTTGCTATTCATGCCGGTCAGGAAGTGGAACTCATTATGGAATCCTTTAATTTTGTCTTTGTCGCTTGTCGGCTCTCCATCTACGATGTCCCAGTCATAGCCTTTGGCAAAGCCAAACTCGAATTCTCCGCCGACTGGAGGGTCAGCAAAGTTATCCAGCAGGTAGTTATAATACAAGAAAATCGCTTCTGGATGTTTAGCGTCTTTGTTGATCATAATGCTGCTGTTTACGCCGGAATTTTGCCATTTTGTGCCCATATGTCCATCAGGGCCTGCAGGAACGGGATAGGCTTTGATTTTCGAACCTTCTACGTTTTTTAACAAGTCCGGAGCTGGCCAGTCGGGAATCCAGTTTGCTCCCGGCAGTATACCCGCTGTTCCCTTGGTCCAACTTTCTGATGCTTTAACCTCATCCCATAAAGCTGCGTCTGGATGAATATAGCCTTTATCCATCCATTCTTTCAGCTTCGCAAGCGCCGCCTTAGCCCCTGGATGAATGGAACCGTATTCAAGATTACCGTTTGCATCTTGGTTCCATTGCTCTTCAATCGTTCCGTATGCTCCGAACAGCCAATCAAGCGGTGCCATCCATGTGTTCGTATTATTTTTCAAGGATACCGTGAGCGGAAAGACGTCCTTCGGTGCTAGTCCATCCGGGTTCTGATTCTTGAACTTATCCATAATATCCTCTAATTCCGCAATCGTTGCAGGAGCCTCAAGATTCAACTCTTCCATCCAATCTTCACGAAACCATAACATCGTATCGTCATTGTCCGTATATTCAAGGATAGGCAGGTTGTATTTTTTACCATCCCTCAGGAAAGGGTACCACAATTCCGGATTTTGGTCGGAGTGGTCTTTCAAAATTTGGTTCGCATACTTCTCAAACAGCTCATCAATGGCAATAAACTGGCCGGAATCGATCAGTTGGTTGATCATGACTGGGTCGTTCTGAACAGGGACGAAATCAGGCAGCTTCTCACCTGATGCAATAGCAAGCTGAAGCTTCTGCTTGTATTGATCGCCATTTGCCGGATACCAGGTATCTTTATGCTTGATGCCTAACGTCTCCAACATCCAACGATCGTGTACATTATTTTCCTTGGTATCTCCGTTCGCATACTTCTTCGGCATTAATACGGTGCTGATTTCAATCGGCGGATTGTATTTTCCATTTGCGAATCCGGCATCGACAGCACTATTTGTACTGTTTGTACCATTCGACTCCCCGGCGTTTCCGTTTCCGCCTGACTTACCATTGCTGCATGCCGCCGTTATGACGAGTGTTAGTATCAACAGCACACTCCATAATTTTCTAAGCTTGGACATTGTGATTCCCCCTACTGTGTGAGATCATTACATCTGTTACTTTACCTTCTGAGCGGGGAGAGCATCTATATGATTTTATTAGTTTTAATAGGACTCTGTTATGCTGTTAATTTCGGTCTCTATACTCCTGCGGCGTTACCCCGAATTGGCGTTTAAACACTTTGATAAAGTACGCCGGGTCCATATACCCGATTTCCATGCCGATTTCATATATCTTTTTGTCGGTCGTTTTGAGCGTATGACAAGCACGTTCCATACGGAGGCGGGAAACGTAGTCGCTAATTCCTTCACCGGTTTCAATTTTATAGATTTTGGATAAATGAGTCGGGTGCAAATTCACATGGTCGGCCATTGCGCGAAGTGAAACATCGCGATGCAGATTTTGCTCAGCGAATTTCTGGATTTTATTCACATAAATTGAGCGTATATCCTTGATTTCATTAGACGTCCCCTGTTTCAGCTTAATTAGCACGCTCAGTGACCACTTTCGAAGCTTGCCTATGGAGCGAAAAGCTTCGCCGCTCAGCAGCTGTTCAATATCCGTTCCGAGCAGGTTGGCTAGCGTATGACCGTTCCTGTGCGCCAGATGGGAGAAAGAAGAAGTAATAAGAAATCCGGCCTCCATACAATGCTCCCAAGAATCGGACCATCTCTCGTCCAGCTCCGCACACACTTTCATTAGCTTGTCTTCCGCTGCGTCCCAGCGCCCTGCCTCAAGCAAATGAATTAGGGAAGGCGGCATGTAGAGAGCGTCAAGCGGTCCTTGTGTAGTGACAGGTTCAGATTCTCCAACTCGCATAACAAATTCCCGTTCATCCCCTACAATTTGCCGAAAATAGGCTGCAGCCTGCCGATAACGTTCCGGCAAATGCTCGGGAAATCGGAACCATTCCGTTATAACAATGGATAGAGAGCCTTTCAGAAACTGTTTAACTTTATACTGCAGCTGCATAGCTAGCTTTTCTAAAATGTATTCCTTTCCCATCTCCAAACCATTTCTGTTGATTTGAAGTAAAAATACGAGATACCCATGCTCTTCCTTAACGCCCCAGACCTCCGTAAATTCACCGATGATTTCTTCAGCCATATTTATGATTGCGTATTCCATCAACTGCTCACCGTTGTTTTTATATTGTCCGAATTCTTCCTCCAATCGGACAAGTAGCAGGGCGCAATCGTCTCCGTAGTGGAAAGCCAATCCATAATTTTCAAGCTTCCTTCGCCATTCGTCAGCCGACAGCAATTGGCCGCGCAATGCATCTAGGAGCAGTTGGCCGCGAAGAAGCGGCAAATTCTCACGTAGGGTATATTGAATCCGCTCAAGTGAGCTAATGCTTTCCCATTCCAAATTTAATTCATCGATCGCAGCCTTGACTGCTCCTAACAGCTCGTTGTCCGTCGGCGGCTTTAGCAGATAATCAACCACCTGATGCTTGAGCGCCGTTTTGGCAAACTCAAAATCCGAATGACCAGATAATATAATGCATTTCACCCTTTTATCGCGTATACGGATTCGCTCGATCAATTCTATTCCCGTCATTTCTGGCATCAAAATATCCGATATAACAATATCAATGGGATGCGTATCGATAATTTGAAGCGCCTCATGTGCGGAATAAGCTTTATGGACGTACTGAATACCGAGCGTGTGCCACGGCTTGGACATCGATAGGTTCTCCACCCAGTGGGCCTCATCGTCTACTATAATCATCTGCATGTTACTGGCCTCCTTGTGATGTTGGAATAGGATGATGTTCATCTTCTGCTTTTATTTCCCAGACGATCTCTGTCCGAAATCCTCCGAGCGGCGATTCTGTAAAAGATAGAAATGAGTGCTCTCCAAATAAGTGAATAATACGCTGATTCGTATTCCAAAGGCCGCAGCCCATTTCCTCCTGCAAGGGCTCCCACATTTTATCATTTAACAATTCCTGCAGATCTGGCTTCATCCCAGGACCGTCGTCATCGATATAAATCCTGCAGAAGCCGTTTGACATCTCGCCGCTGATCCGGATTTCACCTGAAGTATAAGATTTACCTACCCCATGAATGACGGCATTTTCCACAATCGGCTGCAGCATCAAGCGCGGAACAAGCTGGCTCATCATCACTTCGGGAATATCGATATGGTAGTTAATTCTTCCGTTACGAAGCTTCTGAATATCCAGGTAATTGACGATCAACCGAGTCTCTTCGGCCAAACTGGCCGTTTGCCGCTCCATTCGGGTGGTATAGCGGTAATAGGCGCTTAGATTATACGCCATCGATACAACGGCTTCCTCATCCTTCATCTGGGCCATATTAATGATATAACCAAGACAATTATAGAGAAAATGCGGATTGATCTGAGCTTGTAATTGCTTTAGTGTTGCTTCACGGGACCTCAGCTTTTCATTGAGAACGTTCTCAATTAGCTCTTTAATTTGTCTCGACATTTCATTAAATCGTTGGAACAAAAATGAAAACTCATTCTGCCCATTGGAGTGAATCCGTACCGAATAATCTCCCCGCTTTACGCTCTGAAGCCCACTAATGAGCTGCTTGATCGGGCGCTGAACATTCCGATACAGCAGAATGGATGCAGAGATGCCTAAGATGAATAGCAAAACCATTGATAAATAGAATAGATTACGATTGAACGATATAGTCCCCAGTATTTGGTCGAGCGGAACAGCGTCCACCACATGCCAATTCAATTGGGGGGATTTCACAGCACTAACCAAATACTTTTTATTATCTAATCGCACTACCCGCTGCATTTTGTCCCCCAGTGACTGCTTGTCCAAATAACGGATCAGTTCACTCGATACACTCTTCTCCGCGCTGCGGTTCAGAATCGGATTCTCCCCCTTGCGGTAAAAAAACGGGTCGCCTTGACCGTCTCCTTTATACGTATCCAGCATGTTTTGAATGTTTTCAGGTCCGAAGCTGGCTTCGATCACCAAACTACTCCCTTGAAGCATTCCTTGGCTGCCGAAGGAGTCATTATAAAACCAGTAAAAGGCTTTTGGCTCATTAGGCGAGACAGCGTCACCGAAGCCGTACGTCCATTTTCCGGTTAAATTTTTCTTTAAATACTCCTCATTGTACTTCATCTTGGAATTATAATTTGAAATAACTTCCTTATTCTGTTGGGAGTACACCGCGTATCGGACTGGCCATATATTCTGAACGCCGGATTGAAGCAACATCTTTTCTTGAACAGCAAATCTTGTCTGCATATGATCATAACGGTCACCCCAGAGCGTTAAACCGTTGAATTTCTGAATATTAGGATCCTTCGTGAAGACGATGGAGAAATCCATCATCTGTGCAATCCTCGAATCGATCTGGCTGGATAAAAAAGACAACTGTTTGATGTTGGACATTTGAAGCTCTTTGCCTATAGCTTTGAACGCGACGCTGTTCGAATACGTATACACGATAATAATCGGTATAAACAAGAGTAGGATCAAACCGTTCATTTTTGCAAATAGACTGAACCTGAAATCCACCCTTTTGACAAAATCAATACCTCTTCTCAGCTCCATAATCGACCCCTCCAAACCATATTCCCTAACAAAACCATATCGATCCTAACAATGTCATATGTTCCAGTGGTAGAACTTCCTGATACCATATATATCAGGGTTTGTCGTAATACACAATAAAATTTCTATGGAACGGGAGAGAGCTATGAACTCAAATACTTTACAGCATGCACCCCTTGAGGCTGCCCCTCGAACAAAAAGAAAAAGCAGCTACAAACATTCATGGGTATTACATTTGATGGTGCTGCCGGCAGTCGTTTTGGTTTTTGTTTTTTCTTATGTTCCGATGTCGGGTATCGTCATGGCCTTTCAAAATTATAAGGCCGCATTAGGAATCACCGGCTCACCGTGGGTCGGCCTGGAGCATTTTCGGTATATGTTTCAGAATGAATATTTCCTGCAAATAACGTTTAATACGATGTTTTTCGCCTGTTCAAAAATCGTAATGAATTTAATCATTCCCTTTATTTTCGCCTTGTTATTGAACGAAGTAAGAAATATGGGGTTCAAAAGATCCATTCAAACATTAGTTTATCTGCCCCATTTTCTATCCTGGGTCACCCTTGCGGGAATACTCATTGATATGCTCGCCCAGACGGGACTCATCAACCAATTTCTCACGAATGTATTTGGCATTAAGCCGATTTTTTTTCTAGGAGACGGAAACTGGTTCCGATTTACGATCATCTCCAGCGATGTTTGGAAGGAATTCGGATTCAATACGATCATCTTCTTGGCAGCGCTTGCAGGTATTAATCCAGCACTGTATGAAGCGGCCGAAGTAGACGGAGCGAACCGTTGGAAGCAAACGGTATATATTACGATACCTTCTCTCGTACCGATCGCCATCGTTGTTTCAACATTGGCGCTGGGCAACGTGCTGAACGCGAACTTCGACCAAGTCTTCAACCTGTATAGTCCTCTGATTTATCAGCAGGGAGATATCATCGATACGTTCGTGTATCGAGAAGGTCTTCTCAGCGGCCAATTCAGCTTTGCTACGGCAGTCGGACTATTCAAATCTATGATCAGCTTAATCTTGATCGTTATTTCATACCGACTGGCTTATAAATTCGCCGGATACCGAATCTTCTAGAAAGGGTGACCACTTATGTACCACAAAACGCTGCCTTATCGTATATTTACTGTTTTCAACTATGCGCTGTTGGCTACTCTTTCCGTACTCTGCCTGCTGCCTATGTTCCACTTGCTAATGGTATCCTTAAGCTCCGCCGCCCCCGCTAACGCCGGACTGGTTACGTTTTGGCCGATCGGTTTTACGTTTGAAGCTTATATGAAAACGTTCGACAACGACAACTTTTTGTCATCCTTATGGGTATCGGTACAACGGACGATCTTTGGAACTGCGCTTGCTATGACTGTAAATACAGTTGCCGCTTACGCACTCTCTAAAGAAACAAGCGTTTTTCGCGGACGAAATATTTATCTTTGGTATTTTGTTATCACAATGCTGTTCAGCGGGGGCCTGATCCCGGGCTATATTCTGATCCTGAAGCTTGGCCTTATGAATACGCTAATGGCACTTATCCTGCCGGGTTTGGTTGCCGTCTACAATATCATTCTGCTTCTGAACTTCTTCCGTACCGTCCCTAAAGACCTTGAGGAAGCTGCATTTATCGACGGAGCAGGCCAGTTCCGGACCTTCTTTACGGTTTACCTTCCAATCTCGCTCCCGGCCATTGCGACCATAACACTGTTTACGATGGTTGGACATTGGAACGCCTATTTTGATGGTCTGATCTATATTAAAGAATCTGAAAGACTTCCGCTTGCGAGTTTCCTTCAAACGATTATCATTCAGATGGATATGTCTACACTGGATCCTGAAACGATTGCCAATCTATCGCAGCGTACGATCCGGGCATCGCAAATCTTTATCGGAGCCCTGCCTATTCTATTGGTCTATCCCTTCCTGCAGCGCTACTTCGTGAAGGGGATCGTTATCGGCGCGGTGAAGGAATAATATCAACATTACTGCAATTACAATTCCCCCTACTTGATTATTCGATCTTCTTGATCAACAAAAAACCAGTCCATAACACGAAAATAACGTGTTAAACTGGTTTTTGTTGATTTCATTATCACTTATAAGTGTATTACCGTCCTTGTTTCACTTGCTCTGACAATGGCATCAAGCACCTCTTGATTTCGGAAGCCATCCATAAATCCGGGTAATCCATCCGGAGATGACCCTTGCAATAGCGCTGTAAAATCCGAGTATTGCGTGACTTTGCTCCGCTTCGGCACTTCGATCGTCGCTCTGGAGATCTGGCCAGACTCTTCTTCGCGGATCCAAATGAGCCGGGCTGGATCCAAGGTTGAAGCATGAATCGTTCCCAAATCGCCATAGATCGATACCTCATGCTGGTTGCCCGATCCGAAAGCGTTGCGAGACGTCTGGAAAACGCCCATGACGTCGCCAGTCATCCGCGCTTGAAAGCTTGCGAAGTCATCGACTTCGATTTTGGCCATCGTTCCGGTCCCGGGATCCATACGTTCAGGAACGATTGTATGTAATTGTGCCGAAATTTCTTGAAATTCTCCGAAGAGGAATCGCGCCATATCAATCATATGCGAACCCAAATCACCAAGCGTACCCGTTCCAGTTATAGCCTTATTATATCGCCACATATAGGGAACTTGATATTGCGGCACCCCAAAGCCCTGCAAATACTGAATCGAGAAATGACGTATCGTTCCAAGCTTGCCTTCGTTAACGAGCTCCCTCACATAACGGAAGGCCGGTGTATACCGGTAGGTAAAGCCGAACATCGCCGGCACCGGACGCTGCTCGTATAGTTCTAGCAAAGGTACGGCCTCTTCGAATACACGGGTAAAAGGCTTCTCGGCCAAAAAAGGTTTTCCTGCCTGCAAGCACGCGCGTACGATATCCGCATGCACATTGTTTGGCGTTACGGAAACGACGGCCTCTACGTCCGGATCTTCAATCAGTTGTACAAAGTCCGCATATCGCTTGCCTTCCTCAATACCGAGCTGATCTCCGACCTTAGTCATAGCCTCAACGTTTACATCACTCACTGCGACAAACTGATAACTATCTTCCTCGTTCATCCATCGAATATGCTCTTGAGCCATGCCTCCGAGGCCGATCAAACCGATTCGGAACTTATTCATATTCATGCTCTCCTCTCACCTTAATCCTTAGGCTGAATCGTTTCAAGCGGCGCGACGTTGCCGTAAACCGGGGAAGCTGTGCCACTTGGAGCAGCCCAGCGCACGCCGTTAGCGATGACCCTCTTAATTTCCTTGTTATGATAGGTTGGATAGGTTTCATGCCCTGGCCGGAAATAAAATATTTTACCTCTTCCGCGATTATACGTGACTCCGCTGCGGAACACTTCGCCGCCCTCGAACCACGATATAAACACCAATTCGTCAGGAGCTGGAATATGAAAGTGCTCTCCGTACATTTCTTCCTTCGGAAGCTCAATGTACTCGCCGATCCCTGCAGCGATCGGATGTGCAGGATTGATCACCCAAATCCGTTCTTTATCGTCTGCTTCACGCCACTTCAGATAACCCGTTGGCGTGCCAAGTAGTTTACTGAAAATTTTTGATGCATGTCCAGAATGTAAAACAATGAGGCCCATGCCGTCCAAAACCCGTTTATACACCTTCTCGACCACCGCATCCTCCACCTGATCATGCGCCAGATGCCCCCACCAAATCAAAACGTCCGTATGATTCAACGTTTCATCGGTTAAACCGTGCTCGGTTTCGGCTAGGGTAGCCGTTTTTACGTTAAAACCATCACTTTCCAAAAAATCAGCTATCGCACCGTGAATCCCCGTAGGATAAATCGCCGTAACGGCAGCGTTCTTCAATTCGTGTAAATTCTCATTCCATACGGTTACGTTAATCATCGTCGCTTATCTTCCTCTCTCTTTGCATGCCTTCACGCTTTAATTGACTAAGGCTCATTGAACCAGTTGCCGCTAGTCTAACAAGACTGCCCCTCAGCACATGGTGAGCTAAGGGGCAGTAGTCATCCAGATCAATCCGATTAATTCACGCTTGTGTAACGGTTATACGCATCCGTACGAATCTCAATGAGTCGTTTAAGTCCCATATCGTTAAGCTGTTTTATATAAGCATCCCACTCTTCGTCGATGTTTCCTTTTGTTATCCATTGGGCACGGGTAGTTCTGACATAGCTGTCGATATCCGTAGTAAGGGTAGGCAGCTCCTGGAACTCTTCCGCGTTATACATAACATTCGGAAATGGCGTTGTCACATAATCTCTGCCAAGCTTATCAATGACAAGTTTTAGACCATCCCCGTTAGTTTCACTAAGGATGATATTTTTCTCGAAGCTCGGGCTTACGTATTTAGGACCAAAATCTCTAACGGATTGCTCCCAATACCATGCATCCGCGCTGGTGCCATCCGGAGGGGACATCAGTGCGTAAGTGCCATCGTCGTTCTTCTGAATAACAGTGCCGATTGCGCCCCAGAAATTTTGGATACTGGCTTCATTGGTATAGAACTGGTCAGCCCATCTCGAAATGACTTCCGGATATTCAGAGGAAGTTGTAATCAACAATTCATTGCGTCTCAGGCTTAAACCAACCGGATCGCCGACTTGATACCGTTTCCCGTCCAATCCGGCAATCGGCGGAATGGCCACATATTCATCTTTCCATTTGCCAAATACGGCGTCAGGTATCCACTGATTGGAGAATCCGATAATCGGAGCGTCAGGATTCTGCTGCTTTGCCGTAGACATCGTACCATCCTGTGTGAAAAGCTCCTGATCGATCAAGCCTTCTGCATAAAATTTATGCGCCCACTTAATCGCTTCTCTGTATTCATTTGCAGCAGGATAGAATACGGGCTTGCCGTCCTTAAGCATCATGCTGTTGGCGTTCAGGTCCGTGATGCCAAAGGGGCTCAAGAAATCCATGCTAATATCTACCGAGCCGCTGAAAGGAATTTCATCGGGTAGTCCATTCCCGTTTGGATCTTTTTCTTTAAAGGCTTTAAACACAGTGTACAGATCATCAATGTTATCAGGAATTTCCAAGCCCAGGCGGTCAAGCCAAACTTTATTGATGACAGGCTGCGCACCCGTTATAGGACGCGAAGGCAGCCTTGTTGGCAAGGAATACATTTTCCCATCCGGAAACGTACTGATTTTTTTGAGCTCCGGCGTTTCTTCCATAGCCATCTTAAGATTAGGCATGTATTCGTCAATGTAATCATCCAGCGGACGGAAATACGATAAGTTATTGACGATATCAGAATCAGAAAATGCATTATCTCCAAAAATGACATCCGGAAGCGTTCCGCTTGCCAGCATAATGGATTTTTGCTCGCCCCAATCGTTGGAGGACATCACCTGCCAATTGATTTTTACATTGGTTTCTTTCTCAAGGTCCTGCAGCCATTTATTGTTTGTAAACGTATCCCCCATGTTGCCCCAACGGACGGTCAACACATCCAGCGTAATCGGCGACGTTACAATCGGCAGTCCTTCTTGGTTAATAATGGAGCTTGTATCATTCGGGGCTTCTTCTTCAGACTTGCTGGTGCACCCAATAAGATTGAATAACATCGTAAAGCTCAGAACCAATACAACCAACATTCTATTTCCTATCAATTTTGATATGTTACCCATTCGAAAGTTCCCCCTGTACGTCATTTTAACTGCAAAATACGAGATTACTTCACGGCGCCAATCATCACCCCCTGGTTGAAATACTTTTGTACGAACGGATAAATGCACATTATCGGCAAAGTGGCGACAATGATAACGGAATACCGCATCAGATTAGCAAGGCGCAATGCGATGACCGCTGCCTCGCCTGTCCCCATACTCGACTGCATCTGGTTGGTAATGAGGATGTTTCGTAAAATTAACTGCAAGGGATACAAGTCCGTATCCTTCAAATAAATCAACGCATTGAAATAGGAATTCCAATAACCGACGGCCGTCCACAGCGCCAGAACCGATATGACCGCTTTTGAAAGAGGCAAAACGACTTGAATATAATATCTCAAGTTGCCGCATCCATCGATCTGCGCTGCTTCCCATAAATCGCCAGGGATACTGGATTGGAAAAAGGTCCTAGCTACAATGATATTGAAAACGGCGACGGAAAAAGGCAGCACCATGACGAGAAACGTGTCGTACAAATGAAAGTCACGAATCGTCAGAAAGGTGGGAATTAGACCGCCATTAAAAAACATCGTAAAGATAAAAAACAAAGTGATAGATTTGCGGCCGACAAGGTCTTTTCTTGACAGCGCATACGCCGCGGAAAGATTGATCGCCAAACTAATGAGCGTACCCACAACCGTATACAAAATCGTATTTTTGTAACCAATCCAAATATTGGAGTGCTTGATTAGCTCCTGATAGCCTGCCAAAGTAAAGCCTTCGGGGAAAAACCACATTTTTCCGTTGGCAACCGCGGAAGGATCGCTGACAGAGGCGATAACGATAAAGTAAAGCGGATAGATTAAGATGATCAGCAAAATAACCGCAAAAACGTAAATCATTATTTCCATTACATCGAAGGATCGTTTTGTTTCCTTCCGCGGTGCTGATTTCGTCACGGCTTCCATTGTGCTCATATTATCCTTCCTTTCGATTACCACAGACTGCTGTCGCTATACTTTTTCGCCGCCCGGTTTACAAGAATCAGCAAAACGAAACTAATGACGGTGTTAAACAGGTTGATTGCCGCGGAAAAGCTGTACTGGCTGCTCAACAACCCGATTTTATACACATAAGTTGCAATGACCTCACTAGCAGAGAGATTGAGATTATTCTGCATGAGATATATTTTTTCAAATCCTACACCCAAAAGCCCCCCGATCCGCAGGATAAGCAGAGTGATTACCGTCGGCATAAGCATTGGAATATCGATATAACGGATTCTCTGCCACCGGCTAGCTCCATCCACCTTAGCTGCTTCGTAGAGACTCGGATCAACCGCCGAGAGCGCTGCAATATAAATGATACTGTCCCATCCAGTATGCTGCCACACATCGGACCAGACATAAACGCTGCTGAATAATTCGACGGAGCCCATCAGGTTAGGGGCTTCAGCTCCAAACAGACGATAAATATTGCCTACCAGACCATTGCTCGGTGAAAAAAGAATGAGCAGCAAGCCAACCATAACAACGGTTGAAATAAAGTGCGGCATGTAGGTCACGGTTTGGAAGACGCGTCTAAACCGGTTTGCGCGCATTTGATTGATCATCAGCGCAAGCATAATCGGTATTGGAAAGGTAGCTATGCTGTAAAGGCTTATGATCAGCGTATTTTTAATGGTTATGGAAAACTGATAAGAGTTAAAAAACTTTTCAAAATACTTAAATCCCGCCCAAGGGCTTTCCATAATTCCTAAAGCAGGGCTGTAATCTTTAAAGGCAATCAACACGCCATACATGGGTATGTACGAAAAACAAATGAGCAGCACCACAGCAGGCAGCAGCAATATATACAGACCCCAGTTCTTTCCTATCCGGCCGATGTTCCGCTGCATAGTAATGCTTAATTGGCTTGTTTTCAAAAAGATACCCCCATCTTTCCTACAACTCGTTAATGTTTATTTTTCCTCTCTCCCTTGCCTCTTTAGTATAATTCCTTTTTTTAGGACAATGCGGACTTCACAACTTGGTTATTCGGACATTTGTCATTCATTATTTAAAATACTTGCACAAAGGATACGATTAAAAACGATAACCATGACACTATTCAGACTTTCTATAGTTCTTTTTCGGACTTTGAGCCAAAAGCCAAAAAACGATGTGTCTTATTGTTGTACATTAGCTTTATAATAGGTTTTACTAGCATTTGGAACCGATTTCATTACCCAAAATAGAAAGGACATGGGATGAGACGTATGGCAAAACGAACGAAAGGCAAATCCCGCTCCATTCAGTACTACGTTAAAATAATGATCTTAATTTTATTCTCCGTATTAGTACTCGATTGCATTATCAGCTTTGCTGCGATTTCTATTGTCAAGCAGCAATCTACCCGATATTTGCAGGATACAGCTAATATGTACATCAATCGGATCAATGATGATTTTGCCTACATTAAACACTATATGGGATGGACGCTCGCAAGCGATGAAAGCGTAAAAACAATGAACAAATACCTGCCCATTGATAGCGAGTTTATAAAGGCGAATACTGAACTGTACAGGCGTTTTTCCGAACTGCAAAAAAATTATGGACAAGAGTATAATTTTTTCATCTATTTAAGTGAGCAGCAATATTTTTTAAATTCGGCCCCTACAAGCTTGAGTTATCCCGATTATCTCGCACTAAAAAAACAGATTTTCTCCTATGTTCAGGATAAAAATCTGATTGAAAAGCTGTATTCCAACTGGTCACCCATTCATATCAAAGATAAATATTACATCATTAACATCGTTCCTTATTATGATAGTTACCTGATTTGCCTGATTTCCGCTGATGACCTGATCCGTCCCTTGCAGCAGATCAATCTGGGAGGGAACGGGATTGTTTCCTTGGTAGACAATAACGGAAATGAAATCATCAATCCAAAATCAAATGGAGAAACGATAACTCAAAAAGACGCGTCAAAGGAATCTCTTCTGAGCCTCATACAGCCCAGAACCATCGTCAATGGACAATTTTCCAACGCATCGTTCAGTGTAAAAATGTTTATCAAATTCGGGACGTTTGAAAAAATTATGATAGCCCAGCTGCTGATTATGCTACTGGCCATCATTGTCGCTTGTTCTTTTTGCGGCATTATGCTCTATTTCAATATTTTAGTATTGAAGCCTATTAAAAACTTTTCGGATAACCTGACCCAATTTAATGAGGATAGCAAGCCCTTGGATCTCAATATCAACAAAATTATAGAGCTTGAGCAAGCGAACAAGCTGTTTAAAAAACTGCTTGAACAAATTAAAATTTTTAAAATCAACAGCTATGAACAGCAGCTTGAAAAACAGAGAATTCAGCTAGACTATATGAAATTGCAAATCAAGCCGCACTTTTTCCTGAATTGTCTAACGAACATTCACAGTATGGCACAGATGCAAATGTTCGAAGAAATTCAAAGTATGGCCATATCGACTTCAAATTATTTCCGTTATATTTTTCAAAACGGACAGGATTTTGTTCGGCTGGGTGATGAAATTGATCATGTTCGAATTTACCTGGAAATTCAAAGGCACCGTTACCGGGATGCATTTACGTATCGCATTGAACAAATTGACGGCATGGACAATCAGCTAATCCCGCCGCTTGTTCTTCAAACTTTTATCGAAAATTCGGTTAAATACGCTGTTTCAAGAGTAAACGAGGTGCAAATCCGTATTGCTGTCGACCGCATTCTAGATGCCGATGAAGAACTGGCGGTGATCCGCATATCCGATACCGGGCCCGGATTTGCTCCCGAAATATTAAATAAACTGACAAGCGGTCAACCCTTGGATCAAACAGATGGCAACCATATCGGCATTATGAACACTCTTCAACGACTAGAATTACTATACCATCACGAAGCCAAAGTCCATTTTTCCAATTCCGAAGATGGCGGCGCTTGTGTCACTATATACCTTCCGCATCCCCCGCAGGATTAGATATGAAAGGAGCAAAATACGATGAATGTATTGCTTGTTGATGATGACTATTTTGTTGTGACCGCGCTGGAAAAGAAAATTGATTGGAGAGCGCTCTCGATCGAAAACATCTATACTGCTTATAATATCGCTCAGGCACAGGATATTCTCAAAAAGCATGCTGTCCAAATTCTGATTTGCGATATCGAAATGCCGCAGGGAAGCGGCTTGGAGCTTCTCGCATGGATTCGCGAGGAGCAATACAACATTCAAGCCATATTCCTGACCAATTACGCCGATTTCAACTATGCACAAAAAGCCATTGAATTACAGAGCTTTGAATATTTTTTAAAACCGATCGAATTTGATAAGCTGACGCTTATTATCCAAAAGGCTGTCGCTAAAGCAAAAGAACAACAGCATAACGCGGAAGCCATACAGGAAGGGTACTTTTGGAAAAAAAATCATAAAAAAGTCCAAGAGCATTTCTGGCGCAAACTAATTACGGGGAAAACCTCCTTTTCCAATCCCGCTACCATCGCTCATTCGATTACGGAGCAAAATCTTCCTTATGTGTTGACGGATCATTTTTTGCCTGTTCTAATTAATATTTTTCCTTATGATGAAAGCTTGGGCAAAAAAGATAAGGATCTTTTTGATTTTGCTCTTTTAAATGTGCTGTATGAATTGTTTCAGGACCCCCGATTTTCAATTGAAACCATTTTGGAATATAAGGATTTCAACTGGATAGCCATGCTCAAATGGAATCACTCGCCTGATTCCACAATCATCGAAAGCATCTGTTCATCTATCATTCAAAAGGCGAATAAATATCTCAAATGCGACATCTGCTGCAATATTGCCATCTCCGGCAAACTGGAAGACATCCATCCGATCATTATAGACCTGCTCAGCATGAACGAGAAGATTATCAAATACCGTAACCAGACATTTTTATTGGAAAGCTATCATCAGACGGAAACGACCTATTCACCGCCAAATTTGGCACTATTGGAAAAATTGCTGGACCAAAACAATCCCTCTTCTTTTCTTGATGAAACGAACAAATATTTGCAAAACAACGTACAGAATCAGGTGTTGAATGCGTCTGTCCTAAGCCTGTTTCGCTTGGATATTGTACAGCTTGTTTACTCCTATCTCAAAAGCAAAGAGATACAGGCTCATAAAATGTATACGGGAAGAACAAATGATCAGTTATTTATACAATCTCTAAACTCTATCGAGGATATGGAGAAATATCTTAAATATTTGGTGAACACCGCAACGGAATACCGGAAATTCACAGAACAACCCAAGTCTGTTGTAGAAGAAATAAAGCAGCATATCCGTACGCATTGCGGTGATGAGCTGACAAGAACCAATCTGGCGGAAATCGTCTATCTCAATCCTGATTACTTGGCGCGGTTGTTTAAAAAAGAAACGGGAATTTCACTAGGGAACTATATCATTCAAGCCCGTATCAAGGCTGCAAAGTATTTGCTAGAAACAACTAATTTATCTGTGAATACGATTGCAAGCAAAGTAGGCTATACCAACTACTCCTACTTTACGAAGCTTTTCAAACAGGAAATTGATTGCACGCCCAATGAGTACAGGAAAAATCCCACTCCCCTATAATCGGCTTCACATTCATTCGTTTAAATGAGGATAAGCTCTCCAACACCGCTCACGGAGTTGTGAATGAAATTGGAAAAGACATTTGAATCCTCCATTTCGCGGCTACGAATCTTGGATCAAGGCAGATTCCTCATCCAAGAGAAGGGGTACACCGATGTAGGCGTACCCCCAATTTTTCTTTGCTAGGATTACTCGTTATTCCTTCTCCATCGTGCTGATGTCAATAACAAAGCGATACCGTACATCTGAAGCTAACACGCGCTCCCAGGCTTCTTCGATCTGGTTGGCAGCAATAACCTCGATCTCTGGATTTATGGCGTGTTCAGCGCAAAAGTCAAGCATTTCCTGCGTTTCGCGAATCCCACCGATGGACGACCCAGCAAACGAGCGACGCTGAGGGATCAGTGAGAAAACGTGAACCGACAACGGCTCTGATGGCGCACCGACATTGACGAGTGTACCGTCCAACGCCAGTAACGAAAGGTATGCATTAATATCGATCTTCGCGCTTACCGTATTCGCGATGAGGTCGAACGAACCCGCCAGTATCTTAAACGTTTCTGGGTCGTTCGTGGCATAATAATGGTCCGCGCCAAGCTGCAAACCGTCTTCTTTCTTCTTCAAACTTTGTGATAGAACCGTAACCTCTGCCCCCATTGCATGAGCGATCTTCACGGCCATGTGTCCAAGCCCGCCAAGCCCAACAACAGCTACCTTCTTGCCAGGAGCAGCTCCCCAATGGCGAAGCGGCGAATACGTGGTGATGCCGGCACACAGCAAAGGTGCGGCAGAGTCAAGCTCCATACCGTCAGGAATTCGTACCACGAAGTCTTCGGTTACGACGATGTGGGTCGAATAACCACCCTGCGTATATTGCCCGTACTTATCGATAGCTCCGTAGGTGCCTGTCATTCCATTGAGGCAGTACTGCTCCTCTCCCTCATGGCAGTTACGGCAATGTCCGCAGGAGTCAACCATGCAGCCTACACCTACTCGGTCGCCGATAGCATACTTTGTCACTTCCGAACCAACCTGGGTAACAATTCCGGCGATCTCGTGCCCTGGAACGAGCGGATAGTTTACCGGTCCCCAGTCGCCGCGAGCGGTATGGATATCCGAATGGCAAATACCAGCGTACTTAATCTCGATGAGGACATCTTGAGGCCGGAGATCCCTACGTTCAATCGTAGTCAGTTTGAACGGACCTTCTGGACTAAAAGTAGCACGTGCATTAGCAGTAATCATAAAAATAACCTCCCAAATGGTTTCTTAAGATCATCCTGGCTGTAGGAAAATAAAAAATCGTCATCTCATCTGAGCAATTCTTTATGTTGTCGAGTGGGAGCAAACATGATGTTTCTTAGTAAAATGGTTGCAAAACTAAATACTAATGATAGTAATCCCACGAAAACGACGTATGGTGTGCCCATTTGGGAAATAAATAACCCGCCGACTGCTGCACCTATGGTTGTTCCAATGTTACAGGCTGATAAAAATAATCCATTAGCAAAATCAGGTGCTTCAGGAGCCGCAGTCATCATCAAATATTGATTCATATTCGCCCCTATGCCAGCTAAAATACCCCAGATTAACGTAATGATCGCCATGGGTACGCTAAACTGTCCGAATAAGAATAATACGATGTAAACGGCTCCCAATACAAAAGGAAAAGATACGATGGATTTAATGGCACGATTAGTTAGCAATTTTCCTGAGATCACGTTACCAATAATATTAGCTCCGCCGTATATAAATAACATAATTGTAATCGCATTGGACGACATATTCGTTACCGTCTTCAGATACTCAGCTAAATAACTATACACGCCTAATATAGCTGAATTTAATAAGATAATCGCCGCAATGGAAAGCCAAGTAACTGATTTTGTTAATATCGATAATTGAGCTCCGTAAGAAAGCCTTTCCCTAACGGGCATTGAAGGTACAAACAGTAAGGTGGCAAATAATACCATTACATTGACAACAGCAAAGAAAACCATCGCCATTTGTAGAGAAATCGTACTTTCAATGAAGGTTGCGATTGGTACACCGATTACCATACCGGCAGACACTCCAATAAAAACTTTCGCAACGGCTTTTGGAGCTTCTTCCTTATTAACCGAGATAGCAGCAACTGTAAATGCCAATGAACAATAAACCGGATGAAAAAGGCCTTGAATTACACGAGCCACTAATGCAATTGTAAAATTAGATGTAAATATGGTTATCAAGTTTCCCAAAACGAAAACCCCAAGTACAATTAACATGACCTTCTTTCGATTCATACCCGAAAACAATAACGGCATGAATGGACCGGACACTGCAACTGCAAGGGCAAACGAACTCACAAGCCATCCTGCCGTAGGTACACTCACATCAAAGTGTTCAGCAAGGGAAGGCAATAATCCGATAACCCCCATTTCTGTACTTAAGATACCAAAGACGCCAATCGTTAATATAAAAATGATCAAATTATTTCGCTTAGTCAATAAAACACCTCTATTTCAAATTTGTAAGTAAAGATTGCACTTATACTTCCTCGTAAGCTAGGAATGTGGACCTCACTTAAATTTTTTATTATCATCTTGTCACGCCCACTAAACCAACATAAAGTGTGTAAGCAAAAGGAATGGTTTAATCAAGCTCTGTCTATTATTATAGATGTATGAGGCTTATGTTCAATGGTTAAAAAAACACGATATGTTGATATATCAACATAGTACTCAAAGCTGTTTATTATCTAAGAAAGTTTGGTGAAGTTTTCGATGGCTAAAATGGATCGAAGAATTGTTAAAACACAAGAATCCTTGAAAAAGGCCGTTATTGAACTGATGAGTAAAAAAAGTTTTGATGACATTACGATTCAGGATATTGCAGACCAGGCAAATCTAAACCGGGGGACCATTTATCTTCATTATCAGGACAAATATGATTTGTTGGATAAACTAATCGAATCACACATGAATGAACTAGGCGAAATGGATGAATGGGCATGTAAGCTGGATTGGAGCAATGGTCTTGTACCTTTCTTTGAGTACTTCGAGAAAAATTATTTATTTTTTTCGACGATGTTAGCCAGTAAAGGAGCCCCATCTTTTAGAACTCGGCTTCTTGACTATATTATGGAAGGCTTTAAAGAGGAGATTGACAGAGAAAGCGGAAAAAATGTGGATTTAAGTGAAGATGTTATGTTGCAATATGCTAGTACTGCTTATGTAGGGGTAATTGAATGGTGGATCAGGAATGGAATGCCGTATCCGCCTCAAGAAATGGCCAAACAAGTTGGGACTTTGCTAGGGAGAAGTTTATAGTCATGTATAATATGAGCGTCCTGCTTAATTGCCAGGACGCTTTTGGTGTCTATTCATAATTTTCTTTTCATCGGAATCAATGCAACTTTGAGATCCGTGACCTACTTATCTTTCAAGCCGACCCTATGGATCGTTTTTGCTTCTTTCTGAACTCTGCTTATATGTGCATAATACGAGGATCGTTCGACCTCAAGTACTATTACCACATATTGTAACTAGACGACCAATAGCTTAACGAGGCTGCCGATTTTTTCGGCAGCCTCGTCGTGGTTGTGTTATGGAACTATCTTTCTCCGTTAGTTTAATCTTAAAGAATCTTTTCCATATGTATACCAGCAATAAATTCCCCTGATGGCTTAACTCTTATAGAGATATCGAAAGGTCTAAACCCATGCTTTTTATAAAATAAAATTGCCCGTGTATTAGTGTTATGACAGACCAGTTTCAGTTTATTTACATTCATATTTTGTTTCGCAATTGATTCCATGGTTTCAATTAAAAATCGAGACACACCTTTTCCTCGATAATCCTGGGACACAATGACGTTGCCTAGCCAACAAGATCCGCCATCATGATCATAAAAATTAGCGTAGGACACAACTTCATTATTAAACAAAACAACAGTGGGTTCCAATCTACTTTTAACGGCTTCCTCAATTTGTTTTGGTGTTAACGGGTATGTCGCTTTAGGGAACATATAATATAATTCCTCTTCGCTTTTCGGAAAAGAGCAAATAGTTTCAAGATCATTTTTTTGTAAAGATCGATAGTTATACATATGTTCCTCCCCATTTAAGAATTAGAAAATCAGCCTAGATTACCTATAAAAAACATCAAGACCCGCGGATCTTGCCAAATTTTCCCGATTCACCCGATTCGCCGCGCGTGGAGCAATGCAAAAAAGCAGCCCATTTCCGCAAGGAACGAATTGCTTTTTTCTTTGATTGCTCGTGTTTTAGTAGTCTAATTCCGAAAATCCGGCTGCCGGTTAAACTAACGTTTCCCTTTAGCGCAAAGACGGCATTCAGTCGTTCT
>NZ_JBMWAM010000029.1:0-51466 GCF_049725345.1 Paenibacillus praedii | reverse complement strand
CCTCACTCCTCTTCCCTGTATCTCGATTAAAACACAAATGACCCACAAGAGGGTCACTTTTTTAAAGTGTCCTTCTTGTGGGTCACAGTTCAAAAAGGACAGGGGTTATTTTTACGCTTGCTAATTTGCCAAATGAATTAAGACAAGCTTTCAGCTATCGCTCTTCCCGCTTCCAGCTCTGCACTGAAAGCAGCGCGATACTCGGCAATGATAGCTGTACTATGACCGTTCGCCGTAAGCTTCGCACTTATACCCGTCATAATCACTTCAAAGTTAGCCGAACAGATGTTCAGCTCTTGCAGCCCTTGCGCCTTCAGCTGTACTTTGCCGGCATCGTCGGCACCGACATATAGCAGCGCAATGTTCAATAGTTTCGATTGGCAGCCGTTTCGCAGCACTTCCAGCTTCGCTTCAGCCTCCGCTGTAATTTGCACATACGTAAGGACCTCTGCACTGCCTCCGGTATCGCCTGGCGTCGTACCTGTAGATCCTTCGCCTGTACCCGGCGTGACTCCGCCACCGGCTTGCTGCTCGGCCCGATAAGCTGCAGATTCACCGCTAACCGTCTTCGTTACCGAATCCCAGCCAATTTGCGTGCCTACCGACTCCGACAAGAACCGAAGCGGCACATAAATAGAGCCTTTATATCCGAATAGCGTCTGGCCTGCCGGCATGGCTTCCATTTTCCCATCAAACTCAAGCTTCGCCTTTACCGGCTGAATATGAATGTCAACACTTGCCTGCGGCTTCGCATTACCTTTTGTCACGCTTTGCAAATGCTTCTTCAACGCGGCCAGCTGCTGCTCTGTTGGTTCGGAGACAGAAGCTTTGGCGCCATCCCAGTTCACCGACTTTTGAAGAGCATAAGAGATGTAACGAATCGGGACATATGTACGGCCTTGATAAATGAAGGAATACTGCCCATCCGGAAGCTTCAGCGCTTGTCCGTCAAACACGAGACTGATCGGCTGGGTTTTGATTTTCACGGTCGTTGTCGCTTTTGCTGCAACCGAGACAGGTTCAACAGGCTCATAGGTTCTTGCAGATGCGGTGACAGAGAATAAAGATGAGAATAATGCGGCGGCAAGAAGAGTGGATAATACACGTTGTTTTTTCATGTGACCTCCTAAGAATAGTGGAATGAACTAATTAAGCGAGTTGGCAATAACAGCAAACGCATCGGCTCTAGCTTGAGCCTTCGCACTCTCGTATTGCGAGCTCCAATCAGGCAAGGCTTGATTGCCTAGGTCGGCTGCCTCATACTCGCTCTGGGCATTTCCTACTAATTGATTAAACCTAATATCACAATCTGACTCAGCCGAAAAAATTTCGTTCAGATACTTGCTCTGAATAGTCGCAAGCGTCGCATCATCATCCGCGCTAAGCTCTTGTGCAATTTGCTGAACCAAGCTATGGCTCGCTGCCTGGCAAGAGGCTCTCAATTGCTGCATTTCTGCTGTAATCGCTGCATCAATCTCTTGTTTCTTCCGTGCTTTTTCTTCCGAAGTACTAGATTCATTCACTAGCTTCTGATCCTTGTATACGTTATCAGACTGCTGTTCTGATGTCAAAGTTGCAGTTGGCGACTGTTGCGAAACGTCAACCGGCCCGAGCGACGGCTCAGGCTCAGGTTCCGATGTCTGTTCCGCCTTATCGGCTTGCTGGTCCTTGCTTTCCTTAGATTGCTGGCCTGCATAGGCCGCAGCGGCTTCTTCTAACCGTCCATTTAATTCATCAACTTGATTGAGTTTCGAATACAAGCTCATACTGCCAAAAACGACAATGCCAATAACAATAAGCGCACTCGTTATCATGATCAACGTTTTATTTATTTTTTTCATCGTTTCGTTACACGGGAGCAATAAACAACCGGATTGCCGCACATGATTCTCCTTCGCTTTATTATAAATAAAATAAGCTGACGCTTCATTTGATCGGAGCGTCAGCTTGCGGTTATACATATTCAATTCCAACACTTGCACACCACAAGCAAACTCATCATAAAGTGTGACCTAATAATTTGTTGTTGTGATAATTAATTTTCAAGCAGATCTCCATGCGCTTCTCTTCATCCAAGCAGCCATCCAACAGCAATTCATGAAATACAACACAGAGCTGATGCCACTCACGTACAATGTTTGCGCGCACGATCATAAGAAGAACCCCCATGTTCCACATAAACCACGACGGGAGGCACGATATTCGATAGCTGGCTGGCGTCCTCTCTCGAGCTTAGCCCCTATAGCTTTGCGTCGCCACTTTTCAATGGCTTTGCCATTATCGTACGATTTATGAGGTTAATTTGTTATTGTTATAGTAACAAATTAACAGTAGGATGTACATGATATATTCGACCTAAAATAGGCAATTCAGCATTATCCGAGTCGCATTTCGACAGCATCGACAGAGTCTTCTGACCCAAATTTTGCATATCAACACACCGGAAAACGAAACAAAATGGAATCAGGTAAGCCGCAATCATAACGACTCCTGACATCTTTATGCCGCCCATATTTACATGCTTAGCATAGATGTCGTTGCCATTCATAAATATTTTTCCACTATTGGCTACCTTCCCGTAAATAATCATCTGATCTAGTAAATGGCACGGTTACTCCAGATAATACGGTCACGATGGCATTGGGTCCAATGATCAGCGGTTAATATACAGGCTAAAAAGGAACCTTTTCTTCTACTATTCCTCAATTGTTTCTTCCCCCAAATAAAGATTCAAAATCCACGGCATATGGTTCACTCCGTCTATTGAAATGTATTCACTAGTTATTTCGAATCTTCCTGTAGGCTTTGGCTGCCATCACTTTCGCTCCGACTTCTGCTACTACAGCTTTGTCTACCAAGGTAATCGTTGTTGGCAAGCTGCAATTTGTTGCGATCGCCGCTCCAATGGAAGCTCCTTTTTCAGGGCTATGGGATGGAATGATCCAGCAGCGATGGCCTTAACGTCTGAAAGTCCTTCCGTATGAACAGGGCTTACTTCTTTTTGATTTCCTCCATTGCTCATCTGACCATATTCATTACTTCCAGAAGACCATTGGTCACCGTTCTCCGTGATTATAAAGGTGTGATAGTCACCTCCGCCTCCGCCTATTGACGTGATGACAGGCATTCCGCTGGCTTGCGTTACATGTGTGCATCCATAATCAGCATTACGAATAGGAAAACTCCTGTTAGCAAGCTCATTTTTTTATGTTCAGCATCGTCTTGATCCCCTTATACAGCTGCATTTTCCGCCTCTCCATTCAGAAGCCATTCACCGATAAACGATTGACATACAGTTGATCCTCCCTCCTCGTTACCGGGAATTTAGGATACAATAGCAGTAAGCAATGATAATATATATGAAATCGGGCTTAAATATCCTCCTAGATTGTTACGGTTAAAAATTACTGCAATGTTTATTGATTTAGATGAGGGGAAAATTATCGACGAACAGATATTAAATTCATAAAAAAATTAAACATGACAAATATACCCGCCGTGCATTAAGCCCATCGGGTAATTGGCATTGGATTAATATTTTCTACTCTTTTTGAAATATCGACATGTTTAGAATCTATTTCACTTTATAATAATCTACATACCAATCTGCAAATTTCTGCAGTCCTTCTTCAATCGTAGTTTCCGGTTTAAAGCCTACAGCTTTCTGCAATTGATCTGTTGAAGCATAGGTAGCTGGAACATCACCTGCATTAATAGGTTCAAAGATCTTTTCAAATTGAACTTCTTTGCCTAGAGATTTACTTAGAGCCTTTTCTAGCGTTTCAATAAACACCATCAGTTTCTCAGGGCTGTTATTTCCGATGTTGAACACTTTATGTTGAACCTCACCTTCAAGTGGGTTACTTAATAATCGTTCAATCCCCTCAACGATGTCATCTATATAAGTAAAGTCCCGATAAAGATCATTTTTAAAATCCCCATTATTAAATATCTTAATTGGTTCACCAGCAAAATAATTATCAGTAAATCCAAAGTAAGCCATGTCTGGTCGTCCCATTGGACCATAAACCGTAAAGAACCGAAGTCCAGTAGCTGGAATCTTATAAAGATGACTATAGGTATGAGCCATTAACTCATTGGATTTCTTAGTAGATGCATAAAGTGATACAGGGTTGTCTACAAAATCTGTTTCTTCAAATGGAACCTTTTTATTAGCTCCGTAAACAGAACTAGATGATGCGTATACAAGATGGTCAACTGGATTGAATCTACATGCTTCCAGGATATTATAAAAGCCGATGATATTACTTTGAATATAGACATCCGGGTTCTCTATTGAATACCTTACTCCTGCTTGAGCAGCTAGGTTTACTACAACATTAGGCTTATACTCTTCAAAGCTTCTCATTACCATATCCTTGTCTGATATGTCTCCTTTAATAAAGGTAAACTTCTCATAAGGCTCCAGTTGAGCCAAACGAGTATGTTTAAGGTTTACATCATAGTAATCATTGACATTATCAATACCAATCACCTGGCAGCTCTGTTCTAGTAATTTTTTAGATAGATAGAAACCAATAAATCCTGCTGCTCCAGTGATTAGGTATGTTTTACTAGGATCAAGAGTTTTATAATTCAAGATTTTTCGACTCCTTAACAGCTTCTCTAATTGCAGGTTTTCTTCCGATTGAGTGATACTCTACTCCTGCTTCTTGCATATCTTCAACACGATAAATATTTCTGCCGTCATATACTAAAGGAGTTCTCATAAGTTTTTTATAAATTTCAGGCTTTACTTCCTTAACCTCTCCCCATTCTGTAAAGATAAAGCAAACATTTGCACCTTCTAAGGCATGCTCAATGTTGGAAACATAAGTGATGCTTCCTTTGCCATTCTTACCCTCTGGATGAACTTTGGCAAAGTTTTCTGCTCCAACTGGATCATATGCATGAATAACTGCACCTTGTTCTAGCAATAAAGGTACATTCTCAAGAGATGCTGCCTCTCTTAAATCGTCCGTTCCAGGCTTAAAAGTTAATCCTAACACCGCAACCTTAAGACCGTTAAACGTAATGAGTCTTTTGCTAGCTTTCTTATAAAGCATTGTTTTTTGTTCTTTGTTTACATCAATAGCTGCTTTAACCGTTTTGAGTTCATAACCGTTCTGTTTAGCAATATACTCAAGCGCTTTTGTGTCTTTAGGGAAGCATGATCCACCAAAGCCAATCCCTGCATTTAAGAACTTACTTCCAATACGCTCATCGTAGCTCATTCCCTTAGCTACATCCTGAATATCCGCTCCAACCAATTCACAAAGATTAGCTATGTCGTTCATATAAGAGATTTTTAATGCAAGGAAGTCATTGGACGCATATTTTATCATTTCTGCCGATCTTCTATTTACTGAAACAATCGGTAAATGAAACGGTTCATAAATTTTCGTTAACAAATCTTCAGCCCATTTACTTTCTGTTCCGATAATGATTCTTTCAGCTTGAAGAGTATCATGAACAGCAGATCCTTGTGCTAAGAATTCTGGGTTTGATGCTACTTCTACTTTCACATCTTTGACTAAAAAGTCCTGAATAAACTGTTCCACTTTATCATTCGTTCCAACTGGAACTGTTGATTTAACTACTAATAGACAATCTTTTTCTATCGATTCAGCAATTTGTCTAGCAACTGTAGCAATGTATGATAAATTTGCAGAACCATCAGGTTGCTCAGGTGTTCCAACACCAATAAAAATAGCATCAGCATCTTTGTAGGCTGAATTAAAGTCAGTTGTATACTCAATTCTTCCAGCAGAATAATTTTTTTTCATTAACTCTTCTAAACCTGTTTCATAAATTGGAGAAACTCCAGATTTCATTAATTCTACTTTTTTTTCATCTATATCAACACAGGTTACTTGATGGCCCACTTCAGCAAAACAAACACCAGCTACTAAACCAACATAACCTGTTCCAGCTACTGCTATTTTGAACATAGACAGCCTTCCTTTCTTAACAGTAGGGGCTTTATATATTGTACTGTTTTTCGAAATAATTTTGATATTCCCCACTAATAATTTGCTCCCACCATTCTTTGTTATCAAGATACCATTGAATAGTTTGTGCAATACCTGTTTCAAATGTATATGTTGGTTTCCAACCTATTTGTTCTAATGTAGTTGGATCAATAGCATACCGTTTATCATGGCCAAGACGATCCTGTACAAACTCTATTAATTCTTCCGATTTACCTAATGTACTAATAATCGTAAATTTGTACACTCATTATGTCCACCAACATTATATACATCACCGTTCAAACCCTTGTTCATAACAAGATCAATTGCAGCACAATGATCAATATTTAATCAATTACAATGTCATATGTTAATATAGGCACTTTTTTTCAATGGATTAAAAAACATCTTTGCTTTCCTTTTTCCTTAATAATTGTCTAAGATCATTTAGTGTATATAAAATCTCTTTTTTCTTAATTAATAAATATAAACTATATGCAATTAAATAGCAGACTAACCCGACGACTGAGGTCAAAAACCAGCCTGTTAAAATGAATATTAGTGTCATAACCAATTCAAGTGAAATGTCTCTATAGACTGAAACTTTAATAATCCTTGATAATAATATTTCTGCTAAAACACATCGAAAAGCCAAAAGGGCAACAATCGATACAACCGCCAATGATAGATGTTTAAACACTAACGCGATCAATGTGGTGAGAATAAAACTCAACATGACTGATGCTATATTAATAATAAGCATCATCTTCTCTTTGCGCAGTGTTTTTAGATAAGTATTAATTAACAAAGCCATTTTTCCTTCATAAACACACATTGGAAAAAGAAGTGCCATATAAATTAAACTCTCCGTATATTCAGGAAGCCATGCTGATAAGACTGTCTTCAATGGATAGTAAAGAAGAAGTATACCAAGTAAGGGAACTATTAAAAAGTTCTTCATAGTTAGATAAATTGTAGGAAGTCTGTCTACATTTGTTCGTCTCAAAACAGGGAACATGATTATTCCAATAGCATTGATAAACACCATTATGAGATTAGAAATACTCAAGGTTAAAGAAACTTTACCAAATGTTGAGATATCCCATGAACGTTCAATACCAAACCTAATAATTCCTATGATTAGCATGTTTGCAAAATTAGCCAACATTAAATTTATTCCTACGCTTATATTTTTCATTGTTTCATTAAACGTAAAATAAAATGAGCTAATTCTATTAAAGACAATCTCTCTACATAGAAACATGGAATATAAAAGCGAAAAAAGTTTACCTAATAAATCAGCAAGAACAAGTATCTTATAATTATTAATACCCGCAAACAAAAAAATTACAACTAGAGTAATAAACGATACTCTATCATACATGGTAATACGAGCATACTCTCTAATTCTATTTGTTATCTGAAGTATATATAAGAGTATTATTCTTGTATTTACAATAATCATTGATAAAGCAACCATATTTATAATAAATATCCGTTCCAGATCTGAAAGAAAAATTATAGTTAAAACCGACATCAGAATTCCAAAGATAATTTGGGTACTAAATAACATGACAAATTGAGAGAAAAATAATTTTTTATCTAGTTCGCTATACTCTGCTCCACCATACCTTAAATAAATACCATCATTCCATCCCAAATGGAAAAAACCTACATATGCACAATAAAATAAATACAATTGCAAATAGCCATAGTCTTCTACACCTAATATTTTAGGTATTATCAAAATAACCAAGGTTGATATGGTAAGGGATATTAAATTTGAAGATATAGCATATGACATGTTTCTAATAAAACTCGTTGCATTCCTATTCAATTTATCAACTCTTTACTCTCTAATATTTTCAGAAAAACCTTTATTATTTTTAGCATTATAATATTTAGATACCTTTCGGTAACTAATATTTTTTAGATTTGAATCAATTTCATAATTCTGAGCCCATCCCAGGCACGGCTTTCAGCCAATAAAAAAAGGAGTACCTTCCCAAATGTCGAAAAGAGTAAGTAACGACACA
Organism: Paenibacillus praedii; assembly: GCF_049725345.1. Lineage (NCBI taxonomy): Bacteria > Bacillati > Bacillota > Bacilli > Caryophanales > Paenibacillaceae > Paenibacillus > Paenibacillus praedii. The sequence continues at coordinate 43,458 of NZ_JBMWAM010000029.1, read as the reverse complement.
AACTATCGAGATCGGAGGAAGACTCCCTATGCCTATTATACGATAAGAAAACCTGTTTGACCTGCAAGAATTATACGATTTATCACCTACCCAGCGTTTTGAAGCTGTTTTTTCATCCATTGATATAGAGACAATCTTCGATGTGGTGACGAAGAAATCCCATTTGGGACGCCCAGTCCAGCTGAATTATGCGGCCATGATTTATTCACTGATCGCTCGGATCACGGAACGAATTCCCTTTATCAAGGATCTGGTTTCGCGCCTCCATTATGATTTGATGTTCCGCCTGGACTGCGGGTTCCTTGTGTCTGACGAAGTTCCATCTGAAGCTGCTTATTCCCGCATGATCACGCTTATTAGTGAATCCAATGCGCTTGAGCAAGTACAAGAACAGCTTTTGATTCAAGCGATGACAGAAGGATTCATTTGTGACGATGTGATTGCGATCGATGCGACCCATATCGAGGCGCATGACCGGGCCCCTGCGAAGCAGGAAAAACCGAAAGCACCCCCGAATAAACGCGGGCGAAAAACGAAAGAAGAGCAGGCCCAGTGGGAAAAAGAACAACAAGTAGCCAGTACATCCTTCAGTCTCTGTTTTCGTCCGGCAATTTGAATGATGGAAAGGCAGCAATCCCTCTGTTAAAAGATCTTGAAGAACGCCTTCCGTCCCTTTCTGTCCGGGTGGCCACCATGGATGCAGGCTATGATCATCTGCCGATTTATCAGAAGGTACACAAAATGGGCGCTCATTCTGTCATTGCCTATAATCCTCGAAACGAGCAGAAACCGGACCGATTTGATGAACACTTGCGCCCACCTGCGTGCGTGAGCATTCGTACCGTTACGACAGCTACGATCCGAAACATCAGACACTGAAATATACGCGTCCAAAGGAATGCCGGGAATGCCTACTTGCCGAGGACACCCTCTGCCATACAAAGTCAACATCACAAATGACCTGCGCCTGTACAGTGCACCTGCAAGAGGCTCAAAGAGCTGGAAAATGCTATACAAAGAACGGACAGCCGTGGAACGCGTCAATGCGTACTTAAAGGAATTTTTTCAGCTAAACCATATCCGCTATCGGACAGGAAAGCGGGCAAAAGTCCATTTCGATCTGGTTCACCTTGTCTATAATGCCACCCGCTTAGCTATTGATCGCCTAAATGACAAAAAAACGCGGAACAAGCAGCCTCCTGATGTAAAATTTTTGACCAGATGCCTATTCCAGACGTCTGAGTTATTTTATGAAGAGCTATTATGAAATTGATTCGATTTCATTAAAAATTAAAATAAATGTTTTCAGTAAAAAATGGAACCAACAATGCCTCTGCTGAAGTCGTTATAAACAAATCCACAACAATCCATAATATGACACTATTCCAAACCATAAATGCAAATAACTTTCTTTTACTAAAACTTATTTTCTTTGATATCCTTATTTGAGAATAAACAAAGTAATTAATTATTAGAAGGTTTCGTGCTAAACGATAAAATGTCAGTTGTAACATGAATAATGGAAAAAATAGTACAACAAGCAAATTTAGCTTATAAACATTTCTTATAATTTGAATAGTTTCATTATCCTTTGAATCGACAGTTAATCTCAAAGCCCATAAGGTTAATAAAATAGACGATAAATGTAATACAAAAGGATATAGGAATCCAAAATTAGTAGATTGATTCATATACACAATAACTTTATAATTATTTATTGATTCTAATAATTGAGATAGACCAGGTATTTGATTATTATTCAGAAAAATAATGAAACAGAATAAAAGTGTTAAGCTTACAATAATTTTCTCTCTTATACTTTTTCGCGAAAAATCACTTAGTAGGAATATAAAATAAACTAAAAAAGAAAAGTGAATAGTTGAAGCTAAGAGTAAAAAACAACTAAAAATCACTTTTTTATGTCTATAATTTGAATATAAAAGAATTAAAAGTCCAATCACAAAAATAATAAATGCCAAAAAATATCTAAGCTGTTCTGAACTTAATATAACCAAATAAGAACTAAACAAAGCAATGACATAATGTGGACTTGGCGCCCACTTACGTATAGACCAAAATAAAAGCAACAAAAAGATTCCAATTATCATACTTCTGAATGTATAAAAATCCTGAGTAAATATCCCTCCTACTTTCATTAATAAAACATAGCCAATTTCATAATTAGAAACTAACCCATTAATGATATTTTTGTATTCAAGTTCAGTATATAATAAGTCATTAGATAATCCCGATGTATTTCTATAGCCAGACATTAATAGAAATACAATAATAAAAGATAAAAATAAGATTAAGGGATTAGTATTAATCTTTATGTTGTTACGGTATTTTATACCAGCAAAAATATTTAAGAATATTACTACTCCGTAAAATAATAAAGTCATAGAATAACCTACTTTACTTGTTTTCAGCTAAATAATTCTCTATTAATTCCAGAAAACGCACAGGAGAATTTTCGCCTTTATAATTATATCGAACTTGATTTTTTTTAGATATAAAACTTGGTTCAATCTCATCCACAGATGAAAAATAGTGCATATATAAAGGATTATAAAACATACTTTTTTGCACATAGGGGTAGTTAGTAATGAGTTTTTTATCGTACATTACAGACTCCCAAAACCTAAGTGTGGATCCAGCAGTATTGGTATCAAGTATTTCCAAAATTGATTTTGTAGATAAAGTACGGCCTAAGTATTCTTTAAATGGCATACCCTTCGTACTATAATATATCCCTTTATCATCTGACTCACGTTCAGCACTGTTAGACACAACATAAAAATAACAATTCAAGCCAGCATTTGTTAATTTATCATAGGCTCGCTTAATTTCTACTAACCTATTTCGTGCTGCACCAATAAACAAAACATCCACTTGATCAAATCGAGGTAAAGATTCGAGCCATGATTGTGGCATTTTTGAATAATATATAGACGTGTACTTCAAATTATATTTCTCAACATCTTGTTGATTATATGATAGAACTAAATCGAAGTTTTCTTTTAAATACGTTATATCTAACGAAGGCATTACTTTCAACTTAGATTCAATAGTATCACTAAAGTAGAATACAAACTTACTAGACTTATACCTTTTTTTTAAATACTCGATAAATTCAGGATAATACCACCCTGGTGTAAATACAAAACAAAGTTTATCATTATCAGAAAAGTCATTCTTAAATAATGTTTTGTTCCAAATCCATTTAAACGGTAAATTTATCTTTTTATTTACTCTATGAGATAAGTGTAATTTACAAAGGAAATTAAGAAGCTTGGACCTAAATAACCTATCTCTCTTAACAATTTTTACATTACTATAATCTTCGATGTCTAAGAAAAATAATCTATCTAATTCCTTAAAACTATCATTATAAAATACAAAGTTATACAATTAACAAGCGCCCCTCATAATTAGTTTATACTACATACTTTATAATCTCTGATTTGTATACCTCTAATAAAGTTTCTGGCATTTCAAAATTAGGTGGCCCACCTGCTTCATTAACATACTTACCAATTACTGGTTTCTTTTTAGTTGCACCAGATAAATACCACTCATACTCTATGTCTAGGTGACCGATATCAATAGCCTGACTTCCATAAATTCCGATATCATAAGCTAACACTGTGGCTGTAGGTCCTAATGAAATTATAAACATCGTATCTTCTGATATAAATTCTTTTGAAATACTTAATATTTCATCATATCTTTGAAATGCATTTTCTGCAGGAGCAATAATCCTTCTAACACTCCGTACATTAGCTAACAAATCATTCCCTACACCAAATCTTGTTTGACTACCCTCAATAACTATTACATTTTTATCATTCCAAACACTCTTCCAGTTATCAAACATGTATCGACTTCTATTGTCTTTTAGACCATGGTATACCCTGGTTATTAAAGCATCTGCATAAACTCTTTTAGAGTCTAATAATTCCATCCAACGTTTATAATATTTTGCTAAGTGTGTATTTCTAGATTGTCTACGCTTTTTAGAATACTGATCTAAAGAACCAAAAAAGTTTGGTATTCCAACAAGTATATTCTTATTATCTGATAATATAATATTTCGCAATCTATCACTTAGTTCTTTTGAATTCTCCTGACTAAAATACCCTTTTGAATCCCTATAAATCCAAGAAATTTCTCCATCCCCAAATCTACACAAAGACTTTTTTTCTAATTTTATCATGTTAAATGTTTCTTTATCAGAATAAAATCTAATATGTTTGATTTTGTTTTTTATTAAATAGTACTTATATGAATAGACTTTAGCTAATGGTTTAGCCACCATATAATGGTATACCTTAATAGTAAAACGCCCAACTACTGTTTGTGTAAGTTGTTGTTTAATTTTAATAAGCGTCGTCATCTCCACCCCCTAATATTCGCCTTTTAAGTATTTATTTTTTAAGTAATTTTAAACCACTGAATTGCTGTACTGTTCATAAATCTCATTTCGTTTTCTATCTAAATGTACTAATTCAAACTTCTTGGCCTTTTCAAAATTTTGTTTTGCTATTTCACATAAGTCAGTAGTAGATAATCTCTTTAGTAAATTACAAATATGTGTTATATTTCCTTTTTCAAATACCGTTTCAGGTTGAAGTAATTCTGGAATTCCTGCAGTTGTTGAACCAACGGCTGGACACGCCCTACTTAATGCTTCAATTAGAGCTCTTGGCAATCCTTCTTGTTTACTAGGCTGAGCATATATATCGATTGAATCTAGCCATTTAAATACGTCATTTCGTAACATTAGTCCTTTAAACCTAACCTTATCTTCCACTCCTACACTTTTAGCTATTTTTTTTAAGTATGAGTTATCTCCACCACCAACTAATTCATATTCAAGATTATATCCTTGCTTATTTAGTTCAGAAATAGCTCTAATAACATATTCCTGTCCTTTATACCTTACATTTACTGCTGCTGTTGTACCTATTATAGTTGGGCTATTTCCACCTTTTGTCTGTATTTTTTTTAAACGTTGTTCTAATACAGACTCCTCTAGATCTTCCAAATAGACATTTGATGCTGAGACAGATGGACAATTGCATGGATAACGGTTTTGTAGCCATTTTTCAGTTACATATGACGCAAAATTAGCATTCTTCACTCCTTTTACTTCGTTAAAAAACATATATGGAGCAACTAATTTACCCATTAATCCATGATTCCAATAAGCATCCCAAGCACAACCACCCACTTCAACCATATATTTTTTTTTCATCTTTATTGCAAAATGAATAGTTATATCACTTATAACACTTGGCATTCTTACAAATAGCAAATCAGCTTTTTCTACCTGTTCTTCAATTACCTTTTTATATTTTCGTTTATCTATTAAAAACCCACTAATAGAATTTAAATTAGGTATTTCAATAAATTCAAGCCCACTTAATTCTACTTTTTTTAAATTTGCTTCCTCATAAGTCTTGTCTAAATGCAATGTACGAATAACAACTATTAATTTATCAACTACATGGAAATAACGTGAAAACATTTCAGAAGTTATTGTTGTATTACAATACACACCATTACAATCTCGAAACATCGGTCCATCAAAACTAAATAATCCAATCATTATTTTCCCTACCTCTATCAAACTTATTTATTAAGAAATTTAATTATAGATACTTCTCCAGGTATTAGTGTCTTTTTCATATTTCTTAATAACTTTAGCCGGAACTCCGACGGCTATGCAGTTTTCTGGAATATCCCTATTTACAACAGCATTAGCCCCTATTACGCACCCATTACCAATACTAACTCCTGGTAAAACGCACACATTATCCCCTAACCATACATTATTGCCTATTGATACTGGCTTTGTAACTAGGGGTCTTTCATCTGGTGGGGTATTAGGATTTGAAGCTGTTTCCAAACCAGAATAATCACCGTGACTAATATCACTGATATAAATTTTTGAAGCAAAAAGACAGTTTTTACCAATAATAACTTTTTCACCAGCAGCAATATGGACATAGTCACCAATTTTACAATTTTCGCCAATCTCTATCTTACTACCTTTACTAGGATAAACATCAAACATCTCAATTCTACAGTTATAACCCGTAGTAAACCCTTCTCCATAACTTAGAAACTTTTTCCCCCGCACATAAATAGGTGTTCTGATTAGCCTAGCACCTTTAAAAAAAATTTTAGTGTAAACTAATGAAATAAGATTCTTTATTGATTCTCCTAATCCATAACTATTCTTCATATATTTATGTGCTCCTTATATACGGATTCAACTTTTTTAAAATATGCTTCGATAGAGAACAGCTTTTTATAAATAACTAAAGTTGTTTTTCTCATATCTATTATTGCTTCATTGTTGAGGCTAATTATTTCTGATAAAGTTGCTCTTAGACCTTTGCTATTATTGATATTAACCCCTACTCCAAACTTTTCAACAATCTCGGCTGTATCTGCTGGAATATTATTTATTATTGGAAGCCCGTGTTGGAAATAGTCAATTGACTTCATCGTCAATCCAACACAAACGTTTTCTTTCATTATATTTAAGCCAAAATGGCATCTATCAAAAATATCTTGTTTCTCTTGTGGGTCGTAGATTTTACCATGATATTCTACTACCCCACCTGCAGATTTCACTTCACCTATCAACTCTTGTTTACTTTCCCCATCACCAATTATGTGTAAAGTTACAGGCTTAAATTCACTAATAACTCGAATGATCTCTTTAATTTTTAGAATATCAATTATATTGTTAATTGACCCTAAATATGCCAAATTAATTTCATCTTCACTTAGTTTTGGTTCACTAGTTACTTCAATCTCTTTCTTTGCTAAATGTACAGTTTCGGTCTTAATACCTTTTATGGCATTACCTAAGACTGTTTGATACAAGTTGCACTCTGTAATGAGTAAATCTGCATACTTAAAACTTTGATCCCTCATCGCTCCCCAATACGTAAAAGGGGGGAAGTTCTTAGCCTTACCAATTGGCATGGTTTCAGGCCATAAATCTATTAAATCGTATATAAGTTTTATATTTTTATTCTTTTGCTTGTATTTAGCAGCAAATTTTGCTAAAGAATTAGGCGGTACAAATACATATAATAAGTCTGGATTGATGTCTTCAACAATTTTGAATGCATCATTAGCATATTTATAATGAGAAGTTAAGCGAGCTACAGATAAATTCTTATAGTATGGATTCGACTTAACAAAGATGAAATCTTCCTTCATATCTTCCCTGCGCACTTTTTTAAAATGCCTAAAATCAGACTGTATGACTGTGACATCATATCCTTTTCCTTTAAAAAACTCGTGAATCAAATCAACTCTATCTTCATAAGTATCAAAGCAATTAATTATAGCTGCTCTCATCACTTTCCACTCTCCAGTTCCGTCAACTCAATAGATTCTCTAAAGCTTCTAATTTGGTAATTCACCCTATCATAATTACTCATAGACTTTTCATAAATCAAGTTTCCGAATATCTTGTTTACAACCCCGACACCAAACATTAATTTAATCATAGGATTAAATAACCTAGTCATCCATATATTCTGATCATGAACTTGAGAAATGGTCTTAACAAGTTCACTCGTCTTTACATACTCTGCGTTTTGTGGGAAAAACAGTCCTGTCTTTTCCTCATCAATCATTACCTTAATGAATTCGCAGAGATTATCTATATGGAGCATGCTTCGCTCATTGTCGATGTCTGGAAATACAATTGTTTTCTTTGCAAGTGTAGCTAACCTTGAATAGTTCCCTTTTGACCCTTTCCCATAAATCATCGGTGGTCTAACAATAACAACTTTGAATATATCACTTTCTAAAGGCTTAATACCCTCTTCTGCTTGCAGTTTACTATTACCATAGAAGTTACTTGGAGTAGGTACTGTTCTTTTATCGATAATTCTCTTATTACTAGTACTATCTCCGTACACAATAATGCTACTCATAAAAATAAACTGTTTCACACCTTCAGCCTTTGCCTTTTTAGCAGTTTCAATTGTAAGATCCCTATTTACTCTATAATACAAATCCTCCATTTGGGGATCAGATGAGACATGGGCAATTCCTGCAACATGAAACACAACATCATATCCCGAGAAGTCCTTACCTTTCCAAAAGTCATCTCTTAGACTTACGGTATTAATGGAATATTTATCAAAATAATTGCCAAGCCACTTCTCAAGGCTCTTTCCTACATAACTGTTTTTTCCTGTAATCAGTATATTTTTCATTTAGAAATGCTCTCCTTACTACTAGCAACTTCTTTCTTAGAACCAGTTCCACCTTCTACAACCCCATCACTCTTAACAACACTAACAATCGTTCCAAAGAAACACTTAACATCCATCCAAAGGCTAATCTTCTCAACATACTCTCCATCCAGCTTAGCCTTAACATCTATAGGAAGCTCATCTCTACCATTAATCTGTGCCCAACCAGTTAATCCAGGTGGTACATCATTAGCACCATACTTATCCCGTTCAGCAATCAGATCATACTGATTCCATAGTGCTGGTCTAGGCCCAATAATACTCATCTGTCCCACAAATATATTCCAAATCTGCGGAAGCTCATCAAGTGAGGTTTTTCTCAGGATTTTACCCATCTTTGTGATATACTGTTCTGGATTATCTAATAAGTGAGTTGGAGTCTCCTTCGGCGTATCTATTCTCATGGTACGGAATTTCAAAATGTTGAAATGTGTCTTATTAATTCCTACACGCGTTTGCTTAAACAGAACTGGTCCTCTTGAATCAATCTTAATAGCAATAATAAGAATTAAAAAAATTGGTGATAAGACAATAAGTCCTATTAAAGAAAGAATGATATCTATCAATCTTTTTATCTTCATATAAATACAGCTACACTCCTTAAACTTTGTTCTTTAGTAAATTAGGATTTAATTGGAACTTTATTTTCATTTTCCAACCAACTACTAGGTTACTAAATAAATCTACTTCTGATAGCCATTTCGTAATATCTATTCAATCTACCTAACGAATACGAAATAGATATTTACCCACAATCACTTCAAACCGAGTTTCTTCCTATTATATAAACCATTCCAATCAATCTATAATTCTCACTAAAAACGCCTCAAACCCTTATCCTGCAAGGCTTCAGCATCTTATCTGATTACGATACTCAATTCCCTCTTAGCATCTAAACAGATTAATTAGTTATGTCTATATAAATTTAACTTGTAGCTGTTCAGCCGCTCGCATGCCCGTTTGATAGACAGAAAAATATGAAAAAATAAAAATTGCTTTCATAAAAAGATGGCAGAATCGCCTTTGCGGCTTAGTTGGTTATGATTTCCCTAGCAAACTATTCAACTCTCTACAACAACAGCCCCTAACTACATAAATATCATTTAATGAGTAGGAGCCAGCGTTATTTATTTTTCTATTTTATTTTTTTAATAGCTTCCTCAAGAAAGGTGAATAATTCAAATCTTAATTCATTATTTTGCAGCGCCATCTTAATCGTCGTTTTTATAAACCCTAATTTCTCCCCCACATCATATCTCTTGCCTTTGAAGTTGTACGCATAAACCGCCTCAAATTGATTTAACTCTGCGATCGCATCGGTCAACTGAATCTCTCCACCTCTGCCCCAGGTTTCTGATGATCGATTATTTCAAATATCCTTGGGCTCAATATATATCTTCCCATGATCGCCAAATTAGACGGAGCATCCTCCGCCTTCGGCTTCTCAACTAAATTACTGACACTATAAAACCTCTCATGGATCTCTTTCCCATCTACAATTCCATATCTAGAAACTTCGTTCTCAGGCACCCGCTGTACACCGATAACCGATGACCTATACCGATCATACTGCTCGATCATCTGCTTTAAACAAGGCTTGTCCGCTTGTACGATGGCATGACCTAAACCCTTTGCTTCCTTTTGACGGATATAATGAATATCTACCATTTTTGAAGACTTCTGCACTTCATTTAAGAGCTCCAACTCCCCCTTTTCCAAAAGGATTTGTTCAAGCTCAAAGGAATTATCAAAGTGATCTTCAATGGCTCTTTTTCCTTTACCCGTCACAATAATAATATCTTCGATCCCTGATTCTATGGCTTCTTCTACTATGTATTGAATCGTTGGTTTATCTACGATGGGCAGCATTTCTTTAGGCATCGCCTTTGTTGCCGGGAGAAACCTTGTCCCCAGTCCCGCAGCTGGTATGATTGCTTTGCGTACCTTCAATTTATAATTCCCCCCTTATCCTAGTGAGTCCGTCAATCGCCAACAATCCGCAAAATAGAAATTAAGAGGATATCATCGTAAATAGAGATAACAGTCTATTCTCTGCTGTAAACTTTATGCACCTGGGGGGATGAACGTTGATGTCCAATCTTATGGCAGACCATTATTCTCGAGGAATCGGCCGATTTACTCAAACGGGCAAGCTTATACTCATCGCGGTCCAATACGAAGATAGTGAGTCTAGATCCTATCTTGTTGATTCGGTTGGCTGCCCTATATTCGTGTCAATGAATGCTACTTTTCCTTAGAAACCTCTTCATACGATTTGCCTTGGCTTAGCCCATATTTCTTTGCTATTTGAATCAGTTCATCATATTGATCAGCCGATAGCCTCTCAAGGATAATCGTGCGGGCTTTCTTCTTCTCCTCTGCACTTAATCCTCCGCTGGCGAGCTCTTGCAGCTCTTTCATATCGGACATATTAAGCTCCTTCAAGAGCACGGATGTAACCTGCGCTTTCTCAGACACGGTTATTTTTTCTTGAACAGTCTTTGCTTTCTCGATTGATACCTCTGCACGGTAACCTTCTTCATTGGACTTATCTTGTTCGTCCGCTCCAGCCGCTTCTTGTTCTACCGATTTATCTGCTTCTTGTTCCATTGGAACTTGGCTAGCAGGGTCAGACTCGTTGGTCTCTTCCGTTTCCGTTTCTTCGGCCGGCGGTTCTTCGCCATCAGGAGCATCAACCACCTCCGTAGGCTGGACTTCGGTAATATGCTCTGTCTCCAAATCTGCCGCTAAGGTCGAAATCAGTTTATTGACCGCATAATTAGCTGCAAACAGACCGCCAATACCTATTAGAACAATAACGCTTACAGTCCAAATTAATATTTTCTTCCATTTCCTCTTACGCATATCGTCATTCCTCCATTCTCGCAAGCAGGGTGTCAGGATACGTGTGAATAAAACGGAACCAAATGCTCAATAACATCTCTTACTGATTTATGATTTTCTCCTATTACCTTCTCAAACCGTTTGAATTGGAGCTCAAGCTCTGTTCGATTGATTTGTGCGGGTTTGCCGATATAGATACGTTCATGTTGGGTTGCCGACACCGCTTCCGTGTCTGTGAGCAGTTCTTCGAATAACTTTTCACCCTCACGCATACCGCTAAAGTTAATATCAATATCCACATTGGGCTCATACCCAGACAATCGGATTAAATCCTGTGCTAAATCTAAAATACGAACCGGCTTCCCCATATCCAAGATGAAGATCTCTCCACCCTTGGCAAAGGCTCCGGCCTGGATGACAAGCTGTACGGCTTCCGGTATCGTCATGAAATATCTAACCATCTCCGGATGTGTAACCGTCACTGGTCCTCCGGCTGCGATCTGCTCCTTGAACCTCGGAATCACACTTCCTCGACTTCCAAGAACATTGCCGAATCGAACGGCTACGAATTGCGTTTCACTTGTTGTATTTATGCTTTGTATGTACATTTCTGCAATGCGCTTGGTAGCTCCCATAATACTCGATGGGTTTACAGCCTTATCCGAAGAAATCATAACGAATCTCTCCGCTTTATATTTGTCGGCGGCATCAGCTACATTTTTTGTACCAAATACGTTATTTTTCACAGCTTCGGATGGATTCCGTTCCATGAGCGGAACATGCTTATGCGCTGCTGCATGAAATACGACCTGCGGCCTAAAGCCGCGGAATATTTCATCGATGCGGCTGCGGTCTTGAACATCTGCGATAATCGTCTCCAGGTGTACTTCAGGAAATTTGCTTCTCAGCTCCATCTCAATGGTATAGATGCTGTTCTCTCCATGTCCCAGAAGCATTAAGCTAGAAGGCTTGAAGGAGGCAATCTGTCTCGACAGCTCGGAACCAATCGATCCCCCTGCTCCAGTTATGAGAACGACTTTATTCGATACATATTCAACGATTCCAGCCATATCTATCATGACGGGCTCTCTGCCTAATAAATCCTCAACCTCAACATTTCGCAACGCATTAACGGCTAACCGGCCATTAATAAAATCATTGATTGCAGGAATGATCTTTACCTTAGCCCCTGTCAGCTTACATATATTGATAATATCCGATATGTGCGCACGCTTAGCGGACGGGATCGCGATAATAATGTCATGAATATGATGCTGATGTACAAGCTCTTCGATTTTCGAGCGGTTTCCCATGACAGGCAGACCGAAAACTCTTAAATTGCGTTTCTGCGGATTATCATCAATAAAACCGACTAAGCGGCAGCTCGTGAAGCTTTTGCTTGTCATGATTTCTTTCGCGATAAACGCTCCGCAATCTCCTGCCCCTACTACAAGAACATTCGTTTTCAATTCTGTTTTTTTTGTTCGGTTATTTCGAATTAATCGCCATGCGAAGCGCGAACCTCCAATAAAGAGAAGCATAAGCTCAAGTGTTCTAGAAGCGACAGATATAGGAATTCTTTCTCCGCTTAATAAATAAGTGACCAGATAAGATACGGTTATCCCAACCAAGATGGCCTTCACCAGCTCAACAATCTCACCGATGCTCGCGTATTGCCACAGCCTTCGGTACATGCGGAAATAAAATAGACTTCCCCCACATAAAACAGTGGATACACATGCAAATATCAGCAGTTGCTTCTCGTAGAACAGAGGGATATTTCCGTTAAATCGAAAAAGATAGGATGCTGCAATAGCTACCCATATAATGCTAATATCTAGTACCAACAAAACTATCATCCGAAGCCTATAGCTCACGTCATTTACCCCTCCAACAAACTGCCGTTCTACGTTTCATTTGTCTTGTACACCATAATAATAGTAATAACCCTCTTCATTTGCCTTGTGTTTGACGTTGTTCAGAACGACGCCAAGAATGCGGGCATTGACGTTTTCCAGGTTCTTCACGGCTTTCATTGCGATATCCCGCTTAACTCTTCCCTGATCGACGACTAGAATGACGCCATCGCTCTTGGTGGCAATGATTTGGGCATCCGTCACAGCCAGCAGCGGCGGTGTGTCAATGAGAATGACGTCATACATCCCTCTTAATTGCTCAATGAGCGATGTCATCCGCTGAGAGGCCATCATTTCCGCCGGATTTGGCGGTATTGCACCTGATGTGATGACATCCATGTTCGGAATATCCGTCATCTGAATGACCTCCTCCAAGGAGCACTGCTTCGAGATGACGGAGGACAAGCCCCACCGATTAGAGATTGAGAATGTTTGGTGAGCGGTCGGCTTGCGAAGATCAGCATCAATAAGCACGACGGAACGATCGGATTGCGCGAAGGTGATGCCCAGGTTCGTAATCGTTGTTGATTTCCCTTCACCGGGACCGGCTGAAGAAACCATCAGCACCTGCAGCTTCTCGTCAATGGAGGAGAAATCGATATTCGTCCGTAACGTACGATACGATTCAGATATTGGAGACCTGGGATTCGTGATGGTAATGAGTTGACGTTTATTTTTCGATCGAGACACGCTCTAGCTCACCTGCTTTGTAGGATTGTTTTGCTCTGCTTGTTTGGCCCTTGCCTACATCCTCAGGCGAAATCTTAGCGATCATCGCCAGCGTCGGCTGTCCCAAATATTCCAGAACATCGGCTTCCGTCTTAATCGTGTCGTCCAAATATTCCAGCAGGAACGTAATCCCCACGGCCAGCATTAGCGATACCACAAAGCTGATGGCAACGTTTAAAGGAACGTTCGGCGATACGGGAGCAGGCTCCGCGGTTACAACCGCCTCATTAAGGATGGACACGTTCTCCACCTTGAAAATATACACAATTTCTTCCTTAAACACGTTCGATACGGCATTGACGATTTCAGCCGCCTTCTTATAATCCTCGTCCTGCACGACTAATGTCATCACCTGCGTATTATTAACGGAGCTGACGGTGATCTTGTCGGCAAGCTGCTGGGCCGTTACGCCAAGCTGCGGGTATTGCTCAACGACCTTATCCAGGATAGCAGGCGTTTTAATAATTTCCTTGTACGTATCTATCATTCGAATATTTGTATTAATTTGATTAAGGTCGAGCTGACCGGTCGCAAGCTGCGCGGTCGTCTGATTCACAATAATTTTGGTAGAAGCTTCATAGATCTTGTCCGTAAAGAACAAACTAATAATCGCAGATGCCGCGGTACATAAGAGCACGAATAATAGGATTAGTCCTAATCTCTTCCTAATGATCGTCATGTACTGTCGCAAATCTAGTTCGTTAGACACCTCGTTAATTCCCTCCATTGTCCTATGCCGATTCCATATCTATATCTTAAGATATACCCATCTTTCACAATAACTGATAAACCATCACAATTTTACGAAAATTGTTAAAAAATTTTCCTCCCATCTGCATGAGAGGAAAATTTTGTTTTATTATTTTACTATTCGAAATTAACCGCTCTGTAAATAATGACTGCCGCCTCAGCGCGAGTCGCGTTGTGGTTAGGCAGGAATTTACCCGCATTGCCGATGACGATTTTGTTGCTCGCAGCAAATGCTACGCCCGCTTTAAGCGTCGGGTTAATTTTGTTGGCGTCTGCGAATACTTCGAGTGCCGCATCTGCGTTTGCTGCATCTGCAGCCCCGCTCGATACCTTCAATGCGCGAGCGATCATTGTAGCCATCTCGGCGCGTGTAATCGTCGCATGAGGATCAAATTTCGTTGCTGAACGGCCGTTAATGATTTCAGCCTTCGCTGCAGCAGCTACGTAAGGAGCAAACCAATCGCTTGCATTCACATCCGAGAAGCCTTCTGTTGCAGAGCCATTCTCAAGATCAAGCGCGCGAATCAGCATTTTCGCGAATTCAGCGCGGGTTACATTATCCTGAGGAGCGAATACGCCTGCCGCTTTGCCTTCGATCGCGCCTTTCGCAGCTATGACGGAAATTTGACGGCCCGCCCAAGCTTCAACGGATGCAATATCGCCGAAGGATACTTTATTTTCTACAACAACGTAAGAGGAGAACGTATCGCGAGATTCAACAATTGTGTTGCCGGATACGCGGCCGCCTTGGAATTGAAGCTTGCCGTCTACGATTTTCGCTACAGACAGCAGCTCACGGTCAATACCGGTTAAATCGCCAAGCGGAATACTGATGATGACCGGCTGCGAGAATGAAGTCGTTGCCGTTCCGCCGATCGATAGATCAAAGTCATACACCTTGGATGCCGAATTCAGTCCACCTGTCACTTCAGCGCTTGCATCAGAGGTGTGGATTTTAAAGTGGATTTCTGAGGAGAACGCGCCGCCAACCGGGAGCTCTACGTTCAAGCCATTGACTTTCAGGTTGAGTGCTGCAATACCTGCATTTACCGCTTGGGCCATGATTCCGTTCGACAAATCGATGACAGCTGTGTCCTGCGTTACGCTGCCAAGATCAATCGTAAGCTTTACCACCGGAATCGGCGCACCCGGAGCCGCTGCCTTCAAGCCAGCTTGAACAGCTGTAATTCCGGCAATGGCAGCAAGCGTCTTATTCTCGTCCAATTGAAGGACAGCCTCTCCGTTAATTACGGATACGGTGTTCGGAATAACCGCAAGATTGTTAACAAGCGTTTGCGCTTCCTTCACAGCTTCTGCAATAAGAGCGTCTTTCTCAGTACCGGTTGCATTAGCGATCGCATCCTTCAACGCATCGATCTTGCCGATGAACTGATTTACATCCTCTGGAAGAGCAATGACAGGATCAACAGGAGCAGGTACTCCGCCGCCGATCGGACCAGTTCCAGGGTCAGTTCCTGGATCAACCGGATTTGCAATTTCATAGGCTTTTTTCATCGCGATCAAAGCATTGAAGCCAGTCAAAATATTTATTTCAGGACTTGCCTGCAGCTTCTCGTACACCGGTACGAAGTCTGCTGTTGCGATGCTGTAACTAGCTACTACCGCCTCGACATTAGCATTTGTCTGAACAGCAGATTTCATCGCTGCGCGAAGCGAGCCCGCAAGCGTTGTATCGATCTCAGGCGGAGCACTCAAACCAGCCGCAATGGAAGCGATGTTCGTCTCGAGCGCCAGCACGACCTGCGCGATATCATCAATCGTTAGCGTTACGCCAGCGGACTCGGACAACTCCTTCAAGAATGGAGCATGCGTTGTACGCATTCCTTCCAGATCCGTCTCCCATTCGGAGCCGAGCTGAACGGTTAACAAGTTAGTAACCACATCTCTGAAATCTGCTTGCTTGTCGCTTGGAAGCTTGCCCACGATGGAATCCAAAATCGTGGCATCCGCAGAAATCGCCGCAGCGATTTCACCGCGGAATGCATTCACGTTGTCTACGCCTCCTGGTACGGTTAGCAATGCATTGTAGAATGCTCTTGCATCCTCCAGGAAGGAAGTGTACGAACCTGTTGAGGCAGCTGCATAAGCAACCCCATTTACGCCGAGCTTCTCCGCCAGGCCTTTATTGCTAAGCGGAATTCCAGCAAATGCGGACATAGCCACGCTTGCTGCGATTGTGGTTACTACTAGTTTTCTTCTTAATGTCACTCTCTCTCACCTCTATAATAGATAGTTGCATTCACCGTAAAGATGAACGACTAGTAAATCCTGTACATTTTTTCTTTATGTAATTTTTTGTACTGCCCGATACCTCATACTCTACCACTACCCGCTCTATCTTTTTTGAAACAAAGAAAGTAAGCGCTTTACAACACCTATGGATGATGAAATAACGATGGGCTGATCACAAAATGGCTTGTCCGCTGCAACACACTGGGCATTGCTCTTCAAAGCTTCGACCCATTGCTCTCCCATCCGGCTTTGAATCACATCGTAAGCTTCACGCATACGAAAGCCGCGACGCTCCATATGATGCGCATCGGAAGAAACAACATGGATAAGGCCGCTCTTTAGAAGCGTCCAGGCAGACTGCTCGATTCGCTTGCCGAATCCTCCTAGTAGCGAATGGGAAGTGACCTGTGCGAACGCCCCGGCTTCTACCAGCTCAGCTAGTCTTTCCGGGTGCTGCACAACCTCCGCATTTCGTTCGGGGTGAGCAATAATTGGCTTTAGCCTTAATACGCCGAGCTCATGAATGAGCTCCATCATCGATTTCGGTATACGGGAAGAAGGCATCTCTAGCAGTACATATTTTGATCCGGCTAAGGGAAGAAGCTCTCCCCTATACCAAGCGTCGAGCAGCTCATCATGTACACGAATTTCTTGTCCGCCCACAATAGTAACAGGCACACCTGCGTCCATTAACCGTTGATTAATGGTACGGGTGTGCTCAGCTACGTCTGCCGCTTCATTGAAATAGGTCCCATTGGCGTGATGCGGAGTTGCAATGATCGTTGTTATTCCCTCTGAAACGGCTGCCCGGGCCATATTCAAAGTATCATTCCAATTCGCTGCACCATCGTCCAATCCGGGTAAAATATGAGTATGGATGTCTATCATGCTGATCTCACTTCCTAGTAAAATTTGACCAAATGCTCCTGATAGGCACTTCGATCTAATTCTATCATATGAAAGAGCAATATTCATCAATTTAAGGTATATTTCGACGATTTTCTTCGTAGGTCCTATTATAACTTACAATTCCCAATGCAGTAAGGTAATATATGCAAATTACGAATCTCTTTTTTATTTATAAATATTTAACATAACTACTTTTCCTATATAAAGATAAAGCACATACCGTCTATTTAGAAATAGGACGGTATGTGCTTCTATTAGCGTAACTCCCAGCTTGCCTTTAACCGCAAACCATTTTCAAAACTACAGCAGCTCTTTCCGCAGCTCAGCCGCAGATTTTGGCGAAAGAAGGCCGTAAGGAATGTCGAACACCGTTTTTGCGCCGGCTTGCCCTTCTTTGGCCAGCTTATAAGCCGCACGGGCATAAGCCACAAGAACGCTTGCCGTAAATTCCGGATTGCTGTCCAGCTTCAAGCCAAACTCAATAATTTGCGTGCTGCTCTCACCAGTCTTGCCGCTGCGAAGCACAAGGCCGCCATGCGGCATCGATTGATGCTCAGCCTTCATCGTCGCTTCGTCGATGAAATTCACCGTCGTATCATAGTCAGCAAAATAGTTCGGCATCGTCCGGATTTCTTCAGCAATCGCCGCTTGATCAGCGCCTTCTTCAGCTACAATGTAGCAGACGCGAATATGCTTCTCACGCGTAGTCAGCTCTGGATTCTCGCCACCACGAACACGCTCCACCGCTTGATCGCTTGGAATCGTATATTGTACGCCATGCTTCGATTTTCGCTTTGATGCGTTCTGCATTCGCAGCGCCAATGATGGCGGGCGAAATAAAGTACTTATTTTCGTTGACCGTGATAAGCAGCAGCCGCATGACCCATGTTTACAGTATATAGTTTACGTTCGAAGTAAGGTTCTAGCTTATCCACATATTTTACGCCATCAATTTGCGCATAACCATCGATCATCGCCGAGTTAATGCAGCTCGCCCCCGGGGATCGTTCAATGGAGCTACCGGTTTCTTCGGCCGTTTCCGCTCGATACTGATCCAGATCAGACCCGCAGCCATACAGCCGGCGCCGCACATTTGAAGCAGCGTGATCTTCTCGCCGAACATGAAGAAGCCCGCAATGACCGCTGCTGCCGGTACGGCATAACGGAAGAAGTTGGACCTTGTCGCGCCAACTTTAAACATACAAGCATTCCATACAACAAAAGCAAGTGCCGTACAAATGAGGACATTGTAGGCAATCGCGAGATAGTGCCCCGCTTCAAGCGCGGACCAATTCGTCTGGCCCCAAGCCCCTATCGTGAACGGAAGCATGAACAACGAGCCAAAGGCAATTGTCCAGGTGCTTACGCGCAGCGCCGAATATTGCTTCATCAGCGACATCGAGCTCAGGTTGAACAATGGGCCGATCATGCTGACGGCAAGCGCCATCGCATTGCCTAGCATATGCTCGGAGGAAAGGGTGAAGCCTTCGCCTCCGCCAAGGATGACGAAGCATACGCCCACAATCGAAATTCCACCGCCCACCACGAGCCTGCGCGTAATCGACTCGCGCATGAACAAAGGCGCGAACATGGCGGCGAAAATTGGCCATGGCGCTACATTGAGCAGAGACGCATTCGCCAGCGTCGTGTACTTGATCGAATACATGACCAGGATCTCAAGCAGCGTAATGCCGACCAGGCCAATGATCGCCAGCCTTGGGACGAGACGCCATGGAATGCCGATACTGCCCTCCGTAAGCTTCAAAATCAGAAAAAATATCGGAACGGCCAGCCCGAACCTCAAAACTGCAAATACAATCGGATGAAATGATTCCAACGCTAAGCGGGCGACCCCAAAGTTCGCCCCCCATACGACCGCGATCAGCACCAGTCCGCCATAATTCAACCACTTTTTATCCATTCTCTACGCTCCGTCTAGGTCAGCTTCTTCATTCATACGAACCCTAATCCATCATAGAGCATGAGCCAAGGATAAAACAGTCGCTGGATTTGGTTATTTCTTATGCATTTTAAACTACAGCATTCCCGAAGGACGGCAACAGAAAGCTTCATTGCCTTATGCCGACGCAGCCGGTATTCCCTCGCTGTTGTTCTCCCTTGCCTTGCGGTGCGACAGCGTGAAATAAACATAGGAAAGCGTGCCGAAAAGAATCGCAATGCCCCCGAGAGTCGCCGCATAACGGCCAACCGAGCTAAAATCTCCGCTGGATATAATATCTCTCAGACCCGCGACGGAATAGGTCATCGGCAGGAATGGCGATATTCGCTGCAGCCAGCCTGGCACAAGCTCGATCGGGAACGTGCCTGCCGAGCTTGTCAACTGGATGATCAGCAGAATGACGGCGATGAACCGGCCTGGGTTATTCAGCGTCGCAACCAAAAATTGAATAATCATCATGAAGGTGATGCTCGTCAATATCGTAAAGGCCAGGAACAGCCCCATGCTCTGAACCTCGAGCTTAAGCACATAGAGCAGCGCCGCATCCGCAATAAGCGCTTGAATCGCACCAATCGTGATCAGTGTGAGCGCCTTGCTCCAGAACCAGCTCCAGCCATTAACCGGCCGAACGGCCGGCTCGCGAACCGAGTACACGATGGTAAGCAGCATTGCACCTACGTACAGACCAAGCGACAGAAAGTATGGCGCAAGACCTGTGCCGTAATTGTCCACCTCTGACATCTTCTCTACATCAAGCTGCACCGGATCCGTGAACATATCAACCGTTTCGTCAGACAGGTTCAAATCAGCCGTTTTCTTGGACGCTTCTCCCAGCTTGCCGGAGAGCTCCTGTGTGCCGTCCTCCAGCTTAAGCAGGCCGGATGCCACCTTCTCTGCGCCATCCTTCAGGTCAGAGGAGCCGTTCACGAATGGCGCTACGTTTGCGGACAGCTGATTAAGGCCGGCTGCAAGCTTAGCAGAGCCGTCATTCAGCTGCTTAGCGCCTGCGGCAAGTTTCGTCGCTCCATCAGCTGCTTCGGACAGCTTCAAGCCGAATTGCGCCATACCGCCGCTAAATTCACTTGCGCCCGCCGCAAGCTTCTCCCCTCCGGTGCCAAGCTCCTTGCCGCCGGCTGCCGCTTCCTGCAGCTTGCCGCCGAAGGCGCCCAGACCGTCTGACACCTTCTGAAGTCCGGCGTTCAATTCAGAAGCTCCGCCGCTAAGCTTCGCCTGCCCAGCCGCGGATTGCGCCAAGCCTGCGGCCAGCTCCTTGCTTGCGGCCAGCAGAGCGGCATAGCTGTCGCTTTGCGCCAACTCCGCATCAGACTGTCCCAGCTTCGCTAAGCCCTCAGCGAGCTGAGCCGCGCCCTGCTTCAGCCGCTCCTCGCCCGCGGCTGATTGCGCCAGCCCGCCGGCCAGCTGCCCCGCAGCCTGCTGTGCGCCGGAAGCTCCCTCCGCCAGCTGCGCGCTCGCTCCGGACAGCTGCGCAAGGCCGTCGCTCAGCTTCACCGCTCCTGCCCCAACCGAACCCGCGCCGTCGCCGAGCCCCTTGGCTCCTGCGGCAAGCTGCTGCTGCGCCGCTTCAAGCCGCGTCAGGCCGCCAGCGAGGCTGCCAGCGCCAGCGCCAAGCTCGCCGCTGCCCTGTAAAACCTGCTGTCCGCCAGCGCTAAGCTTGGCGACACCCTCCTGCAGCGTCAGCGATCCGCTGACGAGCTTCGCCAAATTTTGCTCGATGAGCACAGCTCCATCCTTCGCCTTCACCGTGCCGTCGGCGATCTCGCCTGCGCCGTCGCTAGCCGCGCCAACGCCGTCAATCAGCTGCTCCATTTGCTCGAACACCGTCCGCGTATACGCAGCCGTCACTTCCTTATTCAGCTCAGCCTTCATCGTATCGACGGCCTTGCTGCCGATCTGTGAGGCTACGAAGTTATAGCTCTCGTTAGCCAGATAAGTAAGCTGCGCCGGAGTCGGCGTATCCGACGTCAGCGTCGTCGTTTTCTCCGAGAAGTCTGCTGGTATCTCAATCGCCATATAGTAGGTGTGATCCGCCAGCCCCGACTCCGCCTCCTCCTTGCTCACAAAATGCCATTCAAACTTCTCGTTTTCCTTTAACTGTTCCTCAAAGTCATCGCCGATATGCAGCATTTCATCATTATTTTTATAGCCTTGGTCCGCATTAACGACAGCTACCGGCATTTTGTCCAGATGTCCATACGGATCCCAGAAGGCGCCGAGAAACATCGATGAATACATGACAGGAATCAGCAGCACGCCGATCACGGAAATAAGCAGCATTTTATTGCGGGCGATGCCCGACAGCTCCTCACCAAACTGCTTTAAGCCTCTAAACTTCAAAACGTTCACTCTCCCTAATTTTACTAACTGACTATTTTTCTCATATGGTCATTTATTGACATAAAAAAACTCCTCCCGGAGTCTGAATACAGCCTTTCCTTCCCCTGTGCACGTACCGTTTATGCCGGTGCCAATCCTTCCTGCATATAGATCCGCAGCCGTTCCGCGACCGCTTCCTTGCTCAGCGGCTCATGCGTTTTCTTCCAATCCACCGTAAGCGCCATATACAGCTTCAGCATGACAAAAGCGGTCATTTCCGGATCGCATGGCTTAATCTCGCCTTTATCGATAGCGGTCTGCACCTTCTGCCGAATGTAGCCGACGACCGCCTTCTCAATTTCCTGCATGCCCTCAAGCGCCATCGGCGTGCCAATCTCACGTATCTCATGCGACAGCTTCAGCGCCAGCTCATGCTCCTCGCGGAAGTCCAGCAGCTGCTCCAGCACGGCATTCAAATTATCAAAAAACGACCTCTCCGAATTATAGACCCGCTCCGCGACCTGTTTCATTTCGTCAATGAGCCGTTTCATAATTTCCTGGAACAGCTCTTCCTTATTCGTAAAAAACGTATAAATTGTACCTTTGCCCACATTCGCGATCTTGGCAACCTGATCCATCGTTGTTGCTTTATAACCAAATAACGCGAACGATTTCGTCGCCGCATCTACAATCTGCTGTCTGCGATCTATCGCCATTCCATCACCTCTACCCCTCAAGTGACCACAAAACCAATTCAGTCATTTTGAATAAAATCATCATAACACGACCTTTTTACACTTGCAATACCCCACTTACTATATAAAGATGACTTACTTACAAAAAAGATGTATAATACTCGTACAATTACAACATCATCTGCCATGCAGAAAAAGGAGTGTAACCGCACATGTCATACAAAGAAATTACTTCCATGGAAGAATGGAACAACGTTTACGAAAGCTCTTCGAGCCGTCCGCTCGTCGTGTTCAAGCACAGCACAACCTGCCCGGTCAGCGCTAACGCTTATAAAGAGTTCAACAGCTACCTCAACGACAAGCCGAGAGAAGATGTAGATTACGTGCTCGTGAAGGTGATCGAGTCTCGCCCTATATCGCTTCAAATCGCTGAGGACACCTCGGTGAAGCACGAATCGCCGCAAATCCTATTTATCGATAAAAAAGCTAAAGTATGGACCGCTTCCCACTGGTCGATCACCAAAGCGCATATGACAGCCGTTCTGGACTAGAACGCCTTCATCGATACACAAACGCCCAGACCAGCCGCCGATGCGCGAAGGTCTGGGCGTTTTTTTGTTCATTCAGCCGCTTCACTCCTCCGGGTCGAGTCGGCACTCGGCCAGCGTCAGCATGCGCGTGCGGTGCTTCCACTTATGACCGAGGAAGATCGCAAGGAAAAGCGGGATGCCCACATAGGAGGCGATAATATAGGGCCAGTCGATTTGCCCGTTGTTCAAGCCTCCGACAAATTGGCCGCCAATGACGACAAGACAAAGCACCATCGCGAGAATGGGGCCAAGGGGAAACCATTTGGCCCGGTAGGCCAGCTCATCCAGTGACCGCCCTTGCGCAGCGTACGCCTTCCGAAAGCGATAATGACTTATCGCGATGCCTAGCCACACAATAAACCCCGACATGCCTGACGCATTCAACAGCCACACATAGACGACGCCATCGCCAAAAAATGAAGCGAGAAACGCGAGCATGCCCAGCGCCCCTGTCGCCAGCAGCGATAGAGCCGGGACGCCGCGCTCATTCAGCCGGGCGAGAAAGCGCGGCGCCTTGCCCTCCTTCGCAAGCACCCAAAGCATGCGGGTCGAGGCATACATACCTGAATTGCCGGCAGACAGCACAGAGGTCAGAATGACTGCATTCATGACGGAAGCGGCAACCGCCAGTCCAGCCTTTTCGAATATAATCGTGAACGGACTCGTTGCAATATCGCCGCTTGAGAGCTGTTCGTTCGTATGCGGGATGAGCAGGCCGATCAGCAGAATCGCCAAAATGTAAAACAGCAAAATGCGCCAAAAGATCGAGCGGATCGCCCGCGGGATATTTTCGCGCGGATTCTCGCTCTCGCCCGCCGCCACGCCAACCAGCTCCGTGCCCTGGAACGAGAAACCAGCTGCCATGAACACGCCAAGCACAGCCAGAAAGCCTGCGGGAAACGGGTTGTCCGTCAGATTGCGGAAGCCGGTTGTCTCGCCGCTCCATATCCCGATCACCATCAGCAGGCCGAGTACAATGAACACGATAACCGTCACGATTTTGATCATCGCGAACCAATACTCCGACTCCCCGTAACCTTTCACCGACAGCATATTGAGCCCCAGCAGCATCAGCAGAAACAACCCGCTCCACAGAATCGACGGACTATCCGGGAACCAATACTTCATAATGAGCGTCGCCGCCGACAGCTCCGCAGCGATCGTAATCGCCCAGTTATACCAGTAATTCCACCCGAGGGCGAAGCCGAGCGATGGATCCACAAAACGGGTCGCATAGGTGCTGAACGTTCCCGACACGGGCATGTAGGTCGCCATTTCCCCAAGACTGGTCATCAGAAAATAGACCATCACACCAATTAGCGCGTAGGCAAGCAAGGCGCCGCCGGGCCCCGCCGTATATATCGCTCCCCCGCTCGCGAGAAACAACCCTGTGCCAATCGAGCCGCCAAGCGATATCATCGTCATATGGCGGGCCTTGAGCCCTCTGCGCAGCACCGCCGCTCCCTTGTTCTCCTTGCTCAACCGAAACACTCCATTCTCGGCGCCGGGCTCTTAAGCCAAGCGCAAATGTCATGTCCTCAGTTTGCTAATTTTTACGTATTTTATCCGCGGCGCAAACCGGTCTTTCGAATGAACCAGCCTTACTCATGATTCCGCTATACACACAGGCACCCTTTCCTGCTCCACCGGCTTGCTTATAAAGTAGCCCTGCAAGCCCCAGCAGTTCATTTCCGCCAGGATGCTAAACTGATCGAAATCCTCCACACCCTCTGCAATGACACGAAGCTTCAACGCTTTTGCCATCTCAAGCACCGCAGCTATCAGATCTTGATTCATATCCCGAATAAACGACCGGTCGATCTTCAAATGATCAATCGGGAGCAGCGTCAGCATGCTAAGCGAGGAATAGCCTGTCCCAAAGTCATCGAGCGCGATCGTAAATCCTGCTTCGCGCAGGTTCCTCAACGTTTCCTGCACAGCTTGAATATTATGTATGAACGTGCTTTCCGTAATTTCCAGAACTACGGCCTGCGGCGCAACCTGTTCTTTCTCCAAAATCCGCAGGATGTTTTCCACAAAATCCTCTTCATTCAACTGCACCTTGGAGATGTTCACGGATACTTTAAACTCGGAACTGAAGGTCGTTTTGAATTTATGCCAATCCTGACAAGCCTTGCGGATCACCCAGTATCCAATCGGGATAATTAAGCCCGTTTCTTCCGCTACAGGTATAAAATCGGCAGGAGAAACAAGTCCTACCCGCGAGCGGTTCCAGCGCAGCAGCGCCTCCGCCCCGATAATTTTTTTTGTAGCCGGGCTGTAGACCGCTTGATAGCGCAGCTCCAGCTCCTCACGCTCAATCGCGTTCGACAGCGCAAGCTCATAAATGAAATTCTCTACATGATTATATTTGGAGCCGGCTTCATAGACATGATGTCTTCCTCTGCCTTCTCCCTTCGCCTGGTAAAGCGCGGTATCCGCCTGCTTCAGCAGCGTCTGTATGTCCTCATCCTTCACGCGAACAGCAACACCGACACTGACATGAAGATGCAACGGCCGATCATTCACAACAAAAGGTGTCCGGAATAGCTCATTCACGCTTTCCACCATCCGCTCAGGACAGCTCGCCTCGCTTGAGACGACAATAAACTCGTCCCCTCCCAGCCTGACAAGCTTATGATGGAAGCCGAATTGCTCTCTTAGCCGTTCCGCCACCTCAATGAGGATCGCATCACCTGCATTATGACCGAAGGTATCGTTAATATTTTTGAAATTATCCAAATCGAATAAAAAAACAGCCGCTGGCTCCACGATGTTCTCCAGCAGAAATCTGCGGTTATAAAGCTTCGTCAAATCGTCATGATAGGCGTAATAGCGCAGCATATTCTCATGCTCCTTGCGCTCGGTAATATCCCGCGTTACGCAAAAGACATATTCAATCTCGCCCTTCTCATTCATGATCGGCGTAAGAATATTTTCTCCGCTAATCCTGCCATCAGGAAGCACGAAGCCATCCTCATACCGTATCGTTTTTCTTTCCGTTAAAACGGCCGAATAGATTTCTTGCAAATAATTAGCCATCTGATTTGAAAACCGCTCAAAAAAGGTCTGGCCGACGGCAGCCATGGTCACTCCGCTCATTCGGGTGGCTGATTGATTAACATAATAATATTTGAAATTGTTGTTCTCAACCTTCATCACATAAATGGAATCTTCAATTTCATCCAACATCTGTGGAAGCAAACGCAAAAAATCTGTAGAATCTGCTGGATTCATCATTCTGACTCCTTTACCGGATCCCAACGCTCTCTAAGATGCAGCTCGAAGTGAAAGGGGCAATCTATATGACTATTCTTCAACTAAATTATATTTGAATAGTAATATAATATATCGGAGTCCTATTCCCTGAAATGTAGAGTAAAACAAAGATCGTGAAAACGTTTACGAACTCGCGGCCGCATTCATCCCGTAACGATCCATCGCAGCCTGCAGCGCCCTGCCAGCGTCAAGCTTATGACCATGGCGCAGCAGCACAGCCTCCAACGCGCCAAGGGTATGAAGCACATTACGCTTGCTGCAGCTGTAGCCCATCGTTCCGATGCGCCATATTTTACCCTTAAGCGGACCGAAGGAGCTTGCAATCTCGATGCCAAAATGATCAAGCAGCATTGCGCGAACCGATTCGCCGTCAACACCGGCTGGAATTTCGATACAGGTTACGACGGTCATTTTGCAGGCGGGGTCGCCATATAGACGGAGTCCCATCGCTTCTATGCCGGCAGCAAGCGCCGCCTCATGCTCGCGATGCCTGGCGAATCGCGCCTCCAGCCCTTCCTCAAGCACAAGACGAAGACCCTCGCGAAGGGCGTAAAGCATCGAAGTCGCTTCCGTATGATGATTAAGCCTCGCAGGGCCCCAGTAGTCCTGAAGCTGGCTAAGATCCAAATAATTGCTCTGTATTGGTCGCAGCAGCGGATCATCTTCGCCGCCCTCCAGCAGCAGTCCTCTTTCAATTTTTTTGCGGTTCTGCAGCTTTGCCTCCGCGCGCTTATTGTACGTAATCGGCGCCATTCCCGCAGGCACGGACAAGCATTTCTGCGTACCGCCGATCACCGCATCCAGCTGCAGCCGATCGGTTGCCAGCTCAATCCCGCCGATTGTCGCAACCGCATCCACGACAAGCAGTGCATCGACCTCCCTGCACACTTGCCCAATCCCCTCAAGCGGCTGCAGCCGTCCCGTCGACGTCTCGCCATGCACGATCGCAACCAGCTTCGGCTGATGCTTGCGAATCGCATCCACGATCTCTGCAACATCGAACACAAAGCCCCACTCCTTCTCCAGCGTGACCACCTCGGCGCCGCAGCGCTTCGCAATCTCTGTCAGCAGATGACCGAAGCGTCCGTAGATCGGCACCAGCACCTTATCGCCCGGCTCGATCAGACTGGCGAGCACCGCTTCAATCCCGGACCGCGAGGTGCCATCCACCGGAAAAGCCCACTCATTGTCGGTCTTGAACAGCTCTCGCAGCATGCCCATCGTCTCGTTCATAAGCGCTGTAAACTCCGGATCGAACTGTCCCAGAATCGGATAAGACATCGCCCTCAGCACGCGCGGGTCAACCTCTACCGGTCCCGGCGTCATAATCGTGCGCGGCGACGGCGACAAATCCTTATAAGTCTTCATAGTTCTTCCCCCTCATAGCCTAGTCGATATAGCAGCTCCGTTAATACAAGCACCCCGGTCGCAAGGTCGCGAGGCGCGGTATACTCCTCCGGCGAATGGGATATCCCGCTCCTGCTCGGAACGAAAAGCATCGCCGTCGGACAAGCAGATCCGAATATTTGGGCATCATGCCCCGCTCCGCTGACCAAATGCTTCGACGTGACCGACAGCTCCGAGCACACGTCATCCATATAAGCCTTGAGCTTATCATTCATCAGAACCGGCTCCTCGCTGAACCACTCCGCGCTCTGGATCGCCAGCTGTCTCTCTTCCGCAAGCTGAGCAAACGTCCGCACCATCCACTCGCAAAACCGGTCAAGCGCCTGCCCATCCGCATGCCGGGCATCGACTGTGAACACGACCTTGCCCGGCACCACGTTCGGGACATTCGGCTGGACCTGCAGCCTGCCTATCGTCGCAACGAGCGGCGGGCCAAGCCTGAGCGCCTCCTGCCGCAAAGCCTGAATCATGGCACTGACACCATCCAGCGCGTCTCTTCGCATATGCATAGGCGTTGTGCCCGCATGATTCGATTCGCCATGGACCTCGAAGTTCATGCGCCGCTGGCCCGCAATCGCATCCACAATACCAATGGTAATTCCCTCCGCCTCAAGAACAGCTCCCTGCTCAATATGAACCTCGACAAAAGCACCAATATCGGTACGGCGGCTGCTCCTTGCTTTCCCTTCGCCAAAGCCGCAGCGCGCCATCGCGTCTGTGAAGAACATATCCTGCGAATCCTGCAAATGAATGATTTGCTCGAAATTCCGTTTGCCGACAATGCTGCCGGAACCCCAGTAGGCCATCGGAAAACGACTGCCCTCCTCTTCGCAAAGCGAGACCACCTCAAGCGTGCGCTTCGGCTTGCCGAACTGCTGCTTCAGGTAAGCAAGCGCCAGCAGGCCTGCCGCAATACCATATGCGCCATCATACTTGCCGCCCTGCACAACCGTATCAATATGCGAGCCCGTTACAATCGCATGCGCCGATAAATCCTCGCCCTGCAGCCTGCCGAACAAATTGCCCACTTCATCAAATTCCGCAGCAAGGCCGCAAATGGTCATTTTGGCCATTAATGCCCGCTGCGTTTCTAACCAGCCATCGGAATAGAGCAGCCTCGTAACGCCCGCTTCCGCATCAGCACTATATGCCGCGAGCCAATTCAAAAGCTCCATAATATGTTCCTCAAAATAACGCAGCAATCGCTCCTTCTCCTGCGGCCCGGAAAGCACGCTTCGCCCCATAGCTCCCCCTCCTCTCTCGTCGGTCCGCACTATCGAATCCATCGGCCCTGCTTCTGCCCGCTCACGCCTAGCTCCGCATCATACACTTTGCTGCCCCGCAAATAGGTGGCCGCTATTTGGCATTGCATCGTTTCGCCCAGATAAGGAGTATGCTTGTGGCGATGATACAAATGATGCTCTTCTAAAATATACGTTTTGCCCAAATCAATGAGCACAAGATCCGCATCCGATCCGATGCGAATCTCCCCTTTGGTTTCCGCTAGTCCAAGGCGTCTTGCCGGACCGCTTGAGAGAAGCCGGCTAAGCAGCGTCAGCGGAATGCCGCGCTTCACATGCCCTTCGCCCACGACAAGCTCGACTGAGCTTTGCGCACCCGCAATGCCGCCCCATGCGTCAAAGAAGTTGTCCGCTTCCTTCATCGAAGCCGGACAAGGCGAATGATCGGACGTTATCATGTCGATGCGGCCGTCCGCAATTTGGCTCCACAGCCCATCAAGCTCCTTGCTGTCACGCAGCGGCGGCGAGCACTTGGCGACCGCGCCCTTATGCTCCAAATCAGTCACTGTTAAAGTCAAATAATGGGGACATGTTTCCACCGTCACATTCAGGCCGCGTTCGCGCGCCTCCGTGATTGCCTTCACGCCCGCTTCACTGCTTATATGGACAAAATGCAGCGCGCACCCGGTCTGCTCGGCATAGAACAACGCGCGGTTGATCGCTTCCAGCTCGGCGATGATCGGTCTCGACGCCGCGTAATCCGCAGGCTTAAGCTTCCCTTCCGCCCTGCTCGCTTGCGTAAGCCTCGAAACAATCGGCTCACTCTCGGCATGCAGCGCAAGTACTTTATTCAGGCTCGCAATGATCCTCATCCCTTCGAGCAGCGTATTATCGTCCACCTCGCGGAAAGCATCCTCGCTCGGATCTCCCGGCGATGACATGAACGCCTTAAAGCCAACGACACCCGCTTCGTGCAGCGGCTTCAATTCATGCAGCTTGCCGGGAACCAGCCCACCCCACAGCGCATAATCCACATGCGAGCGGTTTTTCGCGGCGTCCAGCTTCTGCTGCATGGCCGTCACGGTTACCGTCGGCGGAATGCCGTTCAGCGGCATATCGACATAGGTTGTGCAGCCGCCGGCCGCCAGCGCCGCCGAGCCGCTCTCGAAGCCCTCCCACTCGCCAAGCCCCGGCTCATTCAAATGCACATGCGCGTCGATCATTCCCGCCATAACCGTGAGCCCGGCCGCATCAACGATCGTCTCCGCATCATCAGCGTTAAGCCTTTGGCCCAGCTGTGCGATTTTGCCTTCTTTTATTCCAATGTCCAGCGTGCGCACCTCATCTCGCAATACGACGCTGCCATTTTGTATGATCAAATCCAGCCTATCTCGACCACTCATCCGGCTCCCACCTATCCTGTTTTATATTGACTACGTATGCTCACAGCACCGTTATGATGCCGTACCCCCTAGTGGATTTTGAGAAAATAGTGAGTCTAACCTCACTCGCCATGAAGCAAGCTTCACGGGGAATGAGCTTTCCCTCACAAATACCGTTTAACGCTTGCGGACCAGCCTTTCACCTTCAGATAACGAAACGGTGCAAGTGTCCGCCCCCTTTAACGGCAGCAGCCTTCGCACCCTGGCTATGCATTCGGGCCGCGGACTTCGAGGTCTGCGGCCCGAGTGATTAGCCATTTTTTATCCCTAGGCTCTAAGGATACTCGTCTTGTTATCCGATGGACGACAGCTCACTGCCGCAGCAGCACAACCGCCATCACTACTCCAGCTCCACGGAAATCAAGCTTGCATCCACTTCCTTCAGCAGGCTTAGGTCATGATAGGAAGCTGGCGCCGGCGCCGATTTTATGTTGCCTACCGACATCAGGTACTCCCCGACAGCAGGACCGTTGCTTCCATTCACATACGTGTCGTTTACCTCCATGGTATAAACGTTTCGGCTCATAATTTGTGTCAGCTCTTCTTCGCTAAGGTGCAGCTCAGGAGCCAAAATTTTGATCGCTTCTTCCCGGTTGTCATTGATGTAATCCGTCGCTTTCTTCAAGGCGCGCAGCACAGCCTTTAGCGTGTTCGGATTATCGGCAAGAAAGCTGTCGGAAACCTGAATCGTCGTATGCACGCTCATCCAGTTCACATCGCCCTGCTTCTCGGGAAGCTCGCTCTTCGTGCCGCTGAACAGAAACTTGCCGCCGCCTTGGATTGCCTTCGTAATGAACGGCTCCCAGGCAGCCAGCGCGTCAATGTCGCCTTTCTCAAGCGCAACGACCGCGTCGCTTGGCGCCAGGTTTACATATTTGATCTTGCTGGCATCCACGCCAAGCTCAGTGGCCATGTTGTTGATCGCGATCATCACGTCAGCGCCGCTTGGTATGCCGATGGTTTTGCCTTCAAGATCCTTCGCGCTTGTCAGCTCAAGCTTACTCGAGCCCACCACCGCTTGCGTACCGGCAATTTGGGCGAGCGGAGCAATAATTTTGACCGGAATATCTGTCGATTTGAGAATAATATCCATAAAATTCGTCTGAATGCTGACTGGCGCGCTGCCTCCTGCAACCATCGGACCGATGTCCGGGCCGCTTTCGATCAGTTGACTTGTCACGTTAAGACCCTCTTCCGTGAAGTAGCCAAGCTTATCGGCAATAATTTGCTGCGAGGAAATTTGCGCATCGCGAACGCCAACCAGCGTGAGATCAACCTTCTCCAGCTCTGTGCCCGCCTCCGCATTAGACGGCGCATTTGTCGCCGAGCCGTCATTCGTTGCAGCTGGAGCGTTATTATTGCCGCCGCAGGCGGCCAGCACGAACGTTAACGATAGTAATGTAATTGCCGACTTGAACCATTTTCCCGATTTCTTCATCGATAATCCCTCCACTTTTCTCTTTGTTTGGATTTCCCGCTTTGGTGAAGCTTCATCTCTCCATACCGCGCTATTTCTCGACGGCGTCACGAAGACCGCCCTTACGCCAAGCCATGACCCTCCTCTCAACAAGCTTCAACAGATACGAGAATAGGCTGTATTCTAAGCCAATCAATATGATGGCAACGAACATATTCGTAATTTTGAAATAGTTTCTTGCATCCACGATGATATAGCCAAGCCCCGAGTTCGCCCCCATCATTTCAGATACAATGAGTGCGGAGAACGATAAGCCTAGACTTACCTGCGCGCCGACAAGGAAGTTCGGAATAGCGGAAGGCAGCATCACCCGTGTGAAAATTTGTCTCTCGGTCGCGCCGAGACTGAGCGCTGAACGAATTAAGGTAGAAGGCACTGACTTGAAGCCATCAAGCGTATAGACAAGCACTGGAATAAATGTCGTCCAAGCGATAAGCAGCACCTTCGGAAATTCGCCAATTCCGAACCAAATGATGAACAAGGGCAGCAGGGCCAGCGCCGGAATCGGCCCTACCAGATTAAGTATGGGGGAGAACCAGCGCTCCACCGTCTTGAACTTGCTCATTACGACGCCAAGCGCCACCGCAGCTACGCTTCCAAACATGAAGCCTAGCAAAATCCGAATCGTACTTGAAATAACACTGTCCATAATAATGCCGGTCTTCGCCAGCTCCCAGCCCTCCGACAGCAATACAGTCGGAGCCGGCAGGAAGTTCGGATTGAAGAACTTGGCGCTCTCATTCACTTGGGAGAACAGCTCCCATAATACGAAGAACACCAGCGACGGCAGAATGTTATATTTTTGAATAAACCGACTGAATACCGACGATCGCTTCCCTTGCGCCCGCTTGATCGGAGCCTCCGGCGCGCCAGTTACTCCGACATCCTTCAGCGTTGACAATTTTGCCCCATTCATGAAGACCCCACCTTTACTGCGGCCAGCTCCAGATGCTCATCATCCATCAGCACACGCTCAATCCTGCTCATCATTTCACCGAAGCCCGCAGAGTGCGACGAACGGGGATGCTTAATGCCCACATTGAAAATTTCCGCGATCTCGCCATGCTTCATCACGACGACGCGATCCGCCAAATAAACAGCCTCGCTGATGCTGTGCGTAACGAACAAAATCGTTGGCTTCAGCTGACCGCAAATTTTCTGCAGCTCCACCCGCATCGTCTCCCGCGTCAATACGTCAAGCGCCCCAAACGGCTCATCCATGAGCAAAATATCCGGCTTGCTCGCCAGTGCCCTCGCAATGCCGACGCGCTGCTTCATGCCCCCCGACAGCTCTCCCGGATAGTGCAGCGCATATTCCGCCAGTCCGACCAGCTTCAGAAATTCCCTAGCCGTCTCTCTCGCCTGCGCCCTCGGAATCTTCTGCACCTCAGGACCAAACGAAATGTTATCCAGCACTGTCATCCAAGGAAACAGGGCATGATCCTGAAACACCATGCCTCGCGACTTCGACGGACCCTTGATCGCCTCGCCGTCCACCGTAATTTCACCCTCATCGGGCAGCAGATAGCCCGCAATCATATTTAACAGCGTCGATTTGCCGCAGCCGCTATGGCCTAATATGCATATAAACTCATGTGAGTGTACGGTGAGATCTACATTTTTGAGAATGGTCCTGTCTCCAAAACCTTTCCCAACCTGACGCACCTGCAATTTCATTTCTTCAACCCCAATCCATTTATTTGTTAGGTTTACTTACATGTATCGGCGGTGTATAGCTACATCATAAACAGATTCCCCCCCCTTGTCATTGTGCATGGTAGCTAAAAATATCCCCTTAACGTTGAATATTCTAGACAATCATGCATTTACAGTCGTTTAAATTAGTGTTATATTTGCGTTATATTAACTAACATAATTATTGAGAGTGGTGATATTATGCTGCTTAAAGAGCTCATTTCACTGTCTGTTTATTCGAACGCGAAGGTCGTGGCCGGACTTGCCGGCATGACAAATAGCGTCCAGTCGGTCAACATCATGGACGCTCCAGATATCATTCATTATTTAAAGCCGCAGGAGCTGCTGCTCACAACCGGCTATGCGATGAAGGATCACCCGGAAGCACTGCTTTCCCTTGTTACGAATATGGCTGCTGTAGGCTGTGCGGGGCTTGCGATAAAGACAAAGCGATTTCTGCAAGAGGTTCCTGAGGATGTGCTGAATCGAGCGGAGGAGCTGCAGTTCCCTATTATAGAGCTCTCGCTGGA
This sequence comes from Paenibacillus praedii, assembly GCF_049725345.1. Lineage (NCBI taxonomy): Bacteria > Bacillati > Bacillota > Bacilli > Caryophanales > Paenibacillaceae > Paenibacillus > Paenibacillus praedii. The sequence continues at coordinate 9,116 of NZ_JBMWAM010000029.1, read as the reverse complement.
GCAATCGCTAGGCGATATCGCTAACTTTTCGCTTAGCCATATTCTCGAGAAACGAACCGACGAGCTGCATTATGCGCTGTCGACACATAAGCAATTTTCGCAGATGATCATGCAGGGCAAGAGCACGCAGGACGTCATTGAAGCGCTCGCCCAGCTGATCGACTCGCCGGTCATGCTTATTAATCAGCATTCGGAGCTGCTCTTTCGTTCGGACGCCATGACGGATGAGGTGCTGTACGCGAGTCTGCTGCACCGGCTTCAGGAGGAGCTTCGCTCCGAGCCTACGGCAGACGGATTTTCACCAAGCTCAGTCACGATTCCGCTCTCATCAAATGCGGATGCAGATGAGCAAGGGTTCGCACGGAAGCAGACCGCCGCCGAGCTTCACCCGATTGTCACCTTCCAGCTGGAGGGCTTCTTAGTGGCGCTGACCAATGATACAGACAAGCAGCTGAACAACCTGACGAAACACGCCCTTGAGCAGGCCGCTAACGTCATCGGTCTTGAGCTGATGAAGAAGCAAGCCGTGAAGGAACGGTCGAGACGGTACAAAAACGAATTTTTCTCGGACTTTGTCGATGGTCTAATCACCTCGGAGCAGGAGCTCCTTCACCGCAGCAAAAACTACAATCTGCTCCATCATCCTGCCTATATCAGCGTTGTGGCGAAGCGCGACACCTCCTTCGACCAGCATCGCTCACCAAGCGCACTGGAAACAGACGGCCGCTTTATATCCGAACGCGACCGTCATTATGCCCTGCTGAAAAGCGAGTTCGCGAAGCTCGATCTGCGCTTTGTGCTGTTCACGAAAAACGACTATTTTTGCTTTCTCATCGCCATGCGCTCCAATCAAGATGTGACCAAAGACAAGGGCAGCCGGTTTCTCGAGCAGCTGAAGCAGATCGTAGGCAGCCTGAGCGAAAAGCATGGCATACCCGTCTCAGTCGGTCTCGGCAACCCCGTCTCCGAGCTTTCGGATATACCGGTATCCTACCGGGAGGCGGTCGAGGCGCTGCAATCCGGCTATGACGCGCGTAAGAAGCAGTTCGTACAGCCCTATCATGCCAAAAACCTTACTCATTTGCTGCGATTGATTCCGAAGGAGGAGCTGAAGGAATACTACGAGGAAACGTTCAAGGATTTACTGCGTATCGAGGGAAAGGAACGCACGGATTTACTGAAGACGCTCAATACCTTTTACGAGACGCATTGTCAGCTTGCAGAAACGGCCAAGCAGCTTTTTGTTCACCGCAATACCGTCACCTACCGTCTAGAAAAATGCGAACGTCTCACCGGCCGCGATCTCCGCGATCCCGTCGAGAGCCTTCGCTTCCGCACCGCGTTCTCTCTTGAGCCTTTGGTGCATGGGGATTCCTAATGAGTGATTCAACTGGCCTTAGCAACTATGCGCAAACAAAAAATGACGCACAAAACGGTTGTCCGTTCATGCGTCATTTGTGCTTTATGAAATATATATTATCGACCTACTGATCCCAGTCGGTTGTGCGGAAAAGAATTGGACCGCTGTCTGCTTCCTGTTGCGGCGCGATCGCCAACGCTCGATTCCTGCGCACCCGTCAGCTCCATGAACCATGCCTCATCCCATGTCGCTAAAGCCATGTCGATTAAATTTTGGGCAAGCTGGGCATCCTCTAACGTGATGTCAGGAACGCGTCTCAGCCAGTTCTCGCGAACAGCTACAATTTTACCAATGATAACCTCGTTATCTGATTTTACGACATTCACGGTCACGATTCCTTGCAGGATATCGATCGTTTCGATAAAACCGTGAATGAGCTCACCCTCATGAGTTTTACCCTGCACCCAGTCGCTTACGTTCAATTTCATCCTACAACACCACCTATTCATAAAAGTAAGATAACCCGACTAACTGTAACAAATACTTATACACTTTGTGTAAAAAAGTAGACGATACATTTTTATTATACGTACCGTCCAGCCGCTAGGTTTCATACTGTAAGTTTAATAGTTACAGTTAGGTTTGTCAAGCCGTGTTGCCGTATGCGGAGATATGCGCTGATATGTATCGGATGAATGCGGAAGGTTCAGCCAGAAGCTGAGCGAGCTCTGGCTAGCTCCAGCCCCAGAAGAAGCCGTCTCGTTCCCAGGCTGCTCTGCCGCGATGCAGCTTGCGGAAAATTTTCTTCACTTCTTTGTCAATGGATTGGTTACCGTGTTCATTCACATATATAAACGACTCGCCATAATGGCTTCGGATATACTCAACGGCCGCGCTCTGATGCAAAATCCCCTTATCCTTCACTTCATTCAGCATCCACTGAGCCACATCTTCAGCAGTATGAGACACTTCACTCACTCCTTCATCAAATAAATGTTGTAACTATAGCACATTCCGTCCGCTTTCTTCAACCTTTCTCGAACGTATCTCGCGCGTTGACCGAACGATGATCCGGGCTCCCTATCACATTGACAGCTGTTTGCCATTCCAACTATATTATATTTATCACAATTTAATTTACTAAAATACAGCTTCACCTTACAAACCAAATCACTCTCCTATGGAGGCTATACATGGATAGCAATGAAGCTTTAAAGCTCGACAATCAAATATGCTTTGCCTTTTATGCTTGCTCTCGTGAGATCACGAAGCTATATCGGCCAATGCTGGAGGAAATCGACCTTACCTATACGCAGTATGTTACGATGCTCGCCTTATGGGAACAGGACCACGTGACGGTTACCGCGCTTGGCAACAAGCTGTATCTCGATTCAGGCACCCTCACCCCGCTGCTCAAAAAGCTGGAAGCCGCCGGACACGTTACGCGTACACGCGATCGCAACGACGAACGAAGCGTTATTGTCGAGCTAACTGAGCAGGGCAAGGCGCTGAAAGAAAAAGCCGTCGATATCCCTGCACAAATCGCCTGCAAGCTTGACGGCAATCCAGAAGAAGGCGCGGCTCTTCTAAAGCAAATGCATGAATTTCTCCATCGGTTGCAGCAAAGCACCGCCAAAGGGTAATTTTATACGCTTATACACTCAGCAACCGAATCGTTACATTAGGAGGTAATAGACAATGTCACAATCCTTGCTTCGCCCTTTCGGCACAACGAATTTGCGTCTATCTCCACTTGGTCTAGGCTGCTGGCAATTCAGCAACGGCAGTGGACTTGTCGGAAAATTTTGGCCTGTGCTCCAAGGACAAACGATCAACGATATTGTCAAAACAAGCTTCGAAGGCGGCATCAACTGGTTCGACACCGCCGAAATTTATGGCAACGGCCAGTCCGAGCAGCTGCTCGCTCGCGCGCTGCGCGAGACGCTGCCAGCGAATGCTCCCGCCTTGATCGCCACCAAATGGTGGCCGATGTTTCGCACGGCAAGCAGCATCAGCAGAACGATCGATGAACGAATCCGGCTGCTCGAAGGCCGAACCATTCACCTGCACCAGGTGCATCAGCCCTTCTCCTTCTCCTCAGTCAGAAGTGAAATGAAGGAAATGGCTAAGCTTGCGGCGGCAGGCAAAATTCAAAATATCGGCGTAAGCAACTTTTCTGCCAAGCAAATGCGCGAAGCCGATCACATTCTGCGCGAGCATGGGCTCCGCCTTGCTTCCAATCAGGTGAAGTACAGCCTGCTCGATCGACGCATCGAGCAGAACGGTATTTTGGATACGGCGAAGGAGCTTAATATCGCCATTATCGCCTATTCCCCTCTGGAGCAAGGCATATTAAGCGGTAAGTTTCATCAAAATCCGGAGCTCGTCAAGGCGATTAAAGGCCCGCGCAAATGGAGCTCCGCTTTTCGGCCGGAAGGGCTTAATCGCTCAAGGCCGCTCATCGAAACCATTGAGCAAATCGCCCACCATCACGACGCTACAGCGACTCAGGTCGCGCTGAACTGGCTTATTCACGCGCATGGGGATACCGTTTTTGCCATTCCAGGCGCTTCCAAGGTTCATCACGCCGAGCAAAATGTGAAGGCGATGCGGTTCAGACTGACCGCAGATGAAATCACCGAAATGGATAGGGTTGCTCGCTTTGTAAGCCGTTAGCACCTCGATATACACCAGTCTGATAACGATCTTGTTCAGCTATAATCTACAATACTAGCTTCTCTGCCCTGTGGTTCAGGTGCAGCGAAGCTTTTTTTGATTCGTTTGACACTCCTATTTGAATTGAGTACAATTAAATTAAATAAAATATAAAATGAATTACAGGAGGTTATTCCTTATGCCTTTGTATAATATTGAAGTAAAAACGAATAAAGGTGACGTCCAGACGCTGGCGCCCTACAAAGGCCAGGTGCTGCTCATCGTCAATACCGCAACCAAGTGCGGCTTCGCCAATCAATTTACTGGACTCCAAAAGCTTCATGACACATACAACAAGCAAGGCTTTTCCGTATTAGGATTCCCTTGCGGACAGTTCGCTAACCAAGAGCCGGGAAACGACAAAGAGGTAGCCGAGGCCTGCGAGCTGAATTTCGGCGTCTCCTTCCCTCTTTTCTCGAAAATTGATGTGAACGGCGGCAACGCCCATCCTTTGTTCCAATACTTGACCTCCGAGGCGCGCGGCTTTCTAGGAACGAAGAGCATCAAATGGAACTTCACCAAATTTCTGATCGATCAGAAAGGCAACGTGCTCAAGCGCTTCGGCTCCACAGATACGCCTGAGCAGATCGAAAAGCATATCCAAAAACTGCTCAAGGTTCCGACGCACGCCTGAATACGAATAGGGGCTGTCCCCAAAGGTGATAGAGATGAGAATGTTATTCTACACCGATTTTCGCACCAGCCCACCGGGATGAATCAAGCTCACTGTTCTCAAGGCTAAGCGTACCTCTTTGCTCCATGTAATCCGTTCCCCAACCAAGAAGCAGCTTCAATACTGGTATGAGCTTCTCGCCGATAGGCGTAAGCCAGTACTCGACCTTCGGAGGCACCTGGCGGTACACCTCCCGGTGAACCAAGCCGTCCTTCTCCAGCTCGCGCAGCGTATTGGTCAGCATCGACTGTGTTACCTCAGGCAGCACCCGCTGAATTTCACTGAAGCGTTTTGGACCGTCGTGAAGCGTCCATAATATGAATACCTTCCATTTGCCGCCGATTAAGCTTTGGGCCGTGAACATGGGACATTTCAAAAACTCTTTGCCGTACTTCGCCATATCCTTATCCCCTCCAATAGTATTATTTTTGATACTATCTATTAAAAATAAGAGTACTTGTTATTATATTGAGTATTAAATATATTTGTAGTGTAGCAAATAATAGCCGGGTCGTACATCTTTATTACACTTGGCATTTTAAACCATATATGAAGGGATGATTCAATCATGTCAATCGTTATTACTGGAGCAACAGGTCAACTCGGAGGTCTTGTCGTTAAGCATTTGCTGGACAGAAAGGTGCCGGCTAATCAAATCGTAGCGGTAGTCCGCAATGTAGAAAAAGCATCCGCCCTCGCTGAGCTTGGCGTAGAGCTTCGTCAAGGAGACTATAACGACCGTGCGTCTTTGGAGAAGGCATTCGCAGGAGCTTCCAAGCTGCTCTTTATTCCTAGCCCAGACGCTCATGATGAAACGCTTCGCATTCTTCAGCACGCGAACGTTGCGAAAGCTGCGAAGGACGCGCAGGTTGGACATATCGCTTATTACGGCTATGCGTTCGGTGAAACCTCCAAGCTGCCGCTTGCAGCTACTCATATGCTGACAGAAGGCATTATCCGCACCACTGGCATTCCTTACACCTTCCTTCGCAACCCACTTTACACCGATGTATTCATCAGCCCGCAAAGCGTTGGCCCTGCCGTTCAATTCGGCGCTTTGGTCGCTAACGCGGGATCAGGCAAAGTGCATACAGCGATCCGTCATGATCTGGCGCTTGCAGGCGCTGTCGTTCTGACTGAGGACGGTCATGAGAACAAAATCTATAACCTTGCAGCTGATACAACTTGGACCTTCGAGGAGCTCGCTCAAACCATTGCAAAGGTTTCCGGCAAGCCCGTTGCATACAATGCGATTTCGTTCGATGAGCAAAAAGACCTTCTGCTGGGAGCAGGCCTTCCTGAAGGCGTTGCGATCATGATCGCAGCGATCAATCAAAGCATAGCAGAGGGCGAGACAGCGCAGACGTCCCCTGATCTGAAGAAGCTTATCGGCACGCTGACACCGCTGGAAGAAATCGTGAAGCAATCTCTGCAAGCTTAACAGCAAGCAGGCAAAGCATCCGTTATAACAAGCTTACTAAAGCAAGGGCTCGGTTCCGCCATGGAATCGAGCCCTTGCTTTTTTTGACACAACTAATTGGACGAATGCTTTCCCAGACATGGTACGATAGAATGAACTACATTTTAGGAGTATGCATATGCTCAAAAAAATAAGCTTAGCCGCTTTATATGTTGGTATTGCTTTTCTCATTTATCGTTACGGCGATGTAATTCTGACGTGGTTCCAGCAATCGGACAACATTCCTCTGGTCGTCCTGATGGCAACGCTGATGGCGCTATTTCCCGTCATTCCGTATCCCGTTGTCGGAGGCGTTATCGGTGCAGCCCTCGGCCCTGTATTAGGTGCGGCTGTGACCTGGACAGGCTCTGCGGCAGCTTCCATCGTAATGTTTTTATTTATTCGCTACGGCTACCAGGAGTGGGGCATGAAGGCACTGCACCGCTACCAAAGCATCGGAAAGCTGACGGAGATGTTCGAGCGAAATGCTTTCCTCACGATCCTGTTCGCGCGGCTAATTCCGTTCATTCCATCCGTTGTAGTCAATATGTATGCGGCGCTGAGCCGCGTATCCTTCGCGATGTACGCCATCGCTTCATCTATCGGCAAAATTCCGTCCATGCTGCTGTTCGCAATGGTAGGCGACAATCTCATGACGGACCCGAAAAATATATTGACTACCGTCGGGATCTACGGCATATTTCTAGCTTTGTCTCTGTATGCCTACCGCCTCTGGAAGCGCAAGCAGATGGTTGGCGGACAGGGGCCAAGGCAGCAAAATTAGCATTCAAATTGAGCAATATGCTATTATACTTTATGGATTAACTTCAGTATACGTATAGGAGGATATATGAACATGCTTCGTAGGAACAAACGTTTTGGCGTCATGCTGCTCCTTATGCTCACTCTGCTCGTCATCGCCGCTGGCTGCGGCGCTAACAAAGCAGGCTCCGGCAATACAGGTGAAACGCCTGTCGACGAAGGGCCTGAGCTGCTAGGACCGGACAAGCACCCTGTTGTCACCATTTTGCTTAGCAATGACAAAACTATTAAGGCGGAGCTTTACCCCGAGGTAGCTCCCAATACCGTCAGCAACTTTATTTCACTCATTCAAAAAGGCTACTACGACGGTCTTATTTTTCACCGCGTTATTCCAGGCTTCATGATTCAAGGGGGCGATCCAGATGGTACCGGTATGGGTGGTCCCGGCTATAGCATCGCAGGCGAATTCGCGGGCAACGGCTTCGAGAACAAGCTGAAGCACACGCGTGGTGTTCTATCGATGGCGCGGTCGCAAGCACCGGATTCAGCAGGCTCCCAGTTTTTCATCATGGTAGCAGAAGCCCCTTCGCTCGATAATCAATATGCTTCCTTCGGAAAGGTAACGGAGGGCCTGGAAGCGGTAGACGAGATCGTTAATCAGGAAAGAGACGGTAACGACAAACCGATTACCCCCATCTCCATGAAAAAAGTAACGGTAGATACACTGGGCATGACGTTCGAAGAACCAAAAAAGGCAGAGTAAAAGAGAAGGGCCGCGCCCTTCTCTTTTTTTACGTCCTATTATTGCATGATCCTGAATTCCGGACATATGGTGGAATATAAGCATGCCACGAAGGACGGTGAAGCGATGTATCCACACATGCCTGTGAACGTTGTGAATGTTACCAATCCGCTTATCAAATCGTTGGAGGGCAAATATTTCTTGGGGGAGACCGACCAGCTTAATCCGACCGACTCGAATCGGACCTGGGGTGCGCTGATCAACCCGCCACATTCAGGCGTTAATCTCTATTTGGATATTTATGTGCTCAGCAATTTGTCTGACGACCATCTTGTCTCGCAAATCTGTTTTTGCTCCAGTCTGCCCACACACGCCCAGCAGTCGCATGAGGTTTCCACCTCGAATCTGACGCTGCAGCCTAAGCCGCTTTCCCGCGGACAGGTCCAGTTCGGCAGCAGTCTGGACACGACCGCCCTGGCTGCCACCCCCGTATCCACGCGAGTGGTTCCCGCTTACTCCAGCGTTTCCAGCAAGAAAGCTGGACACTGGATATTCGGACCGGGCCAGGCCATTCTCTTCACCCTGACCAGCTCAATGAGCCACCCCGCCCCCGCGGTCATCTCGATCGGCTGGTGGGAGGAATAGATGCAACAAAAGAACTGCCCGAAGGCTACCAGCCTCCGGGCAGTTCTTTTGGATTATTGCGTTCGCTGCGAGATAGTTGTCGAAAGTGATCTGAAAAGAAAATAGTAATATAAATAGAGGCTGCCCCTATTTCACAACCAATTCCAGCTTTCAGCTCATTGCTAATGTGCTTGCATTCCTCTACAATAAGAAGAAAGTATGAAAATCCAATGCGAAAGGTTGGTTTTATAGATGAAGGAAATTCCGATCCCCCTCGTCCGCAGCAATCAAGTCGGCATCGTGATCACACTTTTGCTTGCGATTACGCTGCAGCAGCCCTGGCTCATCGCGCTGCTCTGGATTGTTCAGCTTGTTGGACTTCTGCTTGGTCCCAAGGGCAATTTGTTTATTACCATCGCTCGTCCTTTTCTGGGCCGCTTCCTCGCCTCGCCCAATACGGAGGCAGCAGAGCTGCAGCGGTTCAACAATTCGCTTGGCGTAGGCTTTCTTACCGCATCAATGCTCAGCTTCGTGCTTGGCTGGCAGGTGCTAGGCTATATTTTTGCAGGCATGATGGGGGCTGCCGCGCTTAGCGCCATACTGGGCTACTGCATTGGCTGCACGATGTACTTTCAATACAAACAATTCCGTGCGCGCAGACTAAATCGGAGCTAATAGAATTCGCTCCACGCCATAAACACAAAGGGGCTGTCCAATAAGTCTCTAAAACAAAAAAAGTTGTGCGGAAAAACGTAATGTTTTCCGTCCAACTTTTTTTTGC
>NZ_JBMWAM010000028.1:0-57454 GCF_049725345.1 Paenibacillus praedii | reverse complement strand
TAGTTCTAGATTGAATTTAGTCAAAAAAACTGCACCTCCAATCGTTAGATGGTGTCTAACAATTGGGGTGCAGTTCAGGCCATGTTGCTGCCAGCAGAGCTGTCTTTTCTCTTTACATTTGTTTTAGTGCGCATTAAACTAGGTTTTATTAAATTTGTGTTGTTCCGAGAACGAATCATGCGTTTGCTGCCGCAGGATTCTCTGATGTTTAGGTTCGATATCGCCTATACAGAGAGTATATATTAAGAATTAGCAGAAGGAGCTCAAGCCATAAGCGGCGAACTATATATTGAAAGCGTGTTCACGAGGATTGTAATCGCATATGCTCAGCTGTGAATCCCTTACCGAATTGGCGGAGTTGATCGCGTGGAAAATAAAAGGTTTTTCAGCATTCGATCCAAGGTTATGCTGTTCTCCGTTGTCTTAGCCATCTGCCCTTTATTAATCGTCAGCGGATTTTCGTATTTTGAATCCACTCGCGTAGTTCGCAATCAGGTTATCGATCTGAATCTGGTGAATGCGAAACAGATTGCGAATCATTTGGATATGATCATCAACGACGTCAACACCATTTCGTTAAACCTTATTCAGAATGACGAAGTGGCCGCCTATCTTCACTCTCCAAGCGCTGAATTCAAACAGCAAAACTACTCGCGAATGGTCTCCATTTTGAATGACCAAACCTTCAATAAAAAATATATATACTCCATTTACGTACAGGATCTTAGCGAAAAGGGCTTCGATAACAGAGGGGCGGTCAATCTTGTCCCAAGCGATAGGCTACTTCAGGCCAAAGCCTTAAAGGGCAAGGACAGCTGGTATGATGATACGGTCTTCGTGCAAAACAAAGAAGTAAAAGTGATTACCATGATTAGGGACATACGGGACATTCATCATGTCAGCCGATCCTTAGGCATATTGAAAATTAATGTGCTCGAAAGCAGCATAAGAGATTTATACCAAACCGATTCGCAGGAAAAGAGACTTTTTTATCTGATTAACGATGAAAATGTCATTTTATCGACGGTTTCTTCCGAGCTGATCGGCAGCCGTATCGCGCCTTCATTTATTCATCCGGACATGGATCGCCGACCGGAGGGGTATTTCAACACGGACATCGACGGAACGAAGCACTTAGCGGTGTTTCATCGAATGAAATCGCAAAATTGGCGTATCGTGGAATTGACTCCCAATGAATTGATATTGAAGCCGGGCAATGTGATCAAGAGAGCCACGTTTTTTTCGATAGTAGTCAGCTTCGCCATTTGTTTGGCCGTTATCCTCCTTTTTGCAGCAAGAGTGCTTACGCCATTAAAGCAAATCCGAGTGCTCATGAGGCGCGTGGAACGCGAAAACTTCGATACCGAAATGAAGGTGCGGGGAAATGACGAGATTACTTTATTGGCGATTGGCTTCAATCAAATGTCCCAGAAACTAGATGAGCTGATCAATGAGGTTCACGTTTCGAAAATGAAGCAAAAGGAGGCTCAATTAAAAGCGCTTCAGGAGCAAATCAATCCCCATTTTCTGTACAACACGCTCGATCTCATCTATTGGATGAGCAGGATGGAGAATGCCTTTGACACCTCGGTTATGATCAATTCCTTATCCCAGCTGTTCCGGATCGGGCTCAACAGCGGCAGCCGGTTCACAACGGTAAGAAAAGAAGTTGAACACCTTGAACATTACATCTTGATCCAGCAGAAACGGTATGAGGAATCGATCTCCTTCACGATGAATATTGAGACGGAGACGCTGGATTGCACGGTGACCAAAATGGTGCTGCAGCCGATTGTGGAAAATGCGATCCGGCACGGTATTGAAGCGGTGGACGGCAGCGGACGAATTGAGATTCGCATCTTCCAAGATGGAGATATGCTCGTCTATAGCGTCAGTGACGATGGGGGAGGGGCGGACGAGGATGCCATTCAGGAAATGCTAAGCCGTCCGGCAGAAGAAGCTCCGGGACTCGGCTTGAAGAACATTCATGACCGAATTAAGCTGAATTACGGGAGTCCTTACGGTGTGGAGTTTGTAAGCGTCCCTTCTAAGGGAACCACGGTGTCGGTTAGACAACCTTTCGTAAAAGGAGAGGCGCCGCATGTTTAAAGTGATGATCGTAGACGATGAAAGAATTGTCCGTAAAGGGATTATGACTTCCATTAATTGGTCTGCATATGGAATCGAGATTGCGGCCGAGGCCAAAAATGGCCAGGATGCTTTGGAGAAGCTGAAGCAGTGTCCCGTCGATTTGGTTCTAACGGATATTCGAATGCCCATTATGAATGGGATCGAGCTCGCCAGATCGGTAAGATGTAAATATCCGGATATAAAGCTGGTTTTGCTGAGCGGGTATGAGGATTTTCAGCATGCAAAAGAAGCGATGGCGATCGGTATCCAGCATTATTTGCTAAAGCCTGTCATTGCGGAGAAGCTGGTAGGTATTCTCTCCGGAATTCGGGATGAAGAACGGAGCCGGCGAATGATGAAGCAGGGTGAGTTTATTCGGAATAAATTGTTTAATGAAAATTTGCCGCATATCAAATCCATGCTCATGAACAGCCTAATCAACAAACAAACGGATATCAACGAGGTTATAGAAAAGGCCAAAACCTTGAAAATCAGTCTTGAGGGACCAGCCTATCAAATCATGATTATCGAGGTCGATGACTATTCCTTGTTTAAAGAACGTCTGTCGAGGAGAGAAAGAGAAGCTGGCATGTTCGCAATTCTCAATATAGCAGAAGAGGTTCTGGTCTCCCGCTTTCATTGCTTCGTAAGCTTCGGAGAGCTTGGTCAGTTGATCGGCCTGATCAACTTGCCGCTCGGAACGAACATAATAGATATTTGTGAAGAGCTGCAATTAAATCTTAAGCGATACTTGAAATTGTCCGTTTCAATCGGTCTAGGACAACCGGTCTGTCTATTGACGGATGTGAGCCGATGTTATGACCAGGCACTTAGCGCTATTCAAGAGAAAGCTTTTTATGGAAAAGGCGCCGTAATCGAATTTGAAACGGAGCACGCAGCTCCGTTGCCGGCTGCCAGTCGGTCACACTTGTTTCGGGAAGAAGAAAAACAATTGGCGCAATGCATGCTGACCTTAAACGTGGAAGGGCTTCGTGAGACCATTCAACGGTCTTTTGATCGTTTTAGGACGGAAATGACCTCCTTCGAACGTATTAAAAGCTGCGCTATCGGGTTGATTTTTACAATGGCACAGGTACTGGAAGAAATAGGAATAGATTCCGAACGCATATTTCCGTCTCCATTTCTTCCGCACATCGCAGTTGAAAAATTCGAGGTCGTTGCCGATCTGGAAATATGGATCAAGCAAATAACGGAGCAGTTGATCGTCTTGATCGAAGAGAGGGCAGCAGGAAACTGCAAAAAATTAGTGAAGGAAATGATGCGCTACGTCAGCCGCAATTACGATAAGCCAATCGGACTGTCCGAGGCGGCTGAGCATGTATCCATGACGCCTTCGTATTTGAGCAAGGTGTTCAAGGACGAAATGGGCATGACCTTCACGAAATGGTTAAATCAATTAAGAGTGGAGGAGGCCAAGCGTTTATTGAAGCATACTTGGCTCAAAACGTATGAGATCGCGGAGAAGGTCGGATACCACGACTATAAATATTTCTCCCTGGTGTTCAAAAGGCATACGGGCTATTCTCCGCGCGATTACCGGAATCATTAAGTGATTATCCTTGGAATTGGAGGACCCTTATGTCTAATCTTGTAAAGCTTCGAACGCTATTGCTAGTTGCGCTTATGCTTCTGTCCGGCTGCGCCAGTGCATCTTCAACCGACGATTTAACGGATATCAACGATGCGGAATACGGCCGAGCTTCTTCCAAAATCAAGCTTACACTGACCGATTCATGGACAACAACCTCGACAACAGCTGTCGACGTCGTGCATCGTGAGCTGGTCGAACAGTTCAAGCGGGAGCATCCGTATATCGAACTATCCGAGGACGTGCTGGATAATGCCTCGCTCAAAACCAAAGTGAAAACGCTTGCGGCAGCCAATGTGCTGCCGGACATCTTTATGCTGCTCGGATCAGATGCCGAAATGCTTCTGGAGAACGACTTAATCATGCCAATGGAAGGCTTTATGGCGGAGGACCCGGAATGGCGGCTAGGGTTTCGTCCGGAGGCGTTCGAGGACTTTATGTTTGACGGTGTGCTTGCTGGTATTCCGATGCAATTGACAGCTACCTCGATCGTTTATTATAACGCGGATATTTTTAGAAAGGCCGGTTATGAGAGTTTCCCGGTTACATGGAATGAATTTATCGATGCCGTAACAAAGATTAAAGCGCTGGGCTATACGCCAATTGCATTGGGAAACAGAGACCAGTGGGTAGCCGTCTCCTGCTTGTTCAGCTCGCTTGGAGACCGTTTTACGGGAACCGAGTGGTTTGCCAGTCTTGAGGATAACAGCGGAGCGAAGTTTACTGATCAGCCATTTGTCGATGCGCTTGCAGCATTGCTGCAGCTCAAGCAATTAGGCGCCTTCGGCGCCGACATCAACAAGCTGGATAATGTCCAGCAGCGGACTTCGTATTACATGGGTAACGCTGCCATGTTTTTAGAGGGCGGCTGGGCGGTTTCCTCCGTGGTGGCCGATGCGCCAAAGCCAATATTGGATCGAACGCATCTTGCTCTCCTGCCTGCCGTGAATGGGGGGAATGGCAAGGCTGCGGCAACGTCCGGAGGCTCTGGATGGGCGCTTGCCCTGAATTCCAATTTGGAAGGAGAGAAGCTGGAGGCTGCGTTAAAGTTCGTGAAGCTGTTGACCGGTAAAGAGGCGGCTGAACGGATGGCTGAACGCGGCGATATATCGGGCTCCTTCGCTGATCATAATAATATAGGGGATACTTCGGCACTATTTGAGGAATATTTGGAGCTTCTGCACAATATACAGCTAACCCCGGTTTACGACGTCAGGCTGGCACCCGAGGTTGTTCAGACGTTGAATAAGGGGCTGTATATGATACTCACTCCCGGTACTTCGCTAACACCTGAGATGCTGGCCCAAAATATACAGGCTGTGCACGAACGATCGGAAATGTAGTGCCAGCGCCAACGCTTGCGGCAGCAAGCGGTTGGCGCTTTTATTTATTCTTTTTTATACACCGCATAAGATTTCCCCGCGAAACGAGCTTATGTCCCTAAGGAAGGGACAGCCGTTTACGCTTACTATAAAAAAGTAGATAAAACAGCAAAAATTCATCAATTTACCGTAACGCAAACTAGACCTATACTATTTGTGAAAGCGCTTACTAAATAATATGAATCAAGAAGGAAGGGGATTCGGGAGATTTGCTGGCGTGCTTTTAAATTTGTGGCGAACATCATTTAAAGATTGGGGATGTAAACATGAGAAGGAAAGCGACTACGATCATGCTTATGGTAATTTTGATGGCCGTTTCACTCTTAGCAGCATGTACAAACTCACCAGAACCGCCGCCAATAACGAATCAGACTGAAAATAATGCAGACGCATCAGGTGACAACAATACAGCCGAGGCTACAGATGCTGATGATGCGGCGCAGCAGCCTAGCGGAAGCGCAACGGAAACACCAAGAAATGAAACCCTTTATATTAACGGCTTGCAGTGGGGGCCGCCAACCAATTTCAATTTATTAAGCGGGAATCCGGCTTTTCCGGTCAACTATGGAAATTCGCGCGAGCTCATTTATGAGACTCTGTTCATGATCAATATGAATGACGGGGCGCTGGAGCCGCTGCTCGGCAGCTCTTACGCCTGGATAGACGATGTGACACTGAAGATCGAATTAAACAAGGATTCCAAGTGGAGCGACGGAACGCCTTTCACGGCGGACGATGTCGTATACACCTACAAGCTGGGTCAAAAATACGAAATTAACTGGACCAGCTACTGGGATTATATTCAGGACGTTGTTGCAGACGGGCCCAATGCGGTCACGATTACGCTCAGACAGGACAATCCGAACAAGCTGACCGTGACAGAAAGTATTGAGCTGATTCCGATGCTGCCTAAGCATATCTGGGAAGCGATCGAGAGCAAAGCCAATAACGATCTGGCTGCGATTCGCAAAGAATTCAACGAATCTCCGATTGGCACCGGACCGTACAAGATGTTTTTCTACAATGATCAAAAAATAACGATCCAGCGCGACGACAATTACTGGGGCAAGGCGCTGTTCGGCAAGCTTCCGGCACCGAAGTACATTACGCACGTGATCTACAAGGATAACGCCTCCGGTGATTTAGCGTTCAAGAACGGCCAAGTTGACGTGTCGCAGCAGTTCACTCCTCAAGTATGGAAGATGTGGGAAGGAGGCGCGCCAATCAAGACCTATTTGAAGGAAGCGCCTTACTACCTGCCGGGTTCGATGCCGTCCATCTTCTTCAATATGGAGAGGAAGGGGCTTGATAATAAGGATGTAAGAAAAGCGATCGCGATGGCGATTGACTATAAGAAAATATCCGAGCTTGCGATGAGCGGTTATTCGGCTGACATGAAGCCATCCCTTACGCTCGATACGCCGGCTGAATCGAAATACGTGGATCAGGCGGCAATCAAATCCCTCCAATGGACCACTGACATCGAAGCCGCCAACGCGCTGCTCGACAGCATCGGCGCCGAGAAGGGCAAGGATGGCATTCGCGTTCTAAACGGGGAAAGGCTTGGTCCTTTTGAAATTGAATGTCCTTACGGCTGGTCGGACTGGAATGCCGCGCTGGAAATCGTTGCGCAGAGCGCAAAAGCGATCGGCATCGAGATTCGCACGAAATTCCCGGAAGCGCCAGTATGGACGAATGATCTGCAGACCGGTAAATTCGATATCATCATGAATACCCCTGCCGGCAACGTTACGCCTGCTAACCCATGGAACCGCGCAAGAACGATCATGTACTCCAAAGGCGTCGCACCGATGGGAGAAATGGCATTCTGGAACTGGGGACGCTACAAAAACGACAGAGCGGACGAAATCATCGATCAAATTCCAACGGCAAGCGAAGCGGATGCGAAGCAGCTGTATACGGAGCTTACGAAAATCTGGCTGACGGACGTTCCGTCCATTCCGCTGATGTATCGTCCTTGGGTATTCTATACGGTCAACGAATCCGTATGGAAGGGCTTCCCGGTTGACGGAGACGGCAGCAACATTCCACCGCAAATTGCGGTTGACGGAGCTGGCATTAAAGCGCTGTACCAAATTACGAACTAACCAGCGTACGTAGTAGAATCAGGCCTATATTGGGGCAGCCTCTGCCAAGTATAGGCCTTCCCTTACCTGCATATACCGGAGGTGGAATGTTATTGAATGCCTATACGAAATATTTTGTCAAAAAATCCGGATGGTATCTTCTTACGCTGTTCATTGCCCTTATCCTGAACTTCATGCTTCCAAGGCTGATCGAGGGCAACCCTGTCAGTACGATCGCTACCCAGGTAACGCAAGGGATGACAGACAGTGACTCTATTAAAAAGGTATACGATAATTTCATGAAGGAATTCGGCGTCGACAAGCCGCTTCTCGTCCAGTTTGGCATTTATTTAAAAAATCTCGCGTCCGGTGACCTCGGCACCTCGTTCGGCTTGTATCCCCGGCAGGTATCCGATATATTGGCATCCGCCGTCCCCTGGACCGTAGGACTGCAGCTTCCGGCGATACTTATCGGCTGGATTATTGGCAATGTGCTCGGGGCGGTTGCCGCCTATCGTAAGGGCGTTTTTGACAAAGTGCTGTTTCCCGTAGCCTTATTCGTAAACTCTATCCCGTTTTTTACATTGGCTATTATTATGCTGTACCTGCTGGCGATCACGATGAAGTGGTTCCCGATGGGAGGCGGCTATGATTACCAGATGGTTCCTCACTTTAGTCTGGACTTCATTCTTTCCGTTATACGGCATCATACGCTTCCTTTTCTTTCTATCGTGCTTGTAACCATCGGCGGTCAAGCGATCGGTATGAGAGAAATGTCCATCTATGAGCTGAACTCCGACTATGTCTTATACAGCAAGCTGCTAGGCATACGAGATTCGCGAGTAGCAAGGTATGTGTTCAAAAACGCGATGCTGCCGCAAATTACCGGACTGGCCTTGTCCATCGGCACGATGGTTGGCGGCTCGCTGATTTGCGAGATCGTCTTCAGCTACCCCGGCATCGGCACATGGCTGTTCTCCGCGATCAGGCAGCTCGATTATCCGTTAATATCCGGCTGCACGCTGCTTATCGCGCTGACCGTACTGCTTGCCAACTTTACGATTGAAATTGTCTATGGCCTCGTGGATCCGAGAATCAAGGCGGCACAAATGGAGGAAAACTGATATGGCCCATTCGATGAGCATTTTAGTAAGATCCCCCAAGTTTTTGATCGGCGCTGTTACATCCTTGCTGGTAGCCTTGCTTGTTATAATTTATCCGTTAATCAATACTAAAGATCCGCTGGAAATGATGGCACTCGCGTTTCAGCCGCCCAGCTCCGATTTGTGGCTTGGCTCAGATAACTTCGGCAGAGACTTGTTTCTGGAGTTAATTTACGGCATTAGGACCTCTGTTATGGTTGGCCTGGTTGCTGGCTTATGCGCTACCGCGATCGGTCTGGTCATTGGCCTCGCTTGCGGCTATTTGGGAGGAATAATCGACAATATACTTACCGCGGTCACGAACATGTTCATCGTTATCCCGTCATTTATCGTTTTGATCCTGGTTTCTGTAAGCCTTAATTCGCGAAGCTCCCTAATCGTCGCAATTATTATCGGGCTTACAAGCTGGCCTTGGACGGCAAGGGCTGTAAGGGCGCAGACGACATCCTTGCGCAACCGGGACCATGTGAATATTGCCAAAATTTCCGGGCACAGCACGCCAAGAATTATTTTGTTTGAGATTTTACCCTATATCGCGTCTTATGTGGTCATGGCATTTATTCTTCAGGTAGCATCGGGAATTTTGTCCGAGGCTTCGATCTCGATGCTTGGACTTGGACCCTACAATACGATTTCCCTTGGCATTATTATGAACTGGGCCTTAGTGTTTGAGGCGCCGGTGGCGGGAGCCTGGTGGGCATTCATTCCGGCGGCATTCGCCATTGCGCTCATAACGTTTTCCCTTTATATGATGAACACGGGCATGGATGAAATATTTAATCCTAAAATAAGGAGCTGACGTGATGAGCGCCAACCTGCTGGATATCGCCCAAGCCGTGAAGCCTGCCCCGCGGAAAAATATATTGGAGGTCCAAGCTTTAAAAACGTTCTATAAGACCCGGTTGAAGGAAAAAGTGTTTGCGGTCGACGGTGTCAGCTTCGCTCTTGAGGAAGGAAAGACACTCGGCATTGCCGGAGAATCCGGCTGCGGCAAGTCAACGTTGGCCTTAAGCCTGATGGGCTTCTATTTCCCGCCTCTCAATTACGGCAGCGGCTCTATTGCAATCAACGGCATTGATATTATGAAGCTTAATAAGGAGCAGCTTAGGAAGCAGATATTGGGGAAGGAAATCGCCTATATTCCTCAGGCTGCTATGAACGCCTTGAATCCGACGCTGAAGATCATTCGATTCATCGAGGATTTGATGAAGGAGCATCGTCCGGAAATGACCAAGAAGCAGGTGTGGGATATGGCTGCCGAACGCTTTCAGACGTTGAATCTGTCGCCTGAGGTGCTTCAAGCCTATCCGAACGAGCTGTCCGGAGGAATGAAGCAGCGGACCGTCATCGCGATTTCCACGATCCTTAATCCGAAGGTGCTCGTGGCAGACGAGCCTACCTCAGCCCTTGATGTCACTTCGCAGAAAGCCGTCATCAAGCTGATGAAGGATTTGCTTGACAAGGGTTTTATTAAATCACTTGTTTTTATCACCCACGAGCTTCCGCTGCTCTATCATGTCACGGACGATATTATGGTCATGTATGCTGGGGAAATCGTTGAGCGCGGCAGCGCGCATCAGATGATATTTGACCCTTTACATCCGTATACCAAAAAACTGATGGGCTCCATTATCGTACCCGAGGAAGGGATGAAGGAGCATAAGCTGACGGCTATTCCAGGTGCGCCGCCGAATTTGAAGAGCGTACCGGCGGGCTGTCGTTTTGCCGATCGCTGCTCCTATACCAGAGACGAGTGCAAGCAAGGCGAAATCGAAAATCGGCATCTCGGGGAACGAGTCTACAGGTGCAACTTCGATCCCGACACCTTGAAGGAGTGGTATGAACATGAGCAAAGCTGATGTGCTGTTAAGCGGTGCTGGCATTACGAAGGTTTTTGGATACGGAAAGAAAAAAATGACTGCCGTGAACGACGTGAGCTTTGCCTTCCACGAGGGCGAGATCATTTCTATCGTTGGCGAGAGCGGCAGCGGTAAAACGACTCTCGCGAAAATGCTGATGGGGCTGCTGAAGGAAACGAGCGGCGATATCCGCTACAAAGGGAAGCTGCGGCAGTTCAAAAACCATACCGATCGGAAAAATTACTGGAAGGACATCCAGGCGATCTTTCAGGATCCATTCTCGTCGTTCAATCTGTTTCATAAAGTCGATAAATTACTTCTTGATTGCATTAAGCTGCAAGGCCTGAAGCTATCGAAGGAGGAACAATTCCATAAGATGAAGGAAGCCTGCTCCTTCGTCAATTTGAAGTTTGAGGAATTGTATAACAAGTATCCCTTCGAGCTCTCTGGGGGACAGATGCAGCGGCTCATGATTGCCCGCATCTTCATGCTGCATCCTAAAATTTTGATCGCGGATGAGCCAACCTCTATGATTGACGCATGCTCTAGGTCTACCATTTTGGATATGCTGTTAAAGCTGCGGAATGAGAACAACATGACGATTATCTTCATTACCCATGACGTCGGATTGGCTTATTATATTAGCGATACATTATGTATTATGGAGAAGGGGAGGATCGTGGAGAGCGGACCGGCGGAGGACATCATTATTAACCCGCGGCACCGGTATACGCAGCAGCTCATATCCGATGTGCCGAAGATTCATGAGGAGTGGAATCTCGCCTAAAATACGAGGGGAGTCCAGGAGGTCTGAGCTGACCTGAGGGACGTCCCTTTTTTCAAAAGATATCAATTTCATAGAATGAGTTTCAGGTATGGATAGATTTGCTTGTCGGATTTCAAGCTCAAAACCCCTAATATTAGCTTAGGCTTGCGAATGATTAATATAGGGGTGATAAACGGCAATGAATAAAAAATTATGCTTGTTCTGTAATGAAATTGTTCCCATAAAAGCGGAAGGCGAATATGACAGGTTTGTAGGCTGTCACTGCTCGCCTGACGGGTACTACAGCCTATTGAGAGGAAGCTATGATCTGATCCAATCGTTAACTTATCATCGGAAACGTCAAATATTTCCTATCGTTTCAGCTTATATCCGAGAGCTTACAGATTGTGATGAGCGGGTCACACTGTCAATTGATGACTTAGATCGAATAGAAAATTCGCCAACCATTCCGGTAACAATGGAGGAAAAAGAAGGCCGTTTACTGCAATTTTTATTTAGACATTCGAATGGTCCGGGCGAGCCTGTGGCCATTCATCCGCTGTCGCACAGCTTTAATTTAACGTATTCTCCTAATTTGCAAGAGCTGGTTTATATCATCGAGAAGCTAAGAAGTGAGCAATCTATTATTAGGGAAGTCGCAACCCTGAGGCTTACGGACAAAGGCTGGAGCGAAGCGGCGGCAAGGGCTGGAGGAAAGAAGCTGAAGTCATGTATCGTTTTACTTCCGAACGGTAATGAAATCTGTGAAGAGTGGACGGAAAGCGTGTTTCCAAAAATCGAGCAATGCGGGTATATCCCGCTTTTATTTCATTATTCGGATAGGGAGAATCGTGATAAGCATACTACCCAGCTTATTTCTGAGAGTCAGATGGTCATCGCGGATTTGACCATCCCTTCGCCAGAGGTATATTTTGCAGCGGGTTATGCGCTCGGCTTGAATATTCCCGTCATATGGACGGTGAAACGAAGCGCTGCGGATAAGCTGCCTGTTCAATACCATCCGATCCGTCCTATTATCTGGGACACCTTAGAGGAGCTTGCAGCTATGCTGCAGCAAAAATGGGTTCATAGCTGAGAAATTCCATTAACGTAAACCTAATAAAGCGAAGGAGATGATCCCGGTTGGCGCGGGCTCATCTTCTTTTTATGAGAAGGTTGGAGGTACTATGGAAACATAGTACTATGTCGACGATACCTCCGGGTGTTATAGTTGACCAATCTGGTACAGTTATAAGCTTGAGGATAGTCGAGGTGAAAAGCACGGGTGGAGATGTCTGCGTTAAAGCGGGAAGAGCTGCTCAGAAAAGCCAATGTACTTAAGCGATACGAGGTTTACGGCTATCAAGTCGCCTATTTCTTACTTGAGAATGAAGCCCTTGCTGTTCAAGCGGTATCTCAAGCCCTAATAGAATTACTGCAGGATGAGGAGTTTTTTGGTCAACCCCCGCCTCTTCAAAAACAAAAAACGAAACAGGTTTTCATGAAGCAATCGCTGTTGGCCAAAAAATCCTCGTTACAAACTTCGGTTTATACGAAGCTTCCTGTGATAACATTTAGATGAACTTATTAATCTAATAGAATGGGAATGAATCGACCATGAATAATATCAATAGATTCGAATTGGAGAAGCTGCTTCGACACTTCTTAACCGAGGTCGTTTATATTCACAGTGAAGCGACATCCTTCGTTTTCGTCCGAAATTTCAAGGTACAACTTACAGAAGCCTTAACAGCAGGAGAGGGGCCGTATCGGGTTGCTCTCCGATTTGACGAGCTGGGCTGGCTGCGTATGGAAGGACTTACTCATTATGAATTAATGGGAGAAGGCAAGCTTCTTCTGGCCGGTTACGATGATAGAGGCAGGATGAACGTAGCTTTGCATATAGGAAGGGAGCCGTTTCCAGAATGAATGGACAAGCTGTTAGAAAAAAACGCCAGCTATTGGCTGTATTCGCACACCCGGACGATGAATCTTTTATTTGTGGAGGCACACTCGCGAAGTATGCAAGCGAGGGCGTTGAAATTACGCTTGTAAGTGCAACTCGCGGTGAAATGGGACGCCGGATGGGCAACCCTCCGTATGTGAATAGAGAGAGCATGCCGGCCATTCGAGAACAGGAGCTGCGGAAGGCGTGCGAGGAGCTGGGCATTCATCGACTGATATTTTTGGATATCCGTGACAAAATGGTTGAATTTATGGATCCGGATGCGTTAATTGAAAAAATATCCATACTCATGCAGGAGATTCGTCCTGACGTTGTTCTTACTTTTCATGAAACGTTAGGCGGGCATCCGGATCACTGTGCGATCGGAAAAGCAGCTGCCGCGGCTTTTCAGCGGAGCAGCCAGCAAGGCTCTCTTTTTTTCATCACCTTTGGCGATGCTATGGAAGCTCCCGAGTTATATGGCTATACGAAAAAGGATGTCGTCAAAATCGATATTCGTCATCATCTGAAGGCCAAGCTTGCTGCTTATCGGGCCCATCGCTGTCAAACGGAAATAGACGAATGGGTATGGGAGCCGGACAACAAGGCATTGGCGAGGTTTAGAGGTTATGAGTATTTTTTGGTTGGCAGCGAGACTGCCCGCCAGCTTCTCGTTAATGATTTATTTCAATCCAATTCTGCTCGTTAGCAGTCAATGCTTCTCGCTCAAAGCGTCCGCCGCGAGTGTGTGCAGCACCGTATTGTCCATCGGTGGGTTGTGCAGACCAGCACGAACATCGCGGTAATACCGCTCAAGCGGTAATGACTTGGATAAACTGGTGCCTCCCACGATACGCATAGCTAAATCCACCACTTTAATCGCGTTATTCGTCGCCATGTATTTGGCCAGGCCCAGCTCCGGCTTCAAGAGCGGCCGATTTTCCACTTCCTGATCCCAACGATCAGCGGCAGCATACAGAAGACAGCGCGCTGTGCGGAGCTCAGCTTCCATTTGTCCGATTGTTTGCTGAACAGAAGGAAGCTCGGCAATCGGCCCTTGAAGCTGGTTTGGGCGGTAGGTTTGGGCAAAATGTAGAGCGAAATCGCGCGCCGCCATAGCAATTCCGATGTAGCATGCAGGAATATGCAGCAGCCAGCCGCCGCCATCATCTGTTCCTTTTCCTGTGAGGATATGATTCTCGGCGGCGAATGCGCTGTTCAGCACCACATCATGGCTTCCCGTACCGCGCATGCCGATGGTATCCCACGTTTCTTCTATTGTAACGCGGTCTGTTTTAAAGATGAGAAAATCCGCAGTCCTTTCTTCCTCAGGGATATAGGCGGTCACGACAAAACGCTCGAGAATGGGGGAGAGCGTGCTGAAGGTTTTGCGCCCCGTAATCAACCAACCGCCGTCTGTCCGGACCGCGGTAGTTTCCGGTTTGCCGCCGCGGCTCGGACTTCCTGATGCCGCTTCACTGGCGAATGTATTGATCATTGCGCCTTCTTCGACAATCGCTCTGCACAGCTCACCGAACAGCTGATCCGGCCATTTTCCTGTCGTTCGAAGATGCATGACCTGACCAAGATGCCAGCCTACAGCTAACGCGGTTGAACCGTCGCCGTAAGCTAGTCGCTCCTGCAGCAATACGAAGTCGTAAAGCGACAGCTCCTCGCCCCCGAATGCCTTCGGAACCGTAAGCATGAAATAACCGGCTTCACGCAGCTCGGCAAAATTTTCGTGCGGAAAGGAGCCTTCCCGATCTTGTACAGCTGCTCTCTTGGCAAAGCGGATAGCCAGAGCCTCTATTTTTTCTGCAAGCGCCTTCTCCGCGTTATTGCGTATATATTGATCGATTAACCGCCCCATGGATAGGATTCTCCTTCAATGATGATGTGATTTACATAACCGCATTTTACCATAACCTTCGCAGAAAGATAGAAATCAATGGACATGACAGTTGAAAAACATGGAAATCCGTTTGGACAGAAACAAAAAAAATCCCTTCCGGGAATGCTGGAGGGGATTAAGCTGCTGCTGTTTAATGAAGAGGATTCTCTGCTATAACTGATACGGCCTTTGTAATTTCCTTTAGAACATCAGACTGGAGCTGCGGCTCCATAAATATAGCCTTCACGAGAGCTTCTCCAGACTGGCTGGAGGTGTATCTAGGCTGCAAATGATTTAGTGTTAGCAGAATGATATCAAGCCTGCATTTGTCACAATCACAATTTAGCGATATGGGCTTAAAATATTGCTCGAATAGATTAATCACAATCGGCTCCATGGCATTCATGATTTTCATGATCGTATAATTGCTCCCTTATCTTGCCTGATAAGGTGATGGTACCATAACTAATTTCGTTGTACAGTGAAAATAGTCGCAGGACTTTTGAACCTTAATGTATCAGCCTTCTAAAAAAGCATTATAAAGAAAGTATAGATTTTTATATGAAAAAGTGAAGTTTTTTGCATCGACCAGCCAGCCTCACTCAATTACATTAAATATATTCCTTCAGAATGAGGTGGCCGTATGATTAAGATTGTTTTTCTAAAAGATCAAGGATATATTCCACAAATTCAATGGGGCGACGGTGCTGTGGAGAAATTAACGATTCGACAGCCTATCATCGCTCATTATATGGATCAAACGACGATCCCTATGAAATATGGCTTTGCCAGTCAGGTTACGCATGAGGAGTGGCAGGCTGAGATGGAATGGATGCACGCCGGTTATCAATTTACCATCAAAGACCGCTGGATCGCTGAGGAGAATCGGGTCGTGCTTCATCGTCAACTCAAGGGCCTTGCCAGCCAATCGTATAGTGCTGGGGGAGGGCTGCAGCTCCAATTGCAGGGCAGCCTCTTGGATACATCGGGCGGCAAATGGAGATTTTGCTCGCCGGCTACACACTACTCAGAAGCGGGTACGCTCGATTCCTTCACAGAGGTGAAGGTATTTATGGAGGACCGTCTGACTTATCCGGTTATTGTGGGCTATCAGCAGGAAAACGAGCACTCGATCGCGCTTGGGCGTGTAAAGCTCCCAGAGACTTCGAGCGCGCCACGGCGTACAGCGGCTAAGGAAAGCAAGTACCTTCAGGAAACAGAGGTGGGCTCGCTCGGTTATGCGGTGGCTGAAGGCCGCGAGGTCATTCTTCAAGCGTTCTGGCCTTACCATGAGGGCGATCAAAGCGTTGCGCTTGATTCGAAGCGGTCTCCAGTTTCAGCCTTCTATCCGCTAGAAGGCGAATCGTTCGAGATGGAGCTGGCTTATGATTTCAGGATCGGAGACGGGGATACCTTCGCGGATGCAGTCTATTCAACATTCAAATCGTACGCAGAGCTAAATACGCCTAAGCCGGTCAAGCTGCCCTTTACGCTTGAGCAATCTATCGACTTCCGGAATGTTTCCTTGCGCAGCAGCTACCGAGAGCTTGCTAATGGCGGAGCAGGCTTTTTCTTCCATTTTGATCCGAGACATGGCTACTTGTCCGAGCCTTCTGGCTTTGGCACGTCCTTCAATAATATTCCGCATGAATCGTATACTCGAATTCTAGAGTACGGATTTACAGGACGGCAAATTAATACAGCCTATACGCTGGCAAAGTCAGATGGCGGCGAGTGGATCGGGAGGGGCAGAAGGGTCACTCAGTTTTTTGTTGATCGACTGTCTACGCCAACAGGATTTTTATATTCGTTGTTCGATATCGAGAAGGATGAGCCTTTTGCTTCATTTGGTCAAGCAGACGCGCCGAAGCTTCATTATATATCGCACGGAAATATTCCGGGCAATTACCTGCGTACAATGGTCGAGCCCGCGTATGACCTGCTGCTTAATTACCAGCTCTATGCATCGTTAGGCATGAGGGAGACTTCCTGGTGGGACACGACCTTGAGCTTTGCCAACTTTCTGCTCAAACATCAAAACAAAGACGGCTCCTGGTATCGGGCCTATGAACCGGACGGCACACCGCTCAAAAATGCCGAAGGCTTCGGGAATGATGAATTTTCCTCGAAATCGGCAAGCTCCATTCCCATTCTATATCTCATTGCGATTGGCAAAGCATGCGGGGAGGACGGACAGCGTTACTTTGATGCCGCTCGCCAGGCTGGTGATTATGTGCTCAGCACTTATGTTTCGAAGGATCATTACTTGGGAGGAACGCTTGATAACCCGAACGTTATCGACAAAGAAGCGGGACAGTATACGATGGCCGCCTTGTATGGCTTATACAAGCTGACGGGCGATGATCGATATTTGCAGGGAGCGGTGCGGGCGGGTAAAATATTCGTCACTTGGAACTATATTTGGAATGCTCCGCATCTTCCGGGTACAGATCTGGCACGCGTTCAATTCCAGACAGTTGGAATGGGCGGCATTAATTCCATTTGGGGCGGAGGCGTCGTGGACATCTATTCGTTGTTCCACATCGAGGAACTAGACCTGCTCGGTGCAGAAATTGGTGAAGATTTCTTCTGCTCTATGGCGGAATGGATCGCAATCGGTACACAGCAGATGCTGTCGCATCCGGGCGATTTGATGGGCTTCGTCGATCTAGGCATGCAGCCGGAAGGGTTCGGTATATGCAATCAAGGAATCGATGAAGGCATGATCGCCAAAGGAGATATCTGGGGCACGTTAGGCTGGATTTACTCGGCTGGCATTTATGGACTGGGAAAATATTTGGAAAATAGAAGCATTCATAAAAGTGTATAGATTTTCGAATGAAATTGGATAAATTCTTGCATGTTGTTCATTTGCCCGATTAGGTAAGATGTAGACGTAAATAGAAAAAACCATCCCAGGGAGGATCTTAGACATGAAGAGAAAGTGGTTAGGCGTTACAACATCGCTTATACTGGCAATAACCCTTGTCATTACAGGCTGCGGCTCAAGCAATGGAGAACAATCAGCAAACGGAGGTGAAGCAGCGGATCAGAAGCAAGTGGATTTGACTATGCTCAGCAGCTGGAGCACAGATACGGAGCGCGGCAGAGCGCTTGAAACGATCGTCGAGAAGTTCAACGAAGAGAATGTGAATAAAATTAAAGTAACGGTCGATATCAACCCGGATTGGCCGACGCTGCAGCAGAAAGTAAAAACGATGATTGCAGCGGGTCAAACACCGGATTTGTTCAATTATAATTTCAATCCCAATGACCTGTCCCGCCAGGAGTCAGGCAGACTGCTTGATTTGAATCCACATATGGATGAAGAGTGGAAAACCCGGTTTACCGAGCAGGACCTACAAGCGATGACGGTGAATGGTGAGCTAACCTCCATCCCATTTGAGAAAGCCGGCATTTTATTCTATTACAATAAAGAACTGTTTGCGAAAGCGGGCATCGTGTCCTTTCCTGCAACATGGGACGAGTTTTTCGAGGCTTGCGAGAAGTTGAAAGCTGCAGGCATTACACCGATTTCCTTAATGACGACGGATGATGCATGGCATACAACCAATGCGTTCACTTATTTAGCGGCAAGCATTGCAGGAACGGATGTGTTCGACCCAGGCCAATCACTTGATACACCGGAAGTGGTGAAAGCAGCCGGGTATTTGAAGCAACTCTTTGAATACACGACTCCCGACGCATTGGGCGGCAATTACTCCGTTAGTTCGAATAACTTCCTGATTGGCAGCACCGCTATGATTATTGACGGCCCATGGCTTATTGGATCGATTACGGAAGAAATGATTCCATCAATTGGAATTGCTTCAAGCCCGACATTCGGTGACGGCAAAGTGCAGCCTGGCTTTACGGTAACTGACGCGTATACGCCTTGGTCGGCCGCGAAGCAGTCATCCAAAGAAAAAGAAGAGGCTGTTGTTCAGTTCTTGAAGTTCATGACAAATGAGGAAAGCTCAAAAACGTTTACGTTGAATGGCCGTATCCTGCTCTCGATGAAGCTTGATCTTACCGAGGAAGAAACGGCTGGAGCAGGTCCCGTGCTGGGCCAATATATACAGACAAACAGCGAGGCTCCTGAGAGTATCGTTAACATTGTTCGAATACTCAAACCAGCTGCAAGCTCTAAGCTGCCATCGCTTATTGAAGGACTCATGTTTGACCGCTATACCCCTGAGCAATTCGCCAAAGAGCTGCAAGCAGCTAACCAATAAGAAGAGAGAGGGGAGGGAGACCTCCCCTCTCATGATGAAAGGAGCTTAAGCGGGATGACATCCAGACAGATTTATTTCTACCTGGCTCCGGCCTTGCTGTTCACCATCGTCTTTTTTATATTTCCGCTCCTCTTTGTACTGTACGTAGGCATGCAGGAATGGAATGGTATTGGCGATATGAAATTTGTTGGAATCGATAACTTCCTCTATCTGATGGAGGATCCGGCGTTTAAGACGGCCATGATCAATACGATCTATTGGATTATAGCCGGGGTGCTGCTCCATACTCCGCTAGGGCTATTACTGGCACTGATCTTATTCAAGAAGCCGAAGGGCTGGAAATGGTTTCGTACATTGTTCTTCCTGCCAAACGTCATATCGACGACTGCACTCGCCTTCTTGTGGTACTTTGTTCTGCACGTCAGCCTGGGGCTGGTTAACAACTCCTTCAAGGGACTTGGTCTGGAATCATTCATTCATCCATGGCTAAGCGATCCGAGCACCGCCATTTTTGCAAGTATGATTCCATTTATTTTGTATGTCGGTTTTACGATGGTTATTTTTCTAACGCAAATGTCGACGATTTCACCTGATCTGTATGAAGCAGCAGAAATCGATGGAGCATCGAAGCTGCAGCAGGACTGGCATATTACGATCCCCATGGTAAAAAGCGCGATCGCGATCAACGTGATTTTCAACACGGCTTTCTGCTTGCGAATGTTCGAGTATCCGCTTCTGATGACAGGCGGAGGGCCGGCAGATTCTTCGCTAAACATGTCGCTCTATATTTACCGGGAAATGATTACAGCTAACCGCTACGGCATCTCAATGGCGGCGGGATTAATGACGATTCTAATGGGGACGATCGCGATGCTGCTCGTATTTGGCATCTTGCGTTTATCAGAAAGGAGGGGGCTGCGATGAAACTGTTTCGCTGGATATTCATCGTATTATTCCTGCTCATTACGCTGGTGCCTTTCTTATGGCTGATTCTTGCGTCTTTCAAGACGAATCAAGAGCTGTTCTCTGCCCCCTTTAAGCTGCCGGAGCGGTGGATGTTTGAAAACTATGAGTCGGTGCTTTCCAGTCATCCGATTATTTATTATTTCTTTAATTCGATGTTCATTGCTCTTGCTTCAACGCTATTAGCCGTTATCGTAGCAACCTTGGTATCCTATGCCTTTATGTATTCGTTTAAGTTAAAATCAGGCTTATTGCTTTTAATAACGTTTGGTATTTTTATTCCGACGAATGCTTTCATTGTACCTTATTATTTTATCGTAAATGGGCTGGGACTGTATGATACGCTATTTGGCGTTGCTCTTGTGTATGCTGGCGTTTCGCTTCCGCTTAGCATATTAATCGTAAAAACGTACATGGATTCGATTCAGAAAGAAATACTGGAAGCATCATTTATCGATGGGGCAAGCGTGCATCGGACCTTCTTAAGTGTCATTCTGCCTGTTTCTTACCCCGGCATGACGACCGCAGGCATATTTCTAATGATCACAGCCTGGAATGAATTGCTGTTCGCCTCCCTGCTCACGCAAAGCGAGGGTACAAGAACACTGCAGGTTGCCATTCGATTCTTCTTAACGACATTTTCAGCCAATTATCCAGTCGCATTCGCGGCGATGGTAATTGCGATCATTCCGACAATAGTGATATATTCGCTGCTTAGTGAGAAAATAATAGGTGGACTAACGGCCGGCGCCGTGAAATAATCGATCTGAAGTCATGCTCGAGGAGGTTATACAGTATGAAGGTCTTAATTGTTGACGATGAAATGTTTATCCGAGATGGTCTTCGTACGTTAATCGACTGGAGTGAAGCCGGCTTTGACGAGGTGCGGGATGCGAAAAATGCGGCGGAGGCGATGGAGTTGATATCGCAATCACCGCCGGATATGGTGCTTACTGATATTTTTATGCCGGGTATATCCGGACTTGATTTTGCCAAAAGGATTCGCAGTCTTTATCCAAATATCCGCTTCGTTATCTTGACCGGCTATGAGAAATTTGAATATGCCAAAGAAGCGATTGAAATTGGTGTTGCGAAATATTTGGTCAAGCCTATTTTCCCAGATGAGCTGAAGGAAACGGTCGAAGAGTTGCGAGACGAAATGCTTCTTGAACACCGGAACCAAAATTGGAACGAGATGGCGCAAATGCGTCTTAACGAATACAAGCCGATCATTACCGAAAAGTTTTGGAGTGATGTGCTGTCCGGGGGCTTGGCTACCTCCTCGACGATTCATGATCGTGCGGAAATGGCTGATATTCAGTTGAAATATTCTGCTTTCTGCTGTCTTGCGGTTGAAACCTGTCACTTAGAGAACGTATTCGAGCGTTATGGCGAACGTGAGCTGCCACTTGTTCGGTTTGCCATTCGCAACATCATTGAGGAGCTCCATCTGAACACAATTGTGTATGTGTATGACCATTCAGATACTGTAATGCTCTGCATTTTGTCCGAGGCGACAAACATTGAGGTATGGAGAAGGTCGGTGGAGATGATCAAGGCCACGTTGAAGATCGATGTCAACGTTGGCGTTGGTCGGAGTTGTGAGAATATTTCCTCTGTCTGGACATCTTCGCTTGAAGCGCTTGACAGTGTGAAGTATTTAGCGATGCTGGAGCAAACAGGGGTTATTCGCTATGAAGACATTCCCGTATGGAAAAAGGATCGCGTCGAATATCCTTACGAGGAAGAAAAGATGCTGCTTGAGATACTCCGATACCGGGATCAGATTAGCGAACAAGCGATTGCCCCTTTTATGCAAAAGATTATGATTCAAAATCCATCGCCGCAGATCATTCAGCTAACTTGTGTTCAATTACTGGGAGCAGTCTATCGACTGGTTGATGAATATGGGATCCATTCAATTCCAACCTTTAACCAAAGTGTTTCCAAGCTGGATGAGCTGTCTTCCTATAGTCAGATCCAGAAGCTGTTCTTTGAGCTCTTCATGGAAATCATCGGGCGGAGAAGCAACCACCATGCGAGCTTTGTGAATCAATTGGTGGACGGAGCGAAGCAGATTATCCAAGCACGGTTTCACGATCCGGAGCTAAGCGTAGCCTCTATTGCGCAAATCTTATGCATATCGCCGAACTACCTCTCTCGTATCTTTCATCAGCAGATCGGTAAAACCTGCGTGGAATTTATTACGGAATGCCGATTAGAAGAGGCCAAGAAGCTGCTTCTTCTAACGAATTACAAAAACTATGAAATCGCGGAGAAGGTCGGTTACGCGAATGCGCACTATTTCAGCTCCATGTTCAAGAAAAATATCGGGCAAGCTCCCAGTGAATTCCGCGAACGCTCGAATGAGGAGCAATCATGATGCGCTCGATTCGTGCGCAGATCATGCTGTTCTTCTCGCTTCTTATTATCGTGCCGATCATCGTTAGCTGTATCCATGTTTATTATGCGCTGCAAAATTATTTGAAGGACAGCTATGTCAGACAACAGCAACAATCTATTGGTAACTTAGCCTCAGAGTTAATAGATTGGCGGTTTAATTTAGAGGATTTGTCGCTGCAGCTATTTGGAGACAGACGTGTGCAGGACTTTCTGCTTTACCCAAATTCACTTCGGACGGGTGAGCAAGTGCAGCGTGCGACCGATTTCCGCCAGGCGCTGCAAATGTATGGCGCGACAAGAAATGCTAGCGTTTCCATTTACGTTGTTCGTACGAATGGAACGGTGTACGGGGAAGAAATGAGTGTGAGAGAGCAGGATTTTATCCGCTCGCGACTGGCTTCAGCGGGGAAATATGTCGGTTTACCTGTATGGGAGTACGTCGAGGAGTTCGACTCGATCGCCCTGTACCGGCAAATTAATAATAATGAAACTGATTTGAATCGACCGATCGGTTATTTGTTTCTTCTGATCGACAAGAGCGAAATCAGCAAAATTATCGACAGGTATTCGGTTGATCCAGGCCAGCATTATGCCATTTTCAATAAGGAGTCGACGCTGAATATACGAACCGATGCAGGGGTGGCCAACGATTTCCTTCAGGAGATTGGCGAGAGATCGAACAAATCCAGCCAAGAGACGATTTATGGCGGCGAGCCTTATGTCACATTTGCTCAGACAAGCTCTGATTGGTCTCTCGTGTCATGGATAACGAAAAGGGAGATATTGCAGCCTGCGAGAGATCTGTTTTTCGGCATTCTCTTTATTGCGGTCGTGCTTCTGTTGTTTTGTTTGTTCATGGTCCTATTCTTATCTCATCGCATTACGAAGCCGTTAAATATGATTCAACGCAAAATGAAGCTGATCGGGGAGGGGCTCTTTGTTTTCAAGGTCCCTGTCGTACGCAATGACGAGGTTGGAGAGCTGGCGTCTGCCATGAACAGAATGTCGGATGAAATCGTAAGCCTTATCCAGAAAAACCGGGAAGAGGAGGCCAAACGCCGTCTTTTGCAATTGCAAACGCTTGAGTATCAGATCAATCCTCATTTTTTGTACAATACGCTTGACTCTGTCAACATGCTGGCCCGCAAGCATAAAGATCCAATTATCGCTGACATTGTGACGTATCTTTCTCGTTTATTTCGAATTGGTCTCAATCAGGGACGGGAATTAATGACGGTTGCGGACGAGGTTCGGCATGTCACTTATTATTTAAAAATACAAGAAATCCGATTCGCAGGCCAATTATTCTGGGACGTTCAGCTTGACAAAAGCATTGAGGATACTAAAATCATCAAATTTATCCTTCAGCCGCTCGTAGAGAACAGCATTAATCACGGTATTCGCAAGCGCGAAGAGTCAGGTCATATTCATATTCGAATATGGAAGGATACTCATGTATTCGTGCTGGAGGTAGAGGATGACGGGGTCGGGATCGAGCCTGATCAATTGGAGAGAGTCCGTCAGTCGTTGACCGTCGGCGATGACCACGAAGAGAAGGAGCATGGGTTCGGTTTGCGCAACGTACATCAGCGTATTCAGCTTCATTACGGCGAGCATTACGGCTTGCAGATCGATAGCGAAGAGGGACAAGGAACTACAGTATCCGTTAGATTGCCGATTTCGCAAGAATGCAGAAAATGAGGAAGTATCAAATATGAGCAAAAGCTGCGAAGCACCTGCTGTATTATTTGCAGAATGAGAAAATATTGGTCATAATAAAGCTGTTAGGTTTCATTATGAGAAGGAGGAATCAAGTATCCATGGAGATCATTTATCACGGTCATTCTTGTGTTCAAATTGTCAGCGGAGAGAAATCACTCATCATTGACCCTTTTCTTCGAGGAAATGAGCTAGCCGTTACGAAAGCGGAGGATATTAAGACAGACGCCGTTTTGCTTACGCATGCACATATCGACCATATCTTGGACGCGGATGCGATCGCTCAAAAAAATGATGCGCCGGTAGTGGCCATCGTTGAGCTGGCGACCTACATGTCGTGGAAGGGCGTCAATACGATTGGTATGAACATTGGCGGCACTGTTGATCTCGGCTTTGCCAAAGCCAAAATGATACAAGCGTTCCATTCCTCCGGTATCGTGCTTGAAGAAGAGAAAAACATTATGTACGCGGGTATGCCAGCAGGATTTATTATTCAAATAGAAGGACTTAATATTCTTCATGCGGGTGATACGGCTTTGTTCGGCGATATGAAAATGATCGGCGACCGCCATCCGATTGACATTGCTTTCATCCCGATCGGCGACCATTTTACGATGGGACCTGAGGATGCGCTGCAAGCAGCGGAGTGGTACAACGCGAAACTGGTTGTGCCTGTGCACTATGATACATTCCCGCCTATTCGCCAGGATTCAGAGCATTTCGTAGAGCTGCTTAGCGAAAAAGGTATTAAAGGCCAAGTGATGAAGCCAGGTGAGAAGCTGACTTTGCCTGCTAACCAATAAACGCAAGGACTTCACGCAAAAGCTCAAAAAATCCTCATCCGACAGTGATATTTTAAGCTGCCGGGTGGGGATTTTTTTAAATTAAGGATTCAAGACGAATTCGATGCATTCATCCCCATGCTGGCACTAAAAAGCATTGGCCGCAGGAAATATTAAACGGAATTACGACGCGGTTATCTTTTTTACTTTTGTTATCTCAGGACCGACCTCCTCGACTATACGGAGGAGCTGAAATGGTATAACATTATGAAGCGGCGCTGTGAAACCAGGAGCAAACGGCAGAGCATCCGCCTAGAAGCCAAGAGATAGAGGAGAACAGCTGTGAGAACATTAGCAGGCTATTATTTTTTGTTGTATCTGGGACTTTCCGTTTTTATGCCTTATACGAGTCTTTTTTTTAGCGATAAAGGCTTCAGCCATACGGTGGTCGGCCTCATTTTGTCCTTATGGTCACTTGTAACCGTTATTTCTCAGCCCGTCATGGGCATGCTGAACGACCGGCTGAGCAATCCAAGGCAAATACTGATGATTGCGGCCGTTGCGGCGCCTATATTTGGGCTTGGCTTTTATTACTTCGATAGTCTGACCGCCATTATCATATTATCTGTGTTCTTCGCATGGTTTCAATCCTCGGCTGCTCCGCTTAGCGATTCAATTGCCGTTGAGCTTGGAAAGAGAGAGGGCTTCTCATTCGGCAGCGTGCGGCTATGGGGTGCGTTAAGCTATGCGATCGGCGCATTTGCAACCGGATTTTTGTATGAAAAATACGGCTACGATCATATTTTCTTTTATTATCTTGCCGTTAATTTATGCTTGCTGCTGGTCATCCTGCTCTTTCCGAAAACAAAGCCTGCTTCCGCAAAAATTACCATTTTCGAGCAGATGAACGAGGTCATTCGGAATAAGCCATTTCTCATTTTTGTTGGTATCAGCATGCTGACGGTCATGACAACGTCGATCAATTTTACGTTCCTTCCGATCTATTTTAAAGAAATGGGCTTTGACAAGAGCTTTCTTGGAAGCGCATTTGCGGTTGCCGCTCTCATTGAGGTACCCATGTTCTGGGTTTCCGCGAAGCTAAGCAGAAAAATTGGACGCTACAATGTGCTTTGTATTGCGGCAGCAATCTACGCGGTGAAATATATGGTGTTATTTGCTTATGCGGATGTCTATCTGACCTTAGCAATGCAATTACTTGATGGGATTGCTTTTGCTTTCGTGGCCGGGACAGCTGTTGAAGTTGTCGAGAGCTATGCCAGCGACAGGACCAAAGCAACCTTTCAAACGGTTTTTGCGGCTGTCACTTGGGGGCTGGGCGGCATCATCGGCAATGCAGTGGGCGGTGTGATCGTCGATCATTTAGGCGCGCCTTTCCTTTATTGCATTTTAGGCATATGCTGTGCCGCAGCTTCGGCGCTTTATGCTCTTACCAGAAAACGTCAAAATCACCTCTCCTTTAGCTAATTAGCAATGCCTTTAATATACAGCAGGCAATAGGACAAAATAAAGGCTTCGCAGATGAACAAATCATGCTGCGAGGCCTTTGTTTTTCTTGCAAATAAAAGTGCCTTGATTATTTATTCGTCTTGTTGCGTTTTGTTATTTCCGCTAAAATTTCGTAGGATCTCAATCGTGCTTTATGGTCGAAAATTTGGGCAATAGCCATGATTTCATCGGCCTGTGTATTTTGTAAAAATTGGTGCAGTTTTTCTTCCACAGTCTTTGCACTGCCGATGATTGAGGTACCAAGCTGCTGCTGCAGCGCCACTTGCTCATAATCGCTCCAAAGCTCGTCCATGTTATCTACCGGCGGCTGGAGCTGAACCTCTACGCCGCGAATCAGGTTAAGAAACTGCTGCTGCAGAGTAGTTGCCAAATACTGGGCTTCTTCATCCGTATCTGCAGCGATGACATTGACTCCGACCATCGCATATGGCTTGTCAAGCACCTTTGACGGCTTGAAGGATTGGCGGTAAAGCTCCATCGCGGGAACCGTGTTGTTAGGCGAGAAGTGGCTGGCATAGGCAAACGGAAGTCCAAGCTGACCGGCCAGCTGTGCGCTGAAGCCGCTGGAGCCAAGCAGCCAAATGGGAATGTTCAAGCCTTCGCCGGGAACCGCCTTTACTTGCATTTTACCTGGCGCAAGGGATGGATCGAAATAGGCGCGAAGCTCATCCAGCTGATCCGGGAAGTCTTGGCCATCCGTTCTGCCCCCGCGCCGAAGAGCGCCGGCGGTACGCTGGTCGGTACCGGGCGCGCGGCCAAGCCCGAGATCGATGCGTCCGGGGAACAGAGATTCTAGCGTTCCGAATTGTTCCGCTATTAATAGGGGAGCGTGGTTAGGAAGCATGATACCGCCTGATCCTACCCGTATTTTGGACGTGCCGTTTGCAACATGAGCAATCACGATAGAAGTAGCGGAGCTTGCGATGAAGGGCATATTGTGATGCTCCGCCAGCCAGTAACGGTGATAACCCCAGTTTTCAACATGTTGAGCCAGATCCAATGTATTATGGAAGGACTCAGCGGGACTGCCCCCTTTAACGATCGGGGAAAGATCAAGCACTGAAAAAGGAATATCGCTTAATTTTTTTTCATTTATTTTGTCAGCCATGATGATAACCTCTTTCTAAAATAAGAATATTTGCTGCAGCGTATATAAAGCTTTTATGGTTTGGCTGCAAGCTGATGAGTGGGGAAGTGAGGCAATACCTCTTCCCCAAGCTCCTGGATGACTTCCTCTGCCGGTCGTTTAGAAAAGTATAGAACGAATGCCAAATGATTAACGCCAATCGACTCAAATCCATGAAGCAGCCGCACGAGCTGGTTGCGCCCCAAATGATAGCCTAATGGAATTTCGACCGGCAATTCATCGGGGTTTTCTGCCAAATCGATGAATAGCGTTTGGGAAAAGGGCTTAAATACGCCGGGATGTATTTTGTCCGTCAAGGACCGATAATCCGCTATGAGCCGTTCCTGCTTTTGAATACTGCGCGGATATTGGATCCAGCCGTCTCCATGCGCGGCAATCCATTCGAGAGATTGCTGGCTAAAGCCAGTCACCATTGTCGGGATCGACGTTACGGGTCGTGGAATCAAATTCATATCGTCGCCTTGAAATGTACCTAAATCAGATTCGTAGGAAACGTGATCTTCCTTTAGCAGCCGGTCCAGCAATCGAAAGGACTCCTCGAATAGTTCGCCTCTGCGGTGTCTTTCAACCCCAAGCGCCGTAAAGTCCAAATCCCGGTCCCCCGAAGCCACGCCCATCATTAATCGGTTGGGGAAAAGCCTGTCGATGGTGGCTGCTTCCTTCGCGATTCTAACGGGGTGACGAAGAGGGAGGACTACGCTCGCTGTTCCTAAAGCAATTTCTTTCGTATGCGCAGCGAGATAGGTTAAGTAAATCCATAAATCATACATTTGTCCATTGTCGTCAATGTGCAGATTTTGAACAGTTATATCCCGCAGCCATAGCGCCGCAAAACCAAAGTCCTCGATTTTGCGGGCGAGCTGAAGCTGATTTTCCATGATCGGCGTTTTTCTCATCGGTGCAGTCGGCAGCACAAAGCCGAGCGTCAGTTTATCCTTATGGTACATTTTTTGGTATGCGCCATGTTCGAGCAAGCTCATACCCTGATTTCTTCTTCTTTAATATTAGCCAATGGACCGAGAATGGATGGGTTAAACTCATTCAACGGTCTGCCGTCCGCAACGCGCTTCGGCCAGTCATGATTAGCGAGGGCTCCTTTGCCGAGCGTAATCAGGTCGGCTTCACCGCGCGCGAGCAGTTGCTCTGCTTTTTCCGGGTTCTCGAGATTGCCGTTTGCGATAACAGGGACGGTTCCGTATTTTTTTGCAAGTGCCGCCAGCGAAAGCGCTGAGCCTTCAAAAGCTGGTTTAGTCGCATCGTACTCCGTCACATGGATATAATCCAAGCCGGCTTTGGACAAGCTGCCGAAGATGATCTCGGCATCCTTCTCGGCCCCAGCCCATTTATGATGGTAGTCGCTCACTTTACCTTGAGAGATTCGCATGCCGACGACAAATCCATTGCCCACCTGTTCACGGACAGCTTTCGTTACTTCTACTAATAAACGAACGCGGTTGTCAGTAGAGCCGCCGTATTCATCGGTGCGCTTATTCAAATAGTCAGTCAAAAAATTATCCAGCAGATAGCCGTTGGCGCCATGGATTTCCACGCCGTCAAAGCCGGCTTCCTTTGCCCGCTTAGCTGATTCAGCAAAGCCGCGAATAACATCCTGGATATCCTTTTTAGTCATTTGATTCGGAATATCGTAAGGACCTTGTCCGTGATAGATTGGAAGCTGTTCCCCTTTTGCTCTAACGTCGGATGGACCGATGAGTTCTTTTTTGTGAATATTGCCTTGCCCTTGAGCACCCGAATGCATCAGTTGAACGATAATTTTCGATCCGGCTTGATGAACGGCAGAGGTCAGCTGTTTCCATGCGGCTGTATGCCGATCATTCGCAATTCCCGATTGATTAAAGTAGCTTTGGCTGTAGGCGTCATCGGGATATGCGCCTTCCGTGATCAGGAAGCCAAATCCGCCGTCAGCAAAGCTTTTATAATATTTCGACATGATTTCCGTTGCCTGACCGTCTTCGGTTGCGCTGATTCTGGTCATTGGCGCGAGGCCAATGCGGTTTTTAAGCTTCAGAGGACCGATTTGAAAATCGGACAGCAGAGTTGTGTGATTTGGAGTTGACAAGTTGATCTCTCCTTTGAGTGGGTTAAGCTATACATGAAATATAGGATATGCAGTTCGACTAGGCTCATCCTATTATGCTAAAAAATGATCTCATTTATCGCGGCAAATGGATACAATAATAGATAAATATCTACATATCTAATTTTATAGATATATAAAGCTGAAATAAATACATGAATGTTTTCAGAAACCTAAGAAATCATCCATGTATAGGGAAAGCTCTTCTAGAGCTCGGTTTTAATGTAATGTGCGAACGCTTGTATCGCTTGTTCGTTTCGTTTGTAATAGGTCCATTGACCATAACGATTCGCTTCCAAGAGACCTGCTCTTTGAAGCAGCAAAAGGTACTGGGAAACGGTCGATTGAGATAAACCGGCTTTTTCTTGAATATGACTTACGCAAACCCCGATTTTATTACTGTCACCGCCTTCCTGAACGGGGAAATGCTTCTCCGGTTCCTTCAGCCAATCGAGAATATTTACGCGTGTTTCGTTCGATAATGCTTTGAAAATTAATAGTGGATTCATGTCCTTCATTATATCGAGAATTATCGATATGTCAACTGCGACTATAGACATTTCACTGCCGCTTCGGCTAGTCTTTGGATGCCTTCCTCGATTCGATTATCGTTAGCGCGGCTGAAAGTTAGCCGGATCCGGCCCGGAGCAGAACCTAGTGTGCTTCCTGGGGCAAACACGACACCATGCTGAATCGCTTCCTTGAACAGCTGCTGTTCATTCGTCATCTGGTTGATTTTGCACCATAAATGAATGCCGCCCTCGGGCACTAAATATTCGACAGATCCTTTTAGATATCGCTCAAGCGCCTGAACGGTCATGTCCCTTTTGTTTTTAAGCCCTTGTCTTAGCTTCACGATATGCGAATCAAATTGTGCGGAAGAGAGAAGATTCTCGGCGATCCATTGCGGATAATTAGGGTGGCCGAAATCGATCTGCTGCTTGGCATCGGCCAAGCGGTTGATAATCGGCTGCGGGCCAAGTATCCATCCGATCCGAAGACCGGAAGCGATGATTTTGGATAACGAGCTGATATAGATAACGGTACCGTCCTTATCCATCGATTTTAACGTATGGACTTTGCGATCTTCGTAATCCGTCAAGCTGTAAGGGTCGTCCTCGACAATGGGAATACCGTACTTGGTTGATATTTCGATTATTTTTAGTCGTTTTTCTTCGCTTAGCGAGGTGCCGGTCGGATTCTGGAAGCTGGGATTTAGAAAAATCATTTTAAGTCGGTGCTTCTTATGAAGGGAGATGATTTCGTCGGGGTCAATGCCTTGATCGGATACGGGCAGCTGAAACGTTTTTAAGCCCGCGGATTGAAAAATGGGCAGAGAATAAGCATAGGAGGGGTCCTCAATGACAACGGCATCCCCTGGGTTCAGCAAGCTTTGAATGATGAGATGCAGCGCCTGTTGGGCGCCGGATGTGATGAGTAGCGAGGAAGCCGTTGAATTGATGCTCCGATAGCTTTTTAGATGAGAGCTAATCGTCTCGCGCAGCCTGATATTGCCTTGTATATGCTCATAGCCCAAGTAGTTGTTAATCTCCATCGTTCGATGAGCGTCCTGCATTAACTGGAACGGCAGTAAATCCTGGCTAAGCTCGCCAACCGCTAAATTAATAATGTCGTTTTCGGATTGCATCACCTCATAAATTTGCCGATTAATCGGATTGTTCAGCTGAAAAAAACCGTTTTTTGCATACTGCTCCCAATCGGGTAGACGCCGGTTCTCATCGAGCCAGCCTTCCGTGTTGACGAGCGTTCCTATGCCTTTTACCCGTTTAACCAGATTTGCGGCATGCAGCTCGTCATAGGCCGCTATAACCGTGCTTCGATTCACCTGCAGCTCTTCGGCCAATAAACGTTCGGAAGGCAGCCAGCTGCCGGACGGAAATTCACCGTTCATTATTCGCTGCTCGATATAATTGGCAATTTGCTTATACACCGCAATGCCAGCAGTCTTCGTTGGCTTCCACGACATAATCTGCACCCCCATAGCCGCAATCTTTCAGAAGCATCTACAATGCCATTATAAATCAATGTTAGGAAACATACCACAAAAGGTTGTAAAAGAACAATAAAACCGTAAAAAAACGCATTTTACTCTGGATGGTCAAAATAAATGAGAGGTGGATGGTCCGTATTATCCGATTTTCGTTTAAAGTATGTCATATAAGCTTACACGTTCTGGAAAGGCATTGCTATTCGAGTAAACCAAACGAAAGGTGGTCTTTCGATGAGAGAGTCCTTGGACCAGGCAAATACAGGCAAGGTTCGACCTGAGGAGACAAGCTGGCTGGTTGACTTGCAAAACAAAGGGCTCCGCACAAGCGGATTGACGAACACGGGCCGCCGGGGTGGAGCGGGCCCTTCGGATGACGCGGCATTTCGTTTAGGAGACCAGACGGTTATGCTGCCAACCTACAACAGTCCTGCAAGCAGTTCACCCTATGAAATTGTAAAAAAAGAAGGCGGCTATTCGCTTCAATATGAAGGGAAATCGCTTATGTATATCGATCCCATAGCGAGGCCGAAATTTTATGACTTTTCCACCGAGGAAGGGATTCCCTATCAGAAGATCGCTGTGCTTCACGGCTCGGACGTGCTTGCCAGCACCGTTATACAAAGCTGTATCCGCTGGAGTCCGGACGATCGCTGCAAATTTTGCGCGATCGGCCATTCGCTCGAGGCAGGGGCTACAGTAGCCAAAAAATCACCTGAGCAGCTGGCCGAAGTCGTCCAGGCGGCGGAGCGATTGGATGGCATTAAACAAATTACGTTGACGACAGGAACACCGAATGAAACCGATCGCGGTGCGCTTCACCTTGCAGCCTGTGTTAAGGCCATTCGCAAGGTCAGCCAGATTCCTATCCAGGTGCAGTGCGAGCCGCCAAGCGACGACAGGCTGTATCAGGTTTTAAAGGATTCCGGCGCGAATACCATTGGGCTCCATGTGGAGTCATTCGATGAGCGCGTGAGGCAGGAAATGATGCCCTCCAAGTCTGCCATTTCGCTCGAGACGTACTTCGAGGCCTTTCGTAAAGCGGTTGCTGTATTCGGAAGAAACCAGGTAACGACCTACGTGATCTTAG
Organism: Paenibacillus praedii; assembly: GCF_049725345.1. Classification (NCBI taxonomy): domain Bacteria; kingdom Bacillati; phylum Bacillota; class Bacilli; order Caryophanales; family Paenibacillaceae; genus Paenibacillus; species Paenibacillus praedii. The sequence goes on along the minus strand of NZ_JBMWAM010000028.1, from coordinate 24,650 downwards.
GCATGGGCGAGGATCCGGAAATTACGCTTGCCGGCTGCTCCCGGGCCGCCAGCATGGGTGTTTATCCGTTCGTTGTACCGTTGCGGCCGCTCAAAGGAACGATGCTGGAGCATGCTGAGCCTCCATCCACTGCCTATATGGAACGGATGTACGGCAAGGTGGCCGGCATTTTAGCGGAGGCGAGCCTATCCTCCGCAAGCAGTATGGCAGGATGTGCGAAATGCGGCGCTTGCTCTGCGCTGCCTTCGTTCGAGAAACGAATCGTGTAAAGGAGCGGATAACGATGAAAAACTGTGAAATCAGGCTGGCTGCAGATCCACATGAGGTGCAAGCGGCGCTGTCGCTAAGGCGGGAAGTTTTTGTCGCGGAGCAAGGGTTGTTCGAGCAGTCCGATACTGACGAGTATGATCCTGCCTCGATTTACCTCAATGCTTGGCGCAATGGAGCTGAGCTCATGGGAACCGTCCGTTGTTTTTACGATGGGAAGGGAAGCGGAGTGTGGTGGGGAGGACGGCTCGCGGTCGGGCAAAAGTATAGACTTAGAGGCATTGGGGTGTACTTGATCGAAGCGGCTGTCCAAGAGATGGAGAGGCGCGGAGCGGAACGTTTCTTGGCCAAGGTGCAGGTGCAGAACGTCAAGCTGTTTGAGAAGCTGGGCTGGAAGAGTCTTGGTGAGCCCTTCCGCATCGGGCAGCATACACATCAACTTATGGAGGCTGATTTATATGTGCATGATGCACAGTCACGCAAGTGCCGGGAATTTGGCTAGCGGTGAGGGATTATCATCAGAATCCTTCAATTACAATGAGCAAAAACCGCTCACGATGGGAATCGGCCGGAGAGTGTTTAGTGTACACAATCATGTCGGTCACCTGGATCCATGGGCCTTCTATGAATCGGAAGAGCCGATCTCGCCAGCCGATCCGGGTCCTGAAACGCCGGAGGAGTTAGATTTTTTTATGAAATGCCGGGGAATCGAGAAAACGCTGATTATTCCGAATTACGGCATTCCTGTGCAAGCACAGCCATTCTCACATAATGAGCTTGTCGCAAATCTATGCAAGCAAGGCGGAGGAAAGGTGGCGGGAGCGCTATGGGTATCGGGATTGCCGCAAAATCGCGAGCGAACCGAAGAGGCATTGAAGCTGCTGGACCAGCCAGGCATTAAAGCTTTGAAGATGAGCTATCTGCTCGGGGGCACGGCTGATCCGAACAAGTGGGATGAGCAAACGCTGCTGCTGCATGAAACCATTTTTCAAGCTGCGATTGAGAGGGACATTGCTATTCATTTTCACACTAGTCCTGGAGCTGGCTCTGATATAACCGGTTTTTTTGAGCTCATAAAGCGCTGGGGGAAGGATTTGAAAATTCATTTGGTGCATATGGGCGGGGGCGTAAGCGGACATATCCGGCTGCTGTCCCATTGGAAGGAGCTGATCGAAGGCGGCTACCGTGTTTATCTTGATACAAGCTGGGCGATCGGGTTCGCGGTCCGCAAGCTGCTGCAGGATTTGGATCGTACCGGAATTGGTGTCGATCGGGTAATGTTTGGCTGTGATGAGCCGTGGAGTGATTTCGAAAGCGAGTTTTGGAAAATTCAGGGCGTTAAAGTATCCGATGAGATTAAGGAACGCATCTTCTGGGCGAATGCCGAGGATATGTATTTCAGCAAGCAGGCATAGGAGCATCCCGCTCTTTACCATATAAAAAATATAATTTGTGGAGGATGATGTTGAAATGGCAAACTTTACTGAACTGGAATTGAAATCGATGAATGAAATTTCCCACCCTTCGATGCCGGTCGGCGCGAAGCTTTACGGTGAGACGAAAGTATTTCCGGATTATAAAGCGAACGAAGGCGATAAGTTTCTGGCACTTGTGCACGGTATCGCGCATGAATCTTCCCTCTCCTACGTTGCCATTCTTCAAGCGATCCGCGCGCAGCGAAAAGGGTTCGAGACCGCTATTTATTTCTATGGAACAGGCGCAATGAACGCGATCGCCACCCGCGGATTTCCTTCAGTCGGAAACGCTGCTTTTGCAGGACAAATGAACCATAACGAGAGTCTGGCGACCTTTATCAAGGAAGGCGGCAAGGTGTATGTCTGCCGCTTCGGCCTAGGGCTGCACGGTCATCGGGAGGAAGATTTGATCGAAGGCTCCATTCCATGCCATCCGCTTGATCTGCAGGATTGCCTGATTGAATATTCCCGCGCCGGCGCATTTATTTTAAGCACATTTCAAATTTAAATCATGCCGCGCAGCATGACAGAAAGCGAAGGTGGGTTGAATGACATTATGGCTGGGTAAAGAGCGGCTTGGGGACGATCATTTTATTGTCACGGCGGAGCTCATTCCGCCCCGCAGCTGGAACCCGCAGCCGCTTGTAGATCAGGCGGTAAGATACCGGGATTCGGTGGATGCGGTAGATTTAAGCGACAACCTTCTCGCCATCGCCCGATTGTCTCCATTGGTGGGCGCCCACTTTGTACGTCAAGCCGGCGTTGAGCCGATCGTGCAAATCAATTTGCGCGATCGCAACCGGATGGCTATTCAAAGTGATTTGCTGGGGCTAGCTGCGTTAGGCGTTCGCAATATCGCGATTCTTGGCGGTTATCCGGCAAAAGTGGGAACGGAGCCGGACGCGAAAGAGGTTTATGACCTGCAGACAATGGAGCTTGTCAGCTATGTGCGTAGGTTTGCAGATGAAGGCAAGCTGTTTGATGGTACGATGATGCATGATAAGCCGACGTTTACGATCGGAACTGTGGAAAATATCGCCGGAAAGCCGATCAAAGAGCTGATCGACCGATTGGAAGCGAAGGTAGAGGGCGGAACCAATTTCGTTCGAACGCAGCTTGTGTTCGACATGGATTTAATCGGTGAATGGATGGAGGAGGCGAGAAGCCGGGAGCTGCATAAACGAATTACGATCATGGCCAGCATTTTGCCGCTTCGCGATGCGGAGCATGTCGATACGGCGCTGCGCATTCCCGGAATCGTCATTCCGGAAGCGTTTAAGGCCCGGCTTACCGAGTCGGAATCGCAGGAAGAGGGCTTGACGATTGCGGCTGAGTTGATATACAGGCTGAGAGAAATCGAGGGAATGAAGGGCATTCATATCCGTCCGATTGGCGGAGCGGAGGACAGCGTGAACAAGGTGGTTCAATTGGCAGGCCTGCATAAGGCCGGGACGGTTAAGGTCGGCGCTTAATATCCAGCTGTCCGGAAAAGGAGCTTTCCCATGAAAATTGCTCTTTATACGTATAATACAAAGCCGCGGGGCGGCGTGATTCACACGCTTGCCTTAGCGGAGGAGCTGGAAAAATACGGATGCAACGTAACGGTTTATGCGCTGGGCTTAGGCGGAGCGCAGCAATTCTATCGTCCTGTAAAGGCGGGTACGCAGGTTTTCCCATACTTATCGCGGCCTGGAGAATCGTTCGAATCCCGTATTGCCAGCTATATTGAGACGTACACGGAGGGACTCGCTTCCGAGGAGCTGGAGCAATACGACATTCATCATGTGCAGGATTGCATAAGCGCCAATTGTCTCAATCGGCTGATGGAGAGGGGGCGTGTCCCCTTCTTCCTGCGGACGGTGCATCATCTGGATGATTTTACGACACCAGCTCTCGTAAGCTGCCAGCAGAAGTCCGTAACAGCACCCGAGCAATTAATCACCGTAAGCGAATATTGGCGCTATCGTCTCCGCATAGAGCACGGCCGAGCAGCAGAGGTCATCCATAATGGAGTGGAAAATCGTTATTTCGAGCCGCGAGGCAGCAAGGCTGAGCTGAAAGACAAGTACAGCTTGTCGGGGAAAACAGTATTTCTGACTATAGGCGGTATTGAGCCGCGCAAAAATACCATTCGTACGCTGCGCGCATTCGAAATTGTGCAACGCTCCATTCCAGATGCGGTGCTAGTCATTGCCGGCGGTGCAACGCTGTTCGATTATCGTTATTATTATGACGATTTTATGAATGAATGGAACGGCATGGACAATGAGGTCCGCACTGCTGTCCGTATAGTGGGAGCGCCCAGCGATGCGGTTATACAAGATTATTACCAGCTGGCGGATTGTTATCTTCAGCCTTCTATTAAAGAAGGCTGGGGGCTGGCTATTATGGAAGCGATGGCGGGTGGTACCCCTGTCGTCGCTTCAACGATAGAAGTGTTCCGTGAATTTCTCAGCCATGAACATAATGCGCTGCTTGCCGATCCGGAAGACGAGCGGTCTATCGCCCATGGCATGCTGCGAGTCGCAAGTGATATGGCGCTTCGAGATAGACTTTCTACAGAAGGGAAAAAAACAGCTTATAAATATCACTGGAGTGCAACTGCCCAGAAACATGTCACACTATACAGGAGGCTGATGCTTAGTGGGCGAATTGACGGCACTGGTTGAAGGATTGGCGAGCTCCCCGGGACTTTTGCGCAAAAAGAATATTCAAGCGCCGCTTCGCGCCTTTCGCTGGGATCGCGACAAGATGCTCGATCCGATTGGAGACGACGCGGCCGTGCTGCCCGTCTCGGATGGCTATTTATTGATGTCCTGCGACGGCATCTTGCCGGAGCTTGTCAGGGAGGAGCCGTATTGGGCCGGCTATTGCGCTGTTCTTGTCAGCATCAGCGACATCTATGCGATGGGAGGGAGACCGACGGCTATCGTTAATCTGTTAAGCGCGCCTGATGATGATACAGCGGCGCTTATTGCAGAAGGGATGGCTGAGGGATCACGAAAATTCGAGGTTCCGATGGTCGGTGGACATTTTCTGCCGGGAGAAGCCGCAGGGGTAGGCACCGCTATTATTGGAAAGGCTAATCAATTGCTTCGCGGAACACAAGGGAAGCCGAGACAGTCGCTCCTCGTCGCCATTGACCTCGAAGGCAGACCGTTCAAGCATTACGCGCAGTGGGATTGTACCAGCCAAGCCACTCCTCAGGCTTTGCGAGCTAAGCTGGAGCTGCTGCCTCTGCTGGCGGAGCGTAAGCTAGCTTCGGCAGCAAGAGATATTAGCAATGCGGGTATTTTAGGTACGATCGCGATGCTGGCAGAGAACGCCGGGTGCGGGGCGAATGTGGAGCTTAACCTTATTCCGAAGCCTGAATCGGTCGAATGGGAACGCTGGCTGCGGATGTTTCCCGGCTACGGGTTTGTTTTATCAGCTGATTCCGAGAGCTGTATGGAGATCGTCTCCTTGTTTGAGGCTGAAGGGATTGTGGCCTGCGTAGTCGGTGAATTAACTGATGATACGCGGGTAGTCATCAGCAAAGGTGTGGAGGAAGCGGTGTTAATCGATTGGAGTAAGGAAGCATTGGTGGTGGGCAAAGCTGAAAACTAATCGGAAATCAGACAATGACAGCATAGTTGCGGCGGCCGTTCAATTCAATAGTGAGCATGGCAACACGGAAGGCAATCGTGCCCGCATAACGGAGCTGTTCATGGAAGCGGCAGCAAAAGGGGCAAAGCTCGTCGTCTTTCCCGAAATGGCGTCTAGCGGGTACGTATGGGAAAGCCGCGAAGAGATTAAGCCATGCGTGGAGACTATACCCGGACCAACCACGAATTCGCTGCTTGACGTTGCGAAGAAATATGGCAGCTATGCTGTAATTGGGCTGCCAGAGGTTGATGCTTCAACCGGTATCTATTATAACAGTGCCGCATTGATCGGACCTGAGGGCGTAATAGGCGTTTACCGCAAAACGCATCTATATGCGGCGGATCCGAGATGGGCCAGAGAGGGATCTGGAGAAATTCCGGTTTTTGAAACGGCAATCGGGCGAGTTGGCATCCTGATTTGCATGGATGCGATGTACTTCGAGCCAGCGAGGCTAGCTGCGCTGAAGCATGCCGATATCATTGCTTTTCCAACCAATTGGGTTGGCGGCGGCAACAATCCTCCCAGCAAGACCTGGTGCTTGCGGGCCAAGGAAAACGGCGTGAGCTGGGTCGCTGCCAACCGCTCGGATCAGGAAAGAGGCGCGCAATTTACAGGGGGCAGCTCGATCATCGATGCAGAAGGTAATATCCAATCGATGCTTGTTGCCGGAGAAGGCATTGTCTATGGCGAAATTCGAAATAGCAGGGATAAACGGCAGAGCAGGTTGGCAGCGCGGCGTCCCCGCGCTTATCAGGAGCTGCTGCTTCAGCCCTATTTATGGGAGGAAGGGGAGACCCGCAGTCTGACGGGGTCTGGTGGTTATCAAACTGTGATCGTTCCTTATCCCGAGGCGACAGGGGATCTTGTTACGATTGTGGGACTGACCGAGGCTTTCCGCGTATTGGAGCTGCAGCTTTCAGCTGATGAAGCGATGAGGCAATTATTCGTATTGCCCACGCTGAAGACGGATAGCCGTTTAGTATCTCATGCATTGCTTTTTAATAAATTGCGTACCATTGCCGGCCGCTGTCATGGATATATTGTGTTCGGCTTGACCGAGAAGGGATCGGCAGAAGAGGAAAGTACGGTCTATCTTATTGGCCCTGAAGGGCTGTTGGGGAGCGCTTCACCCATTCACCATAATGGAGAAATTGCAACGAGTGAGAATCGTCGGAAATTCCAGACCGTGGAGCTTCCTTTTGCGAGAGTCGGTCTTCTGCCGGAAGCGGATGCCCATTATCCCGAGTCTTATCGGGTATTAGCGAAGCAGGGTGCCGACATTATAGCCGTCTGCTCCTCGGGTGAACAGCCCGATACGGCTTGGATGAAACGCATCTGGGCATTTGAGAATGATGCGGTCATCGCTGTGGCGGCTCCTAGCGGCAGTCCGGAAAGCTTGCTGTTTCTGCACCGTCAGATTCATGATGAGGGAGACTTGATCGCTGGTCCGTTCGTTCGGACGCTTGAGACACAAATGACGGAAACGGTTAGACGACGTCCCTTCATGAAACGTTTGAAGACGCATTTGTACGAGCGATTGGTTATCGACGAAGGAAAAGGGTGATCATTTGAAGCTATTGGGAATTTCGGGCACGCTAATCGGGGCCAAAACCTTGTCCGTCGTGCAAAGTGTGGTTGATTGCGCTGCGATGCTGGATGACGAATTGGAAGTAGACGTATTGGATTTAAAAAACTGCAAATTGGAGTTTTGCGATGGCCGCGATCTGATTCTTTACAATGAAGATACCAGGCGGGCGGTTGAGGCTGTCCTGACAGCGGATTGCTTCGTCATCGGTACGCCGATCTTTCAAGCGTCGCTCTCAGGTGCTCTCAAAAACTTATTTGATCTGCTGCCGGCAACGGCTTTTCGCAATAAAGTCATTGGTTTTATCGGTACGGGAGGCACCTATCAGCATTTTCTGGTCATTGAGAATCAGTTGAAGCCGATTGCCGGTTATTTTAGAGCCTACACGGCTCCCGATTATGTCTACGCCCATCGTGAGCATTTCAATGAACGCAATGAAATAACGGATCCAAACGTACAGGAGCGTATCGAACATTTGGCCGCTCAAATTGTCGGCATGTCAAAGGCGCTTCAGACTTTGGAACCTTCAGCGGGCTAAATCGGGGAGGAAGCGTCATGCGGATTGTATTGCTTTGCGGCGGAGAGGGCAAGAGGCTGTGGCCATTGTCTTATCCCAATCGAACGAAACCGTTTATTCCGTTATTTGAGGAAGCGGACGGCAAGCAGTCGATTATCCAGCGCATATGGGGCCAGCTTCAAAGCAGCGGGCTGTCGCATCTGGTCCATTTTGTCATCGGGACGAACCAAGCTGCTCTGCTGGTTGAACAGTTAGGCCGCTCAGCCGCTTATATTATTGAACCCGCGAGCAGAGGGACTTACCCGGCAGTCGTTTATGCGGCTGCTTATTTGCGCTCCCATGAATTATTGCATGACGATGAGGCATTGCTCATTATGCCTGGCGATCTTTATGCTGACGATTCTTTTTTTGAAGCCATGAAGCAGTTGGAGCCTGCGCTCTCGAAGTCTGCCTCGCAATTAGCAATGATAGGCGTCACACCGGATTGTCCATCCGATCAATACGGCTACATCGTTCCTGAGCGTTTAGCGTTTGGGGATGACAGGAGCTATATGCATGTAAAGCATTTTTGTGAAAAGCCAGACTTGAGAGCCGCTGCCGAACTCTTGGAGCAAGGAGCTTACTGGAACTCCGGCGTTGCCGCATTTCCGCTCTCCTTCCTCCTAACGAGGATGAAAGTTAAAGGCACGAGCCTGGACTATAAATCCGTTCATGATCGTTTTTATGAGCTGGAGCCAACCAGCTTCGATTATGAAATCTTAGAAAATGTTCAGCATGCGGTCGTTTTGCCGTATGAAGGGCGTTGGAAGGATCTGGGCAGTTGGGGTGCCGTGAAGGAGGTATGGACTATTGCAGGAAGTGATCGCGTGAATAGGGATGAAGCCTGCCGAAATATATCGCTCCTTAACGAAACAGAGATCCCGGTGCGGATCAGCGGTGCAGAGAACCTGCTTATTGTTGTCAGTAAAGAGGGAATCTTAATCAAAGCCCAATGAAAAAAGGCTGTCAGGTTGAAAACAACCTTGGGACAGCCTTTTCGTTTCTTTTATTTTCCAAAAGAAACATGAATCTGAACAATTTCCGACTGACTCCCAATCCGAATTGGCGGTCCCCAGAACCCATAACCGGAGGAGACGATGGAGTGGAGCTGACCTTTTTGCAAATAACCCCAGTCGTTCTCGAACATGAGACCAGTTATCAGGTTGGCGGGAGCGACCTGCCCATAATGGGTGTGACCAGAGAGGATCAGATCGATGCCATTCTGCTGAGCGATATCGAGCTCATTTGGCTGATGATCCAGCAAAATGAACGGTTTTGATGTATCCAAGCCTGCCATTAATTCAGAAAGCGCCGCACGATCGGAATCACTGTAATCCTTGCGTCCTATAAGCGTGAATTTGTTGTCAATGGTGAGCGATTCGTCATACAGCACCTGAATACCGCTGTTTTCAAGGACACCGATCAGCTCATCGGTATGGCCTTTGTACTTGTCATGATTGCCGAGGGAAGCATATACGCCGTAAGGCGCCTCTATTTTCTCTAATAGCTTGTCAATCCCTTGATCCAAGTAAGGTTCAATTTGATCATCGAGAATATCACCAGGGAATAGAACGATATCCGGCTTGAGTGCATTGATCTCCTCAACCATTCGTTCTGCATGCTTTTTCCCGGAGAGCAGGCTGAAATGCATATCAGAAGCCATCACAATGTTTAACTGCTCAGTTGCCGGCACTTCCTTTGCAATGCTGACGTCATAAGTACGCACGGTAGGGGTATAGGCGTTGTAGGAACCGTATGCAATTAGCGAGATGAGCAATAGAAGCGTAACAAATCCGGACCACTTCACAACAGTGTGTTTCGGAAGCCGAGTCAGCCTTGACAGCCATAAAACGAGATGCACCAGCGGCAGCAGAAGAACGAGCAAGCTGAATACCGCAAGCCAATAAGAGCCGATATAGGTTATAAAATGAATATTTTGAAACACTTGTCCAAATATAAAGGAGGTAGCCAGCATGATTAGGAGGACGATATAGGCAATTCTGAAATTTTTTGAAAGCATCGGCTTCATCCACTTCCAACCGCTCCAGCCGATGAAGAAAACAAGAAATGCATAGAGAGCAATAAATAGTAATCCGATTAAAATAAACATAAAATCCTCCCTTCACTAACTTAATTATAGCAGGCGTGACCAGTGCATTTCTTCGACTTTGAAACCAACATGTGAACGCTTGTTGACATCTGCGCAGTGCTTTCGGTATTTCCTGCAACCATTTGCGTGATTCCGCAATATATTTTCGTTACGTGTAATGTCTCAATCTGCTATAATTATGTTAATCTTTGATTTTGACTATAGGGGAAATTTATATGATAAAGAGAACTTTGACTCTGCGATTCCTCATCGTAGGGCTTATTTTAATTTGTATAATGACTTTATTCTTTGGTGCGATCTTTGTTTTCCGTCAACTGAATAGACAGTATGTTATCAATGATACCTTGAAAATAAACAGGGTGTATGCGGATAAACTTGCGGATACAACCGATTTTTTGTTTGGGATGATGCATCAAAATTTAGAAGCTCAAGCAAGCGAAATAACAAAATTTTTAGGTGAGAAAAATAAGCTAAGGGCCGCTCTCGATTTAAATTTAAGTTCTTCCAGGTTCTTTAACTCATTGCTTGTCGTTTCGAAGGAAGGCGAAATACTCGTTTCATCCCCAAATCAAAACGTTGAAGGGATTATGTTAAACACGGTAGGCTCTCAACAAGCGATTAAGGAGAAACGGTTTTTGATTTCGGCGCCTTATATAGCAACCACGGGTCGTTTGCTTATACTCATTTCGCAACCGATTTGGGATGATGACGGAAATTATATGGGCTTCATAGGAGGCACTATCTATTTACAAGAAGCAAGTGTTTTGCAAAACGTATTGGGAAATCATTTCTACCAAGATGGTTCATACCTGTACGTAGTTGACCAGAGGGGCCGAATTATCTATCACCCAGATAAAGATAGAATAGGTGACGTTTCATTGAATAACCTGGTTATTAATGAAGTGATGCATGCTCATGAGGGGAGTACTCGAGTTGTAAACTCACAGGGTGTGGAGATGTTGGCGGGATACGCCTACATTAACTCAAGCCGATGGGGAATTATATCACAAACACCTTTAAAACAGGCGCTTGAACCAAATGATAATATAATTAGGAAAGTAATTCTCTATGCATTGCCTATCTTATTAGCCACAATCCTATTGTCTCTATACTTATCCAATAAAATAGCGATGCCATTAAGAACGCTTGCTAACATTTCGAGAAAGCTAATAGACAAAGAAGAAGAAAATATTGCATTTCCCAAAAATCAATCTTGGTATTACGAGGCGGATTATTTGAATAAAGCGATGGTTCACATGTTCGAAGTACTTCAACATCGTGCCAATATTTTTAAAAATGAGTCTTTGACAGACCCCTTAACAGGCCTAATGAATCGTAGAGCAATGGACATCATTATACGACAGTATGTAGAAAAAAATAAACAATTTGCAGTAGCATTAGTGGATATCGACCGATTTAAAAATGTGAACGATATATTCGGACATCAAGTTGGGGATGCCGTTCTACAATATGCAGGGAAAATGTTGAAAGATACTGTCCGAAGAGAAGATTTATGCTGCCGTTATGGTGGTGAAGAGCTAATGGTGCTTCTACCGAGCACTGATGATCAGGGAGCGTTTTCGATTATGGAAAAATATCGAAAAAAACTAAGTGAAACAATAAGTCCTTCCGGCGAAAACATCACGATTTCATGTGGAATCAGCTCATTTCCTCATCATGCGGCCTCAGCTGAAGACGTTATTCGTCTGGCAGACCAAGCCTTGTATAAGGCTAAGTCAGAGGGCCGAAATAATATAATCGTTAATACATGAAGCTGCAACAGCAGCCTGCGATATTCATGGCATTGATTTCGAGAATTTTTTTCTCACAATCGTTATGCCAAAGATGATGGGGATATATAAATAGATAAAGTAGAGAGCAAAATAAGAGAAGAGCTTTTGAGATTGTTGGATGGCGTTATGGTCCTTTAAGAGCTGGCATGCAGCAAACATTAATATTAAGATGATAATAAGGCTCACGCGCTGTTTTATTTTTGCAAGCTTCTTTAGACTGCGGCAGGCCGCCCATAAGCTGATGCTGATATTGGGGAGTACCGTTAAGCAGCATAAGGAAACGACGATATATTCGAAGCGCTCGATGAAGGGCAGTTCAACGATCTTCAACATAGACAATGTCGGCCATATATGATGCTTAAGATGGGGCTCACTATAGAATAGAAATGTAATGATGGTGATGATTAGATACAAGCAGGTCGAGAATAGAACGCCGAAGTGGGCCCATTTTTGCGATTTACCTCCATTTTTGATGAATGGGTAATAGAGGAGAAGGTACTCGAACCCAAGGAATTGAAAGAGCATTGATTTGGATGATCTGACCATTTCAATAAACGAGTGATTGAATAGAGGAAGCAGATTATTCAATTGTGCAAACTCCAACGGGAAGAATACAAGCGGGAATAGAAATAGGAAGGGGAGGCTTAGGCACCAGAAGCAAATCCCGACAATAACCCGAAAGCCGCCCGTTACAATATAATAAAGCAGAACTAGGAAGATGGTGCTGATTTGCCATGTCTTTATTAAGGGAAACATCCACACCTGGACAACCTCAATATAGGAACGGAGAATAAGAACGGCCTGCAGCAGAACATAAGCGATCACGATAACATTTACGGCACCGCCCAGCCATTTACCAAAGCAAAATTGGTTAATGTAAAAGACTTCGTTATTCATCATTTTGAGCATGCGATAGATCATCCACAATATGATTTGAATGCTGATTCCCGATAGGATGACAGCTACCCATGCATCGTAGCCGGCCCCCTCCGCAATATCCTTCTGGAATTTAGTTATACCAATGCCGATTTGACTTCCGGCGATTAAGAAGAATACTAAAAATGGAGAAACTTGAAATCGTTCATCTATGTTGGCGTTCATCTTAGCTCTCCTTCCTAAATATTATCTTACTCCGCAATTCCGGATTGCGTTATCGTTACATGTGAGCTTACTGCCGTTTTCAAATGAGGATAGTTATGCAGAAAATCCTCCTTGCTCCATTCTTTTGATTTTGCTTTCATTATTATCCCGATTCCAAGGGGATCGACCTTTAGCTTACGGAACCTTGAAATTAGTTGCTGAATTTCTTTATTAAAATGCTCTTCTACGATCTTTTCCACTATTCGATAGTCCTTATTTTTAGCGATAGGAATATTTGTTGGGACATCTAAAAGCTGAGCCGTCAAATCCAAATGGATCGATAGCTCGGGTACAGGCTTTATTTGTTTAACCGTGTATTTTACGTTTGCTTTCAGGTTTCGAAGAGAAATAAAGTCACGCTCGTTTCCTCCCGCCGGTTTGAACTGATAGCTCCCATTCTTGGTTTCATCCACTAATATTTTGAATAAGAAGGATTGATTCATATTGATGTGGGTCACATATTTATCTTTCTTGAAAATAGCCAATCCATCGATTTTGACCTCGTTTTTCTCCATTATGAAGTAAGGCATGTAAGGGTCGCTGCCCTCGTTGTAATAATTCATTAAAAATAAATGCAAATTCGTTTTCGGTAAATTGCCCAGCTTAATATTCTGTTCGATTTTATTGGTAATGTGAAAGGGGATATTTACATTTTTACTCGATTGTAAAATGGTTTTGGCGGTTGTCTCGCATATCCCCAGCTGAAGGCGGCTGCTCGTGCGCGGATCCCTACTAAACGTTTCAAGCACATGGTCAATCCCGCTTTCAGCAAAAGTTTTTCCGAATAATATGGTGCTTAGCTTTCCTATTTCAATCACGAATGCTGATTTCGTATTCATTCTCGGTATAATGTCTTCATAGGAATCGGATTCGGTTTCATGAACATGTAATTTCACCTTGCCTTTTTCCTCGAAGCTAGGATAGATAAGGGTCCCCAAATATTTATGATCCTGCATATCGTAACCAAGGGATTGGATAATTTGAATTTTGTCAATAATTCTTTGATTCGTGCAGGCGCTTAAGGTGAACACAGCGCAAATAAGCAGAAGAAAGCATCGTTTCATGTCACACCTCAATTTTCCGTTTTACTTATTCGTCAAAATCATTTTTATCCTTTTTTTCTTCATGAGGATGATATCTCCAAAGTGATTTAGGTCTCAAATGCGCCGGTCTTTTGGATGTGACACTATAGGATAACCGTACAAAGCTATCCATTAAATCCTTATACCTCAGCGGATATAAGGGAACGGTGTACGGAGAGCCAAGCGATTTTAGACGTGTAAGATGAACAATCAGAAAGCAAATGCCAAGCGCTATGCCTAATCCGCCCCAAATCGATGCGAACAGGATGAGAGGAAACCGCAAAAAACGAATCGTGTTCGACATTTTATAGATAGGTGTGGTAAAGGAAGCTAGTGCGGATAAGGCAACAATAATAAGCAGTACGTTACTGGTAAGCGCTGCTTCGACCGATGCTTGACCGATGACAATACCGCCTACTATACCCAGTGTTTGTCCGACCTTTGAAGGCAGCCGCGCTCCAGCTTCACGAAGCAGCTCGATCGTGAACTCTAGAAAAAGCACCTCTAACACAGGTGGAAAAGGCACGTTATGACGCGAATAGCTGAGCGGCCCTAATAGCACCTTCGGAATCATTTCGTAATGATAGGTTAGAACGACGATGTAGATGGAGGTCGCGAAAATAGAAAACAAAACGCCAAAGATACGGATCATGCGAAGAAATGACGCGATAACCCATGGCAAATAATAATCTTCAGGCGATATAAAAAAGTCGATCAGCGTGGAAGGAGCCGTAATGGCATACGGTGATCCATCGCTTAGAACCGCTACCTGCCCATTAATGAGAGACCAAACAGCCCGATCGACACGCTCTGTGGAAAGAGACAGCGGGAAGGGCGTTTTGGAATTATCGGATATCATTTGATGAAGCTGCGAGGAATCGAAGACCACATCAAAGTCAAGTGCTTCCAGTCGTTCCGTCATCGTACGAACATATTGTTCATTGGTAATTCCATCTATGTAGGCGATGATGACCTTTGTACGCGATACGGAGCCTATCGTCATTTCCTTCAAAATTAAATCATGCGTATTAATTTGCAGCCTTAATAAATGGATATTAATAGCTATATTTTCGACAAAACCAACCTTGGGACCGACAACGCTAAATTCGTTTTCGGCATCATTTTGTTCGCGAAGTCCAAGCTTATTGCTGGATAAAGGAATTAATGCACAGCGTTTTTCATTTTTGTTGATCTGGAGGACGACATACCCCTTCAATAATTTGAATTCGATTTCTTCGATGCTGTCCGTAACGATTATTTCTTCGATTGGAATGATATGATGAAGCTCTTCAAGACCAATTGAACGGTCATTAGCAGCATTCTGCTCCTGCAAGGCCAGCAGCAGCTTGCATTGCAGCTGTTGCTGATCGACGAGGGAAGTATAGTAGGATAGGATAAAGGTTTCTGATCCGCATGAAATGGCTGCTTGAGTAAAATCAACTGATTTATGGGCTTTTTGAAGCAGCTCCTCCAAACTGGCTGTATGTGATGTTCTTAATTGCTGCAGCTTTTTCTTATCCGCTTTAAACCGTCGCTTCAATAACATGTGCTCACCTCTTGACTTATTATCTTAAGAATGGAGTTTTTTATTCCATTTGGGAGCATCTTGGCGCTTTTTCGTGAAAAATAATTTTATTCGACTTCTTGCTTCGACAGTGTTTTAACGGGAGGAGGAATATACTTATCAGGGTAATAGTTCATTGACATCGGAGGGCTTGTAATGAAGATGAAGAATTCAAATCTTAGAAAAAGAGTGGTATGGTTCATCAATGCTGAAATTGATCGTATCCTGTTGAACCTGAAAAGCGGTGCAGTAAACAAAGAGCATGCTTTAGGGAGTCTAAATACGCTTTATCAGGTCGCATCAACAACGAAGGATTCAGATTCCATGACCCATTTATGCAAAATTATCGAAAAAATACGATATGCAGATCATAAATTGGGAATTTATCAATTGCCTGAAATGCGCAGGGAGTCAAGCTATTGAGGTTTATGTGATCCCCTGCATCTAAAGAGAAAAAGAAGGCTTTCCGGAAGCAGTTCCTGGAGAGCCTTCTTTTCGTTTGTTATCGTGCGGGTCTTCTATGCAGCACTCGGAAAATCATCTTTAATATTGGAGGAACCAGAAGTAATATAAACAAAATACGAAATAGCTGGTATGCCCATTTGGTCCATTCCGCCCGGCGCCAGGCTTAGCAGGGCGGTGGTTGGACAATCTTCGTGCAGCCTTGACAGCAGAAAGCTCATGAAGAAAGCCCCCCAAAACGTATAGCCGACAATAATCACTCCCGTATTGCGGATGCGGCTTTGAAAAGCAATCCTACAAGTAGAGAGAAGGCTAGCGTAATTGCGAATCTAGTGAAACGATTGGATGTAAGCTTTTTTTTTTGCATGAAATTCCTTCTCTACGTGGTTTTTGATAGAATAAAGCTAATTCTATCATTAAAGGACAAACCGAGGATCTGGATGGGTGAGCGCATGGGCGAGAAGGATGGGCTGGTTCGGTTCGGGGTGTCGTTCCCGGCACCGTTGATTGATCAATTTGATAAATATATTGAAGAGCTGGGCTATACGAATCGCTCGGAAGCGTTCAGGGATCTGGCGCGGAGTTCGCTGCTGGAGCCGAGGCGAATGAATGGGCAGGAGCAGGTGGCGGGTACGATTGTGCTCGTCTATGATCATCATGCAAGAGACCTTCCTGTCTTGCTGATGGATGTGCAGCACCAGTATCACCACGATATTATATCAAATATGCATGTTCATTTGAATCACGATCAATGCTTGGAGGTCATTGTAGTTAGAGGGCAGCTGTCCCGTCTGCGAGCGCTGCATCAACAGCTGCAGACGCAAAAGGGCGTCTCTTACGCTGAGCTTTCTGTTACATTTGCAGATCTGCACCATCATGATGCTAATCATGATCATAGCTGAAAAAAGTAGCTTCTTGCTCAGAGAAGCTGCTTTTTTTAATTTGCAGTTGTAGATATAGGATAAAAGTGGTGAAAGCTATTGACTATCGTGTCACAATATAACATAATCGTGTTACTAAAGCTAACACAATGGAGTGGTTGGATTTGAAGAGCAGCATTCGTTTTCTTATTTTGTTTTTTGCACTCCTAATGATACTTTCCGGCTGTGCAACGCCAAAATCGATTAACGGTTACGAATCAAGAGAGGACCTGGTTGTAGCGATTGGCTCTGAACCGGACATAGGCTTCGATCCGACAAGGGGCTGGGGACGATATGGTTCACCGTTATTTCAAAGCACGCTGCTGAAGCGCAATGATCAGCTTCAAATTGAAAATGATTTGGCGACGGGGTACGACATTAGTGAGAATGGAAAAGTTTGGACGGTCAAGCTTAGGAGCGATGTTACGTTTTCCGACAGCAAGCCGCTAACGGCTGAAGACGTAAAGTTTACCTTCGAGACGGCGGCCAGTAATGGCTCCTCGATTGATCTGACCAATCTGGCGAGCGTTGAAGCAGGCGAAGATGAAGTTAAATTTACTTTGCATCAGCCGCAGTCGACCTTCGTATATCATTTGATTGCGACCGGAATCGTGCCTAGGCACGCCTATTCAAGCACCTATGCAGAGAACCCGATCGGCTCGGGGCCTTACCTATTCGTACAATGGGATCGAGGGCAGCAGCTCATTGTGGAGGCGAATCCAGCTTATTATGGCAGCACCCCTTATTTCCAAAAGCTGACCTTCGTTTTTCTAAACGAGGATTCGGCTTTCGCGGCCGCCAAGGCGGGGAGGGTGGACATCGCTTCTGTTCCTTCTGCTTTCAGCAAGCAGCAGATAGCCGGTATGCGGCTTGAAGCGGTGAAAACGGTCGATAATCGCGGTATCGCCTTCCCTTATGTTTTAAGCGGCGGTGTAACGGAGGAGGGCTATCCGATCGGTAACGACGTAACGGCAGATCCGGCAATACGCAAAGCGATTAATATGGCAATCGATCGTCAGAAGCTAGTCGACGGGATATTGGAGGGCTATGGCACACCGGCCTTTACCGCAGTTGACGGACTTCCGTGGTGGAATGAAGAGGCAAGCATCAAGGACAATGAAGCGGACGGAGCGGCGAAGCTGCTGGCTGAAGCGGGGTGGAGCGACAAGGACATGGACGGCATTGTTGAGAAGGGTCCTTTGCCGGCCGAGTTCTCGCTTCTCTACCCGTCGGGAGATGTGACGCGGCAATCGTTAGCGCTGGCAACGGCGGAGATGGCCTTGGACATTGGCATCCGAATGAACGTTGAGGGCAAGAGCTGGGATGAAATCGAGAAGCTTATGCATGCCAATGCGGTAATGCTAGGCTGGGGAAGCCATGATCCGCTGGAAATGTATAACCTATACAGCAGTGCATATGGCGGCGTCGATTATTATAATACGGGCTATTACGGCAATCCGGCCGTTGACAACTGGTTTGAGCAGGCGCTAAACGCGAGGACGGAGGACGAGGCGATTGATTATTGGAAGAAAGCGCAGTGGGACGGACAAACGGGATTAAGCGTCAAGGGAGATGCGCCATGGGCTTGGCTTGTGAATATCGATCATTTGTACTTCGTTCATGAGGATCTGGATATTGGGATCCAGCGCATACAGCCGCATGGACATGGCTGGCCGTTAACGGATAATATTTTATCCTGGAAATGGAATGAGTAAGCGAGATGAGGATTTGGCGATGATACAGGGAATTACATTATTTATAGGAAAAAAGGCGGTTCGACTGTTTGCGCTTTTGGCTTCAGTCAGCATCGTGACCTTCGCGCTTATGAGTCTGTCGCCCATTGACCCGGTAAATTCTTATATTGGTGCAGATCTCATGCGCGTCGGACCAGAGCAAAGGGAGCAGATTACGGCCTATTGGGGGCTTGATCGGCCTTTCCCGGAGCGGTTCATGAAATGGGCGGGGGCTTTGCTGCAAGGGGATATGGGAACGTCGATGATCTATCGAGAGCCAGTGTCTGAGGTCATATCCGAGCGTTTTTTGAATTCAGCGATACTGATGGCGGCAGCTTGGCTGCTCTCAGGCATGATCGGCTTTACAGCAGGAGTAATCGCGGCGATGCACAGAGATTTGTGGCTTGATCGTATCATTAAAGGCTATTGCTATACGCTTGCTTCGACTCCCGCATTTTGGATCGCTTTATTAATAATGATGGTATTTGCCGTGTGGCTGGGCTGGTTTCCGTTCGGACTCGGCGTACCGGCTGGCGTCCTTGCAGAAAACGTGACGGCTGCAGATCATATTCGGCATATGATTTTGCCTGTTATGACGCTGAGTGTAGTTGGCATCGCGCCGATTGCGCTTCATACGCGTGAGAAGCTGATCGATGTTATGGCTAGCGACTACGTTTTGTTTGCTAGAGCAAGAGGGGAGAGAGGGCTTGGACTGTTAAGGAGGCATGGTCTTCGTAATATTGCTCTGCCTGCGATTACGCTGCAGTTCGCCGCATTCGGGGAGCTGTTCGGCGGGGCCGTTCTGGTGGAGCAGGTTTTCTCGTATCCGGGTCTTGGGCAAGCGACCGTTGATGCGGGTATTCGGGGGGATGTGCCGCTGCTGATGGGACTCGTCTTATGCAGCACGCTCTTTGTATTTGCGGGAAATGCAATTGCGGACTTTCTCTATCGAGTCATTGATCCGCGAATGCGCCTGTCGAAGGAGGTGCGCGGATGAATGCTTTGGAGCAGCGATATAGAGCCGGCAAGTCTATTCGCCGGAATGAGCGGCAGCGAACACTGCTTTCCGCCGTGGGAGCGGCGCTTCTGCTGGCTGGTATTAGTGCAGGAGCAATGCTGCTTGGTACGAAAGGCTTAGCTGTTCAACTGGACATCCGTCAATTATCTCCCTCCTTGTCTCATCCATTTGGAACGGATTGGCTTGGCAGAGATATGTTTTCGAGGACTATTAAAGGTCTTGCTTTAAGTATTCAGGTTGGCTTGCTCGGGGCGGCATGCAGCACGGTCATAGCGACCGTCATGGGGTTGTCGGCTGCTGTGCTTGGAAAATCAGCGGATCGTATCATAAGCTGGCTCATCGACGTTAGCTTAAGCGTGCCCCACCTGGTCATGCTCATTCTCATCGCATACGTAAGTGGAGGCGGCATGAAGGGAATCGCCATAGGCATAATGCTGACTCACTGGCCGAGCCTTGCCCGGGTTATTCGCGCAGAGGCGCTCCAGCTTATGTCAGCAGACTATGTACAGGTTTCAAGAAGAATGGGCAGATCGCGATACTGGATAGCGACGCGTCACTTAGCACCGCATTTACTGCCTCAGGTAATGGTGGGTTTTCTTATCCTGTTTCCGCATGCTGTGCTGCATGAGGCGGCTATTACATTTATTGGCCTTGGCATGTCGCCGCATCAGCCGGCAATCGGAATAATTTTATCGGAATCGATGCGTTATCTGTCGACGGGCATGTGGTGGCTGGCCGTATTCCCAGGCTTAGGACTATTGATTACAGTTCGTGCTTTCGATCGATTGGGTAGTCATTTGCGCCTCTTAATAGATCCGCGCAGTGCTCAATTGTAGTTTGGGAATGAAACACAGCTTCAATGTGAGGAGTGTGAGGCAAATGCCGCTATTAGAGGTTAAGAAATTATCCATATCCTTTATTCAATATGATAAAGGCAGCCGCCAACGAGAGGTTAAGGCGGTAGAGGAGCTTGATCTCTCGATTAACGAGGGTGAAATTGTGGCTGTCGTCGGGGCGAGCGGATCTGGGAAGAGCCTGCTGGCACATGCGATTATGGGGATCCTCCCGGCAAATGTCGTCATGACGGGAGATATTCAATATAATGGGAAGCCATTGGATGAAGCGGAGCTTCTAGCGTATCGCGGCAAGGATATTGCACTCGTTCCGCAATCGGTGAGCTTTCTTGATCCCCTTATTCGAGTCGGTGCGCAGCTGGGATCGAGTTCGGACACCAAATTGCAGCACGCAGAACGCCGAGGTTTGCTGAAGCGTTTCCGCTTGGAGAAGACTGTGGAGCGGCTGTTTCCGTTTCAGCTCTCGGGCGGTATGGCGCGCAAGGTGCTGGTGTCTACGGCTG
The DNA here is from genome assembly GCF_049725345.1 of Paenibacillus praedii. NCBI lineage: Bacteria > Bacillati > Bacillota > Bacilli > Caryophanales > Paenibacillaceae > Paenibacillus > Paenibacillus praedii. The sequence continues at coordinate 3,943 of NZ_JBMWAM010000028.1, read as the reverse complement.
CTCTGGGCAGGGCGCGTCTCATCATAGCCGATGAGCCTACGCCGGGCATGCATTCGTCAGATGTCGAGGATGCGCTGCAGCTGTTCAAGGAGCTTGCGGCTGGAGGCTGCGCAGTGCTTTTCATTACGCATGATATTGAGGCGGCGATTCGTATCGCAGATAAAGTGGCTGTATTATACGCAGGTGAAGCGGTTGAGATCGCACCCGCCAGCGATTTCAGCGGGAGCGGCGAGCAGCTCAGACATCCATACAGCCAAGCATTGTGGCGTGCGTTGCCGCAAAACGGATTTAAACCGCTGCTGGGTGCGCAGCCTCAGGCAAGCTCTCGCAAGCAAGGCTGCCTATTCTCAGATCGATGTGCTGCAGCTACGGTGAAATGTTCAGAAGAGAGGCCGAAGCCTCGTGAACTACGCGGCGGAATGACGAGGTGCTGCCATGCTTCTTGAAGCTAGAGGGCTTAGTTGGCGTTATTCTGAAGGCCAATGGCTGTTTAAAGATTTCAGCCTCACGATTCGGCCAGGAGAAATAGTCGGTTTAATCGGTCCGAGCGGATGCGGGAAAACCTCCTTGGGACGGCTTTTAGCGGGCTATGCGAAGCCGGTGGAGGGCGAGGTTTTGGTCCAAGGGCGAAAATCGGCTGACGGCGGTTATGACCCTGTTCAAATGATTTTTCAGCATCCGGAGCGCGCCGTAAATCCGCGCTGGCGGATCGGCAGAACATTAATGGAGGGTTGGTCTCCTGATGTCGAGATACTTGACTCGCTCGGAATCAGAAGGGAATGGCTGACGCGATATCCCAATGAATTGTCCGGAGGGGAACTGCAGCGCTGCTGCATCGCAAGAGCACTCGGCCCGCAAACCAGATTTCTTATTGCGGATGAAATGACGACGATGCTGGACGCCGTCACGCAGGCGCAAATCTGGCATGCTTTGTTGGAGGTTGTCCATAATCGTCAGCTTGGCATGCTAGTTATTAGCCACGACTATCCGTTAGTGAAAAAGATATGCAGTCGAACCGTCGAATTAGAAAAACAAATTCAGCCGCAAGGGTAAGCGCTATTTTTTGATGTAGCTTTTGAATAATCATACAACTCCAAGGCTGAGAGGCGTTTCAACTTGCCATGCTGTGGGTATTTAGGGCTTAACTGCTCTGGTCCCGCCGTGTGGTTTTTTTATTGGTTGTGCGGATGAACTGCAGCAGCAATAATTGTACAAGAAGGTGAAATCATGAGCAAATTAACGAGGTTCACCCGCTGGTGCGTGGCTATTATTTTGGTTCTTATTATCATTTATTTAGCCTCGCGCGTCGATTTTATATTTAAGCCCGTGCTCTCGTTGTTCAGCATGATTATTATTCCGCTCATGATTGCGGGTTTTTTCCACTATTTGCTTCGGCCGCTCGTCAATGTCATGGAAAAACGAAATATTAATCGCACGTTCTCGATATTACTTATCTATTTATCGTTTTTGCTCATACTCGTAGGCTTTAGCATGTGGGTATGGCCTTCCTTAAGAACCCAATTGCTTAATTTGGTCGAAAATGCTCCTGACCTGTTCGCTACCTTAAGCGAGCAAGTGGCGGAGCTAGAGCGGAGCGGCTTTTTGTCAAGCTTCTTACCTGAAAATGTGAACCCCCTCTCCCGCTTAACGGAGTATTTGAACAAAGGTTTTACGCTGCTTACGGAATACATGACCGGCTTGCTTACTTTCTTTTCTAATTTTGCGATTGCACTGATTACCTTCCCGGTTCTGCTCTTCTACATGCTGAAGGAAGGCGGAAAGCTGGGCGACAGATTTGTAAGCTTTATGCCCGCGCGATTCCGCCCGGATGCGGCCGAGGTCATGGACGATATCGATAAGGCGCTAAGCAGCTTTATTGTAAGCAGAGTCGTCATTAATTTAGCGCTCGGTGTATTGATGTATATCGGCTTCTTGGTTATCGATCTGCCATACGCGCTGCTGCTTACGGTTGTGGCGGTTATCTTGAACTTCATTCCGTTTATCGGCTCCTTCCTGTCTTCCATACCGATTGTCATAATCGGATTTATCGAATCACCCTCGATTGCAATATGGTCCATTATCGTCATTACAATCGCGCAGCAAATACAGGATAATGTGATTGCGCCATTGGTATTTGGCAAACAGCTTGATATTCATCCGGTTACGATTATCGTTCTTGTATTGGTCGGTGGGGATATCGCAGGTATTCTGGGCATCCTGCTTATCATTCCCGTATATATGATATTGAAAATTGTTTGGATCAAAATATATAATCTATTTATTAAGCGCAGTTGGGAAAATGCGTAGCTTCATATGGACATATGAGCTGAACAATCGAGTTTTCACGTTGCTTAACCTCCCCTTTTCTCCTAAAATGAATGAATATCATGAACGTCATGCTGCATGAAAAATATTACTGAAAGTACGGTGGTTGAACGACTATGGGGATAGAGGCTTTGAGGGGCAAACAAATTGTTATTGCCGGATCGCGCAAAACGGATGAAATGAGCTTGATTGTGGAGAAACAGGGCGGAACGCCAATCATACGCTCGCTGCAAGGACTGACGATGTTTGAGGAGACCTTATTGGAGAATCCGCTGCGCGCATTCGTTGAGCAAGGAGCCGATTGGGTTATTTTGACGACGGGTATGGGCTCTGAAAGTCTGGTAAGCGCAGCTGAGAAGCTGGGCATCGGACAAGCGTTCATCGATCGACTGAGCCATGCGAATATCGCGACAAGGGGCTACAAAACGTCTGCCTTTGTCAAACGGAGCGGACTTATAGCGGTTGTGAGCGATGCTGACGGAACGATGCAGGGGCTAATTGATAATTTAAGCTCTTATGATTTTGAAGGTCAGCGTGTCTGGATTCAGCTCCATGGGGAGCCTGCTCCCGAGCTGGTACGCTTTCTCGAGGAGAAGGGAGCGGCGCAGGTCGAATCGGTATTGCCCTACCGGCATGTGCCTCCGGAAACGGGCGTTATGGATACGCTGCTGTTCGAGCTCGAGGAGAGCGCGGTGGATGCGGTCTGCTTCACGACGGCGGTGCAGGTTCATTACTTGTTCAACTACGCTCGGCGGACAGGACGCGAAGGCAAGCTTATGAAGGCTTTAGAGCAGCGGGTTCTAGCAGGCGCAGTAGGCAAGGTGACAGCGCATGCGCTTAAGGAATACGGCGTTGAACGGGTTATTGTGCCGGAGCTGGAGCGTATGGGCGCGCTTATCGTTGAGCTTGGCCGCTATTATGAGAACGCTGAAAGCGTTGAATCTTAAAATAAAGCAATACAGGGGCTATCCTAGAGGCTGAAGCTATCCCTCGGGAAGGCTCCATTATATATCCTCCAAGCGGACGCCATGGGCCTCGTGTTCAGGACAATAGGCTCCTTTGCAACGCCGGCATATAATGCCGCATTGGCTTTACGCCTGCTGCGTTTCCCGCTCATTATTATGGCAGGCATTTTCGGGTTGTATGGCGTAATGATCGGTTTGATCGTGATTGCGAATCATCTGTTATTGCTTAGCGTGCCTTATCTGAGCCCGCTTGTTCCAGGAAACTTGAAGGCATGAAGGATCTTCTTAAGAGCAGCCAAAAACAAGGAGTGGAAGCTGTCGCGCTTCCTGGGCTGGTTTAATATTATAGCTGGCATCGCGCTGTATATTGCGAAATGGCTGCTGCAGTAATTTTTATTCGGACAATGTCCGCGCAGTTTCCGCCCACATACAATAGGGTATAGCCTACTTGGTGCGGGAAGGGGAGCGGCGTAGTGAAAAAGCGATCATTAATGATTTTATCGCTAGTCGTTTACGCTTTGATGGCCATTGTGTTTTTAATCGTCTCACTCACAGAATAAAGGGATAACATAGCAAGGGGCTGTCCAATAAGTCTCTAAAACAAAAAAAGTTGTGCGGAAAAACGTAATGTTTTCCGTCCAACTTTTTTTTGC